>CAZSOF010000063.1:7902-11568 GCA_964607685.1 uncultured Acidimicrobiaceae bacterium | reverse complement strand
CCGTAGTCCTCCGCCACGAGACGCATCTCGGCCAGTTGGTCGTCGACATGGGAATCGAATCCAGCGCTCACCAGTACCCAATCTGGCTCGAACTGCGTCACCACCGGGATGACCAGCTCACCCCATGCGCGACGGTATATATCGCCGGCAGTCCACGCCGGTAGCGGGATGTTGATCACGGTCCCCTTTCCGTCGTCCCGGTCGATGTCATCGACATATCCGGCGAAGGGATAGAAATGACTCTGATGGATCGAGACATAGAGGACCCCGGGATCGTCCGCCGTCATGTCTTGAGTGCCGTTCCCGTGATGAACGTCCCAGTCGAGGATCGCCACCCGTTCCCCGCGTGATCGGAGATATGCACCAGTGACAGCCACGTTGTTGAAGATGCAAAAACCCATCGCCCGAGCCCGCATTGCGTGATGACCTGGGGGGCGCGCCACAACGAAACCCGTCTCACCCGAGCCATCGGCCAACTCCTCGACAACCGCCCGCACTCCGCCAGCCGCGGTCAATGCCGCCTCCCACGAGTCCTTGGAAACTGGTGTGTCCATGTCCAGCGCCCCGCCACCGAGGTCACAGAATCTCTCGATCATCTCGATATAGGAGGGGTCATGTACCAGCGCCAGCTCGCTGCGCTCGATGGTGGGTGATGTCAGCTCACGGATCGTAAAGCCCGACTCATCAATCCCTCGAAGCACCGCCTCGACCCGCTCCGGGCGCTCGGGATGCCACGGACCCGTGTCATGGAGCAGCGCCGACGGGTGGCTGGCCACTACGACATCCATCCCCTTACTCTCGCACATGTGCAGTCTCTTATCCGAGTCGACGGCGCATGGCCGGGGCAGGTCACTATCGCCGCCGGTTGGTTTCGCGCCCGGGCCCGGCCGTGGAACGACCAGGTCCGGGCCCCGCTGGTCAGGTTGGACCGCGGTGGTGCGGAGTTTCTGACCGCAGTCACCCAACGACTCCTCGCCCTCGGTGCGAACGAGAGCTATTCGCCGGCGCTGTACCCGGGATCGACCAGGATCTGGAGACGCTCTGGCTATGAGCCGTACGTCCAACTCCAGGTCTTGGAGCGGTCCTTGAATGGGGTCAAACCCCGACTCCCACCCCTAGTCCATGTCGAAGAGAACCCCGATTGGGGGACCATCCTCGATATCGACCGCGCAGCGTTCGATGGATTCTGGGGGATGAGCGATCTGGGTTTGCGAGAGGCGCACGAGACGAACAAGTCAACGGCGCTGCTCACCGCCGAATGGGACGAAGCGGTGTCCGGTTATGCCATCGTCGGCTCACAGTGGGGAGTGGCGTACTTGCATCGAATCGCCGTTCACCCGAATCTGTCGGGTCATGGTCTGGGCGCATGGTTGATGGAGGCCGCCATGACGTGGGGGCGACACACCGGCGCCCGATCGATCATCCTCAACGTGCGCTCAGAGAACGCGCGGGCGAGACGTCTCTATGAGCGTGTCGGCTTCACTCCCACCGGAACCGATCTCCAGGTCCTTCGGTATCGCGGCTGCTGAACTAACTGCATGCCCACGGCCATACCCGATCGTTACAAACTCGAGGTACGTCTGGGGAGGGACGGTGACATCGAGGAATGGCTGGCCACCGACACCTCCCTCGATCGCCCGGTTCTCATCCGCAGCCTGGGGCCCGAATCGACGCCAGAACGTCGCTCCCAGTTCGTGAACGCAGTGGCCAGCGCGGCCAGGATCACTCACACCCATCTCGCTCGAGTGTTCGCCGTGAACCTGGTCGAAGGTGGCGCATACGCCGTTTCCGAGTGGACCGGCGGGGCCACGGTGGCCGACCGGGTGGCGGCCAGCCAGCCCATAGACCTGCCCGACTTCCTGCCCAATGCCTCGGGGCTGGCCGGGGCACTGGCGGTGCTCCACGGCGAGGGGGCCGTTCACGGGCGCATCGACACTTCGGCCATCTCCTACTCCGGGGGCCACCCGGCGAAGTTGGGGGCATTCGGACGACCCCCAGCCGCCGACGAGTCCGGGGACGTCAGGGCACTGGCCGCCGCGCTGGAGACCGGCCTCACCGGAGCGCCGCCGGCGGGTCCACCGCCATCGGAGCGTGTCGACGGCGTGCCACGAGCCATCGACACCATCCTCAGGTCGGCACAGTCCGGGCGGCTCAGTGCCGACGAGTTGGAGAATGCACTGTTGGCCGCTCCCACGCCGCGAGCCCCTGCGCCCGAGAGTGGCGCCAGCTCGCGTCGTTTGATCTTCGCGGCGCTGGGTCTCATCACTGCCGCCGTGGGTTTGGTGGTCGTTGGTTTCGTCCTTTCCGGGGGAAGCGCCCCCGTGATTCCAACTCCCACGACCCGGGCGTCGGCATCGACGACCGTCACATCCGTTGTCACCACGACTCTCGCCCTGGGGCAGATCGTCGTGACCGACCCTGCCACTCTCGACCCATACGGCGAGGGCGGGGAAAACGATCAACTCGTAAACATGCTGATCGATCGTGATATGTCCACCGAGTGGCGCACCGAGCACTACAACGACCCGCTTTCCCTTCTCAAGCCGGGCGTGGGCGTCACCTTGCGTGTGACCGGAACCCCGCAACGAATGCAGATCGTCGATCTCACCCCCTCGACCGTGTTCGAGGTCTACTGGTCCGAACAGAGACTCGAGGAACCGCAGAGCTGGGATCGGGTGGCGGGGGCGAGCGCATCACCGGCTGCGACCTTCGTCGATCTTCCCCCGCGAACCGACGGATACTGGCTGATCTGGCTCACCGATCTCCCCGTTCAAGACGACGGTAGGTATGTGGCGGCCATGTCAGAAGTACGATTCCTCCCGTGACCACCGCGGCCCAGGACTCCGCTCTCTTGGCGCAGGTGGTCGAGGGTGACCACGAGGCCTTCACCCAGATCATGCGCAATCATCAGGATCGGGTGTTCTCGGTGTGCCTGCGAATAATGGGCAACAGAGAACAGGCCCTCGATGCCACCCAGGACACATTTCTCACCGCATTTCAGAAGGCAGAGCAGTTCGAGGGTAAATCTGCATTTGGTACCTGGATCTATCGAATCGCGGTCAACACGTGCTACGACCAGCTGCGGAAACACAAGAGGAGACGAACCGACCCGTTACCCGATCATCTCGACCCTGCCGACCAGGCCGCCGAGGAAGCACTGGCCTCGGCGGCGTTGCGGCCGGAGATCCAACGCGCACTGGGCGCGATTCCGATCGACTTCCGTGCCGCGATCATCCTCTCCGACATCGAGGGCATGACACTGCCCGATGTGGCCGAAGTGCTTGGAGTCCCCGTAGGGACGGTCAAATCCCGCGTCTTCCGTGGCCGACGACTGCTTGCAGAAGAGTTAGGGAACCAAAACCAGTGACCAGAGCATCCAAGGAACCGAATGCGTGAGCACGAGATCGAGCTGATAGCCGCCCTTGTGGAGGGAAACCTGGAGGACGAGACCGAGGCCCGCGCCCTGGTGGCCACCTCCGACGAGGCCCGCAAGGAGTACGAGTCGCAGAGACTCGCCTTTGAGGCCCTCTCCACTGCCGGCATGGCAACGCTGAGCCAGAGCGAGGAGGCTGCGCTACAGCGAGACGTCTGGACCGCGCTCCGCTCAGCACCTGCCCTCGCTCCGCGTTCCACACCCTGGTACTACCGCTGGGTCTCGGTCGCCGC
>CAZSOF010000063.1:0-7802 GCA_964607685.1 uncultured Acidimicrobiaceae bacterium | reverse complement strand
CGAGGAAGCCGATGAGGGGACCGCGGATGTTCCTGCTGAGCCCCAGGTGGCCTCCTTCTTCGCCGCCGAAGCGGAGAAGGTCCGTGAAGGCGAGCTCGCAGGTATTCAGCTCCAGAGCCGACAGGAGGCACCTACCGAGGATGACCTCATGGATTGTCTCCAGCAGGCAGGTTTCGACCGGTTCGTCGCAGTGAGCGCCATCGACCCTCTCGCGGCAGATGTCACCGGTACCACCTCCGAGGCTCCACCGGCCATTACTCCCTTCATCGCGGCCATCCCCGAGGATGCGGATCTGGCGACAGCAATCGTCGTTTTCGTCGACCTGCTCTCCTGTGAGCTGATCCATCTCGACGAATAGAACCGGGCACACAGGGGTTCGCCACCGCCACAACTAACCTCGTGCACCGCATGCGTGAGTACGCCACCAGGTTCGCCGATCTCTTGGAGCAGGTCGCGGCGAGAGTCCGGGAGATGACGGTCGATCGGGTTGCCCGAGCGATCAAGCTCACCGGTCTGGGAATCCTGGTGGCTGCATTGGCGTTCACAGCTGTGATCTTCCTGGTGTGGACCATCTTCGGGGTGCTCGAGATCCCGCTGACCACAGCAGGTGCCTTTGCGGTCTTTGGAGTCGTTTTGGCGGCTGCAGGCGGCTACTTGTGGTTCACAAGGTCGAAGACATGACACACGAGAGACTCATCATCATCGGCTCCGGCCCCGCCGGTCTCACTGCGGCGCTCTATGCCGCCCGAGCCGAGCTCAGCCCGCTTGTCTTCGAGGGCGTGGCAGCGGGTGGTCAATTGATGATCACCACCGACGTCGAGAACTACCCCGGTTTTCCCGACGGGATCATGGGACCCGAGCTCATGGATCAGTTTCGCAAGCAGGCGGAGCGTTTCGGTGCCAGGATGCGGCAGGTCGACGTCACCAAAGTCGACTTCTCGCGTCGCCCTTTTCGTCTCGAAGTCGGTGGTGACCAGTTCACCGCTGATGCCGTGATCATCGCCACCGGTGCCGAAGCCAAATGGCTGGGGGTCCCGGGTGAGAAGAACCTCACCGGCAAGGGCGTGTCCGCCTGCGCCACCTGTGACGGGTTCTTCTTCCGAGACCTGGAGCTGGTAGTGGTTGGCGGAGGGGACACCGCCATGGAGGAAGCCTTGTTCCTCACCAAGTTCGCCTCGAAGGTGACCATCGTGCATCGCCGCGACGAGTTTCGCGCCTCGAAGATCATGGCCGCCCGAGCCATGGAGCACGAGAAGATCGACGTCATCTGGAACGCCATAGTCACCGAGATCCACGGCGAATCCTCGGTGACCGGAGTCACTCTGCAAGACACCCTCACCGGTGAGACACGTGATTTCGAGGCGGACGGTGTCTTCGTGGCGATCGGTCACAAGCCGACGACCGAGCTGTTCGCCGGTCTGCTCGACCTCGACGCCAACGGTTATGTCATCGCCGGCCTGAACGGTGGTACTCGCACCTCGGTGGAAGGCGTCTTCGCCGCTGGTGACGTTGTGGATCACACCTATCGGCAGGCGGTCACCGCGGCCGGGACAGGGTGCATGGCGGCCATCGATGCCGAGCGGTGGCTCTCCGACCAGGAATGAAAGACAACTGGGTGCGGTTTACCCGGAAGATGGAGGAGAAATCACCCCTAATGGCCGAAATCACAACTCTCAACGACGGGACCTTCGACGACGCTATCAGCGCCGAGACCCCTGTCCTGGTCGACTTCTGGGCAGAGTGGTGTGGACCGTGCCGGGTCATAGCCCCGGTCCTTGAGGAGATAGCCGCTGAGCACGATGGCTTCACGATCGGCAAGCTCAATGTCGATCACAACCCTCAGACGGCGGCCGCTCACGACGTCATGAGTATTCCGACGCTGATCCTGTTCAAGGACGGTGTCGAGAAGCGACGCATCGTGGGCGCTGCCCCCAAGCATCGTCTCCTCGCCGAGCTGGCCGAATTCATCTGATCCCCAAGCGGGGGGCTCGCCGAAGCTACGTTCGTCTGACGACCTGGAGTCAATGAGGCTTCGCTCGGCCTGCTCACACTCGGTTTGAACCAGGACGGCCATCAGAGTGATGAGCCCGGTAATAGAGTCTTCGCCCGATGCGTCTCTATCGGGTCGGAGATCAAGGCCCCGCAGTTCGGGATATCCAGGATCGATTGGCCGCGCTCGGGTTCGACCCGGCCAACGACACTCGGGCCGAGTTCGGCGAAGCCACCCGTATAGCCGTCACCGACTTCCAGAAGGCAAAAGGGCTCGATGCCGACGGGATAGTGGGTCCCGATACCTGGCGTTCACTGTATGAGGCTGGTTATCGACTCGGGGATCGGTTGATTTTCATGCGTCGCCCCATGATCCGTGGTGAGGATGTTGCCGAGTTGCAGTCGCGTCTCAACTCCCTGGGCTTCGACTCCGGCAAGGTGGATGGCATCTACGGGCGAGACACCGAGGCCGCTGTCGTCGAGTTTCAGAACAATCGCCACCTGGCAGAAGATGGAAGAGTTGGCCCTGAAGTCGTGACAGAGATCCATCTGGTCACCAGAGGGGACATGAAGGAGGGTCGACAAGCGATCAGGGAGAGCGAGTGGCTGCGTCGGCTGCCACCGACCATGGCAGGTGCCAGGATCTTCCTCGACGCCGATTGTCGCGACGCCGACGAAGCTCGCGACGCCTGGGAAGCAGCTTCGGCGGCCGCGCTGGCGATCCAGGAGGCTGGTGGGGTGCCGATGATGTCGCGTAGCAACGACACTCGTCTTCCGGAGCGTGTCCGCGCCCGACGCGCCAATCGCATGGGGTCCGACTTGATCGTTGCTTTCCGAGTCAACCGGGAAGACGAGGACTCGGTGTACTACTTCGCCTCCGAGCACAGCTCGTCTCGAGCCGGTGAAGCATTGGCTCGAGCCCTGGCGCTCATGGTGGGGGGTCGGGTGGAAGGGCGAGCAAGTGCGATGCTCAAAGAAACGAGAGCTCCGGCCGCGGTCGTCGCATTGAGAAGTCTCGACGAGAAGGGTGGTCTGGCCGTGGCCGAAGGGCTCAGCCAGTTTTTCGCCCTTCCCCGCTGACTCTCAAGAGAGCGTGCGGTATATGCGCTCCAAGTCTTCGAGAGAGCCAAACCTGATCTCGACCTTCCCCTTCTGATTGCGGTAGCTGATCCGTACCTTGGAGCCCAGTCGATCGGAGAGCCGTCTTTCCAGCTCGATGATCTCCACCGGACGCACCTCGCGAATCTGGCCGCGACTCGTGGTGGGATCTTCCATATCCTGGCGACTGCGCACCGCTTCCTCCACCTGTCGCACACTCCACCCCTCGCTGGAAGCCTTCTCCGCCAGATACACCGCATACTTGTCGTCGTTCAGCCCGAGAAGGGCACGAGCATGACCGGCATTGAGGGCCCCCGAGTCGACCATTGCCTGCACTGGTCCCGGCAATTGCAGAAGCCGGAGCGTGTTGGAGACCGCGGGACGTGATTTACCCACTCTCGCCGCCACCTGCTCCTGGGTCATTCCAGAATTTTCCAGAAGCTGTTTGTAGGCGTGGGCCTCCTCGAGTGGTGTCAGATCCTGACGCTGCACATTCTCGATCAAGGCCTCCACCAGGTTGGACTGACCGCTCGAGCCCCGAACCACGGCCGGGATCACGGTCAGCCCGGCCTTGCGGGCGGCCCTCCACCTACGCTCACCGGCGATGAGGTAATGAGCCCCGTCCTCGGTTCGGCTCACCACCACCGGTTGCAGCACCCCAACCTCGACGATTGAAGCAGCCAACTCGTTCAACGCCTCTTCGTCAAAGCGCGACCTCGGCTGATCCGGGTTGGGTCTGATACCGTCCACGGGAAGTTGCACATAGGTCGGCTGATCATCGGGGACAGATTCGGTGGGAATCAGCGCCTCCAACCCGCGTCCGAGACCAGCTCTCCGTTTGGTGGTCACCTCACTTCTCCTCGTGTCTTTCCAGGAATTCGCGACCCAGATGCCGATAGGCAATGGCACCACGACTCATCGGATCAAATGCCTCGATGGGCTCTCCATACGACGGTGCCTCGGAGAGACGCACCGATCTCGGTATCACCGTGCTATATGCGACCTCCCCAAAATACTCTCTCACCTGCTCCGCCACTTCCTTGGAGAGTTTGGTCCGACCGTCGTACATGGTGAGAACCACTCCCCCAACCTTCAACCCTGAATTGAGGTTGGAGGACACCAGATACACGTTCTTCAGCAACTGACTCAACCCCTCGAGAGCGTAGTACTCACACTGAATCGGTATGACTACTTCGTGGGCTGCGGTCAGAGCATTGACAGTGAGCAACCCCAGAGAAGGTGGACAATCGATGAGGATCAAGTCGTAATCATCGTCCATCTCCTCGATGGCGACACGGAGACGGGTTTCACGTGAAAACATGGAAACCAACTCGATTTCGGCACCGGCGAGATCGATGGTCGCCGGCACGACGAACAGATTGAGCACGGAGGTGGCCTCCAACGCGTCCACCAACGGAGATTCCTTGAGGAGGACGTCGTATATGGAGACATCGATGGCGCCGCGATCGATACCCAGACCACTAGATGCATTGCCCTGAGGATCGAGATCGATGAGCAGCACCCGTTGCTCCTGGAATGCCAGCGACGCGGCCAGATTGATCGCGGTGGTCGACTTGCCCACCCCGCCTTTCTGATTGGCCAGAGCGACCACCAAGGGCTTGCTCATTGGCGGCGCATGATAAGAAGCCACACCGCTTGGTCAAGCACATGCTCGGGAATTTCTATGGTCGTCCAATCCCGGTGATCGGGTTTCTCCCGCCAGGATCCGGCAACGATGGCCAAGCCCTCGTCGTTGAGATGTCGTTTTGCCACGGCAGTCAGGTCGTCGAGAGAGAGACTGGCTCGAGACACGATGACATCCGCCCGACCGATGAGATCCTTGATATCACTATGTACCACCTGGCAATTGTCAAGATTCAGCATCCGAACCGCCCGACGCAACATGTCGATTCTCCTTCCCGATCGATCGATGAGCTGAAACCGAAATCGGGGGAGGAGAATGGCCAGGGGAACACCGGGCAACCCAACCCCGGTGCCCAGATCCCACACCGTCTCTCCTGCCGAGGGAAACTGGGAAGCGAACAACACCGAATCCGCCAGATGACGTCTGTCGATTCTCTCCGGCTCACCAGGACCGATCCCGCCGCCGCGACGACCTTCCGACCGCAGCCAATTGGCAAACGCCTCCATCTGCTGCATCTGACCGGCACTCGGCTCGAGACCCGCAAAACCTGCGGCCCTCATCCAGTACGGTTCCACGTGAAACCAAGGTAGCCACCCGATCAGGTCAATGAGTGGCGCGTCGCCGTCACCTGTCTCCAGGTATCACTCTTCCTCTTGGGACTCTTCCACCAGCGACAACACCACATATCGACGTGGCGGCTCACCCTCGGAGTATGAGGTGACCGCTTCGTGCTCGGCGGCTACGTCATGGATGACTTTGCGGTCGGCGGGACTCATGGGCTCCAACATGATCTCGCCACCCTCGGCGATTAGCTGTTCGATCAGTTGCTCGGCATAGATGGACAGCGCCTTACGTCGACGCTCGGCATAGCCGGCGATATCGAGACGAAGCCGGGCAGTGTCGGCGCTATATCGTTGCAGCACGGTGCGAGTGAGTTCGTGGATGGCGGAACGCACCGATCCCCGGATCCCAACCATGGCCTCGGTTTGATCACCTTCCACGTCGGCAATGATCACCTCATCCTCGATTCTGGTGCTCACCGCGCCTTCGAGACCATACGCCTCCACCAACCCCTCGAGGAACTCGCGGGCGACCCGAGCCTGCTCCTCGAGAGACAGATTGGGCCGATCATCGCTCACTTTTGACTCCGATCTGACATGACGTCCCCCGGATTTTTGCCGCGACGTCTGTTGGGGGGGCTTTCGGCTCCCATTCTTAGCCTGCTTGCTTCGGTCCTGCGTCCGTTTCCGGGAGTTCTTGGTTGTTTTGGCTGATGACTTCTCATCACCACGTCGTCTACCACGTCGTTTCTGGGCGGGTCTTCTCTTCACCCGGACCACCGCATCCTTCCCACCGATCCCGAGAAACCCCTTTACCGGCTGGGTTATCACCTGGACCTCGATTTGGTCCCGGGTGTCGACACCCAACTCTTGCATCGCCGCTTCGACGGCCAGGTCGACCGTTTTCGCCCTTACCTCGATCTCGACGTAATCCACGTCATCTCCTCCTGCGCCGTCGGCGCTTGTTGGCGGCGCCCGGCTGTGGCTTCTTGACCTCCGGGGAGTCGTCACCGGACCTGTCGGGACCGGTGTCCTTGTCCGACTGCTTGGCCAGAGATCCCGGAGTAGGCGGACGCCCATCGATCTTGAAAATCAGCACCTGTTGGCCGAGACGGAACAGATTGGAAGTGGCCCAGTAGAGGACCAGGCCAGCGGGGAAATTCCAGGAGATGAACCCAATGAACAAGGGCATGATCTTGGTCACCGCCTGCTGAGCTCCCGAGCCTGGCTGATTGCTCCGATCCTGACCATAGGTGGAATGCCACTGCTGGATGTATTGAGTTGCCACCATGATCACGATCATCGCCAGGTAGGGGATGGCCTGGGGGAATCCGAGCTCGCCTACTGCTTGTGATGGTGAGGTCTCCAGCATCATGCCCAGGAAGGGTTCTCCACCGGCGGCGATGGACTGTCCGAGGGCGCTGTCGGTTGGAATGTGCTCCAGCGGTGCCCGCAAGAGTCGGAACAAAGCAAACCAGATCGGCATCTGGACCAACAAGGGGAGCAGACATCCGCCCGGGGTCGCCCCAGCTTCCTTCTGTGCCGCCATGAGACGTTTCTGCATCTCCTGGGGGTCGTCCTTGTACTCGGCCTGGATCTTCTTGATCTCGGGCTGGAGGGCGCTGAATGCTCTGGTGGCCCGGGTCTGTTTCAGGGTCAGCGGGAACACGATGATGTTGATCACGATCGTGAGCAGGATGATCGACAGACCGTAGGAAACGCCATCGCTGAGGAATCCATGCAGGAAGTCGTAGAAGAAGGCGAGGACAGATCCGAGGAGATCGATCAAGGTATCGAACAGTTCGCCCATTACTGAGGTCTCCACCTCTCCGGTACCGGGTCGTAACCTCCCGACCGCAACGGATGACATCTGCCAATCCGTCTGATCCCCAGCCAAACGCCCGGCAAGACCCCGAAGCGTGTGACGGCTTCAGCCATGTAATTGGAGCAAGTGGGTTGATATCTGCAGTTGGCACCCATGTTGGGACTTACCAATTTCTGGTAAATCCTGATGACACCAACAAACCAACTTCGGGGTCGGACCCAGCTAGACATCGGCCAACTCCTCGAGCGCGTCGGCCAGCCAACCGACGAGTCGGGGGTACGGTGTCTCGGCGACCTGGCTGTTTGCGATGATCACGTAGTCATTTCCTGGTTGTAGTTCAACGGTGTCGGCTGCGGAGCGCAATCGTCTCTTGATGCGGTTTCGCACCACTGCCGGACCACATCTCTTCGAGACCAAGAGCCCGAGACGAGGGGACCCGGTCGGCCCTGGCGAGCTGACCACGACGATTCCGCCTTTGCGACGACGACTCCCGTCAGACAGGACTCTACGAAAGTCTCGAGAGTTACGGAGGGATTGGTATCTACGCAGCGAGCCGCTTCCGGCCTTTTTGGCGACGATTCTTGACCGTGGCCCTCCCGGCGCGGGTGCGCATCCGGTGGCGGAATCCGTGACGACGCTTTCTGCGACGCACCTTGGGTTGATAGGTCCTCTTCATGACAAGACA
>CAZSOF010000062.1:5359-11639 GCA_964607685.1 uncultured Acidimicrobiaceae bacterium | reverse complement strand
CGCACTCGGCTGCGTGGAGGTGGGCGATGTGGATCGGGTCGAAGGTCCCGCCGAGGATTCCGGTTCGCACGTGATCGAGGATAGGGCTGCGGTGGTGTCACCAGCCGGAGGGCACGACTGATGTCAGTACCCTGGCAGCCCATTTGGCCGGCGGGGTCGACGTAGTGTCCTTTGATCCTGGTTGAGAGATGCACCGCCGGGACACCATGGTCGGAACCTGCTCGCCCGACGACCGAGCGTTCACTTACAAATGAGCCAGAGGTGACTTTGATCTCGGACAGATATGAGATCGACACCTTGAACCCCGTAACCGGCTCGATGGTGACCGTACCCATGCCTGCCACCGACCCGGCGAAGGTCACCCGACCCGCCACCGGCGCCTGCACCGTTTCCCCTACCTCGGCCGCGTAGTCGATGCCCCAATGCCCGGCATATTGACCTTCCGGGGAATACCCGGCGATGACAGGGCCGTTCACTGGTGAGCTCAGGCAAACTGCGGCGATCGCAAAGACGACGAACATATCTCCCCGATTCGAACCTACAGACGCAAGGTTTCAGAATCCAGGGGGTCGCTCGCTAACTTCGCGCTTGATAGAAGGAGAAGCATGACAACTGCCCGTATCGGGCTGATGGGGTTCGGAAGGATTGGGCGCAACGTCTTCAGATTGCTCCACGATCGTGATGACCTCGACGTTGTGGCCATAGCCGACATCGCCGATCCCGAGGCCCTCACCTACCTGTTGAAATACGACTCGATCTATGGCCGCTTCCCCGGTGACGTCGAGTACTCAGACAGCTCCCTGACATATGGTTCCAAGAGGGTCGCCTTCACCGATAGCCGCACCCCCGCAGACACCTCATGGGGCGACCACGACGTCGACATCGTCCTCGACACGACGAGCCGCTACCTCTCGAAGAGTGCGTTGCAGGGCCATCTCGTCGGTGGGGCTTCTAGTGTCGTACTCACGTCGAGCCCGGAGACGCCCGGTGAGATTCCGCTGCTACTCAGAGGCATCAACGACGAGATCCTCGACAAACAGCCTGAGATCATCGCTCTGGGCTCCAACACATCCAACGCCGCCGCACCGATCCTCCGCATCATCGATGAGGCGTGTGGGCTCGACAGGGTCTACATGACCACTGTGAAGGCCATGTCCAACGCCGGGCGCCTGGCCGACGTGCCCACTGACGCATATCGCACCAGCCGCGCCGCCGGGGAGAACATCATCCCGGCCGAGACGAACTCGGCAGAGATCATCACACAAGTGCTTCCCGAGCTGACCGGCAAGATCATGGTGACCGCCCTCAACGTCCCGGTCCCCGACGGCTCCACCGTTGACATGGTGGCCGAGACGGCCACCGAAGTGACCGTGGAAGACGTCAACGAGGCAGTCAGGAGTCAGGTCGCGGATCGCTTCGAGGGAGTGATCGAGTACGTCGACGACCCGATCGTCTCCTCCGACGTTCGACTCAATCCCCACTCAGGCATCTACGACAGCCTGGCCACCATGGTGACCGGCGGCAGCCTGGTGAAGACGATCACGTGGTTCAACAACGGTTGGGGTTACTCCAACCGAGCCGTCGAGGTAGCAGCAGCCATCGCCGCACAGGGAGGTTCGCAATGACACGGGTGGCCATCAATGGCTTCGGGCGCATCGGACGCGCCGTATTCAGGATCATCGCCTCCAGGCCCGAATCGGACATCAGCGTTGTGGCCATCAACGATCTCTCCGACGATGACATCCTGGCCTATCTCCTGGAGTACGACTCGGTCATGGGCAAGTTCGATCAGGATGTCTCCGTGGCCGATGGAGTGATGAAGGTCGGCGACCACGAGATCCAGATGCTCATGGAGACCGATCCGGCACGGTTGCCCTGGCGTGAACTGAGTGTCGACATCGTCATCGAGGCCACCGGCGTATTCAGGGACAGGGCATCACTCCAAAAGCACCTCGAAGCCGGGGCAAAGCGCGTGATTCTCACTGTCCCCGCAAAGGACGAGATCGACGAGACGATCGTCCTCGGGGTGAACGACTCCGAGCTGGGTCCCGAGGACCTCATCGTGTCCAACGCCTCATGCACCACCAACTGTCTCGCCCCCCTGGCCAAGGTCCTCGATGACGCGTTCGGCATCAAGAAGGGGGTGATGACCACGGTGCACGCCTACACCAACGATCAACGACTAGCCGATGTGCCCCACAAGGACCTCCGCCGCAGCCGCGCCGCCACCGAGAACATCATCCCCACCACCACCGGTGCCGCCAAGGCGGTGGGTCAGGTGTTGCCCGAGCTCGACGGGAAGCTCGACGGCATGGCGATGCGGGTCCCGGTCCCAGACGGCTCCACCGTCGACCTCGTGGTCGAGGTAGAGAAGGACGTGACCGTTGAGGAGGTCAACGCGGCGATAAAGGCCGCTGCCGAGGGTTATCTGGCCGGGATCATGGAGTACACCGAGGACGCCATCGTCTCCACCGACATCATCGGCAACCCTCACTCCTCCATCTTCGATGCCAGCGGCACTCAGGTTCTCGGCGGGAATCTGGTAAAGGTGATGTCCTGGTACGACAACGAGTGGGGTTACTCCAATCGAGTCGTCGATCTGATCGAGCGATTGGCTGCGGTCATCGAAGAAGGCGTCCCGGCCTAAGTCTCGAATCCGATGGGCCATTCGACCGGCTCAGCCGGTCCCATTGCACAACAGACGAGGGCATCGAATCCGTTGGGCCGTTCGACCGGCTCAGCCGGTCCGACTGCACAACAGATGCGAGCTGTCGCGGATTCGGCCGGCTACACCTTCGGCTGGTCAGGACGCCGGATCAGGAAAACGGCGACCAGCGTGACGGCCGCTCCACCGACGACGACCACCGACCTCGATCCGGTAGCCGCGGCGACCCAACCGGCACTGGCCGGTCCAATCGACCCAACCACCAAGAAGACCAACGACAAGAGACCCATTGACGTGCCCAGGCTCGACGGCCCAAACACGTCTCGGGCATGCATGCCGTTCAATGGTGACGACGCCCCGATCCCGAATCCGGCAATGACCGCGTACAGGGCGGCCAGCGCGGGAGTCCCGGCCACCGCCAGCAACAGCCCACCGACCGCGATCGCCGCGAACGCAAGACGCAATGAGTTCACAGTTCCCAGTCGATTGACTATGGGCATCAGTGGAAGTCGACCTCCGAGCTGGGCGAAGCCCCGAAATCCCGCCCAGAACGAAGCGGCGGCCAATGGCAGACCAGCCGCCGTCATGGTCGGAACCTGGTAGACGAGGATCGTCTCGGCCCCGATGCCGACCAGACCGGTGGCGATGACGAATCTGCGGGTGGCCGGAACGGCAAGGGATCGACGCAGCTCGGCCAGGAGATGACGTGTTTGCGGCATCGCCTCCGTCCTGGTGTTGATCATCCCCATTCCGACCAACAATGCGGCAACGGCGGACAGAGTGACCAGACGCAACGTCCATCGCCATCCGATGGGTTCGACGATCCATGCGGCGATCGGCATGTATATGGCGCTGGCGAAGGCACCCCAGATGGTGAGCACGGCAATCGCCTTTGTTGTGTCGGCCGGGCTGATCCTGACCGCAACCGTCTGGGTGACGTGATAGAACCCCAACGCCCCGAAGATCCCTCCCCCGATTGCACCCGATGCCGCGAACAGCAACGCGGACTGCGCCATCGTCGCCACCGTGAACGAAACCACGCCTACTAGAGCCGCCACGCCGAAAACCGCCCTGCTGCCGGCCCGATCCAGGAACCACCCTCCGGCAAAGGCGCCCACGCCGGCGATGAGGAGTGACGTGGCAAAAGCCGACGTGAGCAACGGCTCATGCCACCCGGTGTCCTCGATGATGGGGTCGAGAAGCACCCCGAAGCTGTAGTACCAGGACCCGTAGACCGCAATGGTGATGATCCCGAGAACGGCGATCCGGCCCCGGGGGATGGTCCTGGCCCCAACCGTCATCGGTTCAGCCTAGAACCCGCTTTCCAGCGTTCTGTGAGCATCAGTCACGCGTCGCAAGACCTCACATAACGGCCAAGACCCGCCAGATCTGTTCCGGAGTGAGCGGGATCTGGACCTCGGCGCCGTCGAGGGCGTCGGCCACCGCGTTGACCACAGCCGGAGTCGACCCGATGGCACCCGCCTCCCCGATCCCCTTGGCGCCCAATGGGTTGGTGGGTGTGGTGGTCACCGTGGCATCAAGATCAAAGCTGGGCAATGAGATCGCTGTTGGCAACAGATAGTCCATGAACGAGCTGGTGACCAGGTTGCCGTCCTCGTCGTAGATCACGCTTTCCCACAGGGCCTGACCCACTCCCTGGGCCAGACCCCCGTGACGCTGCCCGTCGGCCAACATGGGGTTGATGATGTTCCCGGCATCGTCCACCGCCCACATCCGCTCCAGCCGTGGCGAACCTGATTCCGGATCGATCTCCACCAACGCCAGGTGCATCCCGAACGGATAGTTGAGACCACCGGAGCGGAGATGGATCTCCTCGTCGAGGCCGGGCTCCAGACCCTCGGGGACGTTGCCCTGCATGGCGGCGGCGACTAGCTCTTCCCATGAGACGGAAACGTCGGTCCCACTGACCGTTGCCTTGCCGTCGGCGAGCACGACGTCCTCCGACGAGGCCTCGAGAAGATGGCCGGCGATCCTGGCCGCCTTGGCCGCCACCTTCTGGGCCACTGTGTAGCTCGCCGACCCACCCTGGGCTATCGATCTCGAGCCCGAGGTGCCCCACCCATAGGGAGATGCCGAGCTGTCACCCTGCTCGATCCGAACACGAGAGATATCGAGACCGAGGACGGAAGCGACCAGTTGGGCAAACGACGTCCGATGACCTTGGCCCTGATCCAGTGTCTCCACATAGCAGGTGACCGAACCGTCGGCGTGAACCTGAAGACGTGCCGCGGCCCAGTTCTCGAAGCCACACACCTCGACATAGGCGGCCAACCCAATCCCTATGACCCGGCCGGCCTGGCGGGCCTCAGTCTGCCTCCGACGCAGGCCCTCGTAATCGGCTACCTCCAGCAGCTTGTTGAGAGCCTTCTCGTACTCACCGGTATCGAAGACGTAGCCACGCGCCCCCTGTCCCCCCGAAGAGGGGTACGGGAACTGGTCGGGTTGTATGAAATTTCGACGCCGGACCTCGACCGAGTCGACACCGGTGGCCCTGGCCACATGCTCGATCACGCGCTCGATGGTGAGCGTGGCCTCCGGGCGGCCGGCACCCCGATAGATCCCCCTCGGCGCCCGGTTGGTCCAAACGCCGCGCATCCGCCACCCGTAAACAGGAATGTGGTAGTTGCCGGTTCCCATGCGGGGTGTGATCTCGATGAAAGACAGATAGCGATGACGACACCCGAGGTCGATGAGACTGTCCACCCAGAGGGCCTTGATGGTCCCGTCCTCCTCCGCAACCACTTCATAGCGGTGACGCTGCGCCCGACCGTGGCCGATGGCCAACATGTGCTCCCGCCGTGTCTCGGTCCACTTCACCGGGCGTCCCGTCATCCGGGCCGCGATGATGGTCAGATAGTCCTCCTCCGCCAGGTCGAACTTGCAGCCAAACCCACCACCGACGAACGGTGTGATGACCCTCACCGAGGCCTGGGGCAGATGGAAGTCGGCCGCCAGCTGTTCGTGCATCAAATGTGGTGCTTGTGTCGAGAGATGGACGGTGAGCCCGTCCTCCTTCCACTCGGCGAGGATCACCCGGTTCTCCATCGGCGCCGGTGCGACACGGGGATGGTCGACCACACCGCTGAGCTGCACCGGCCCCTCCACCGCGTCGAACGCGGTTCGGTCACCCCGGGAACGGTCGTATGCCACATTGGTGCCCGAAGCCAGATGCTCATGGATGGGCGGGTATTGCAGGGCGCTCTCGACGTCGCCCACCACATCCAAAGGCTCGTATTCCACGAACACCAGATCCGCCGCATCCCTGGCCACCACCGCGGTGTCGGCCACGATGGCGACCACCGGATCGCCCGGCATCAACGCCCGCCCCTGCACCAGGGGGTAGCGCCGGGGTACGTTGCGGTCCGGTCTGGGATTCGGGGGCATCACCACATCCGCAACGTCGTCCGGGGTGATGACCGCCCAGACGCCCGGAGCGTCCGTAATCGCCGAGATGTCGATGCCGGTTATGTCGGCATGGGCGAATGGGGATCGGACCACGGCCAGATGCAGCGTCCCCGCGGGTGTGATGTCGTCCACATAGCGACCGGCGCCGGTCACCAGGGCGGGATCCTCGCGTCGCTGTACCGGCGCGCC
>CAZSOF010000062.1:0-5259 GCA_964607685.1 uncultured Acidimicrobiaceae bacterium | reverse complement strand
CCGCGGATACGGTCGAGGACCTCCCATCCGTCCATGCCCGGGAGACCGATGTCGAGGACCACCAGATCGGGTGACTCCGAGCTGACCGCCGTGAGGCCTGTCTTTCCGTCATCACGGGTGATTATCTCGAGATCGGCTGCACGAAGACACACCTCGATGAGACGTCGGATGACAGCGCTGTCCTCGACGATCAGAATGCGTGAGCCCATTGATTCACCTCGGTCAGGTAGCCCGTTCCAGGCCTCCCCGGATATCGGCATGTCGTGAGCAGGGGTTTAGGCATTCTGCAACGATCGGGCGGAGGGAAGGGTGAGAGTCTCGACGAATTCCTCGAGTTGACGCAGAGTCCTCACCTCGTGTACCGATGTGCAATGTCGTGCATAGTGGGACATCGTGGAATCCCCTGTGTCCCAATAGGCCCTGGGCTCAGGGTTGAGCCACACCACCGCCCTCGCGGCGTTCGCCACCTCCCCCAGGACGGCATCCCGTGGTGGTCGGTAGTTGTTGCGAGCGTCACCGGTGATGATCACTGTCGTTCGTGGTGTCAGCTGGCTGCCGAACCGGCTCACAAAGGTCTCCAGTGAGTTGCCATAGTCCGAATGCCCGTCCAACCACACGACCTCGGCTTTCGAAGTGATCTTGGCGACTGCGGATCCGAAGTCGACGCCCGGCCCGAAGAAATCGGTCACCTCGTCGATCGTGTCCACGAAGGCGAACGAGCGAAGCTTGGAGAAGTGGGTCGACATGGCGTGAGTGAACTGCAGCGTGAAACGCGAGAAGGTGGCCATCGAACCGGAGATGTCACAGAGCAACCAGACCTCCGGTCTGTGTGGCCGGGGATGACGGAACTGCGGGTCTGCAGGCACCCCGCCGGTGGCCAGTGAACGTCGCACCGTCCGCCGAAAGTCCAGCCGGCCAGTCCGCTTCTTTCGCTGGCGGGCCAGCCGTGCCGCCAACTTGCGGGTCAGCGGCCCGATCGCAGCCTCCATCTCAGCCAGATCGCTGCTGGTGGCGTGCATGAGGTCGACGTCCTCGATGAGAGGACGACGCAGAGTCCTGGCCACGGCCTCTCTCCCCCGGTCGGCCACCAGTCTTCGACGGATCTCCTCTTGAATCTCCTCCCGGAGCCGCTCGACGAGAGCTCCCACCTCTTCCCGCAGCAGACGCTCCTCGAACTCGGTGAGGTCGTCACTCCCGCCCAGTGCCTCGGTGAGCTCGGCTTCCAACTGGCCGAGGTCGATTCGTCGCAGCGTCCGGTACAGGTAGTAGGTGCCGCCGACCGGCCTTCCCGGCTCCATCCCGGCCAGCTGCTCGACCGCCTGCCGCACGGCGCGACGCAACGCATCCTCGTCCATACCGGCGAGAGCGCTCAACAGTGCGTCGAACAGCTCCTGTTCGCTCATCTCTCCGCCACCCGATCCGCCCTGATCCGGTGACGATTCACCGGGCTTTTCACCGGACTCACCGGGACGCTCGGTGGTGTCGGCAGGTGGCGGAATGTTGGAGAAATAGATGTCGAAGGCGGTGTCGAAAGCCCGCTCGTGTCTCAGGTTCTTCACCAGCGTGGCCCTCAATGTCTCTCTAAGGGCGGTGCGTCGGCCGATGTCGATGGCTTCGACGGCCTTCATGGCGTCGATTGCCTCCACCATGGACACGGGGACCCCTGCTTCCCGTAGCTCGTCGATGAAGCCGGTGATTACCGGGAGCACGGTGGAATCACCTAGCCCTGGGGTGAGGAGGTGAGCTCTTTTGCGGCCTTCTCGATGTCGGTCTGGTACTTGAGAAGGACGTGGAGGGTGTCACCGAGAACCTCCTCGTCGACTTCCTCCACGGACAACGCGATGAGCGTGCGGGCCCAGTCGATGGTCTCCGAGACCGACGGGGCCTTCTTGAGGTCGAGATTCCTTATCGACCGGGCAACCTTGGCCACCTGCCCCGCCAGGTGCTCAGACAGCCCGGGGACCCGGGCGTTGAGGATCTCTTGCTCCCGGACGGTGTCCGGATAGTCGATGTGCAGGAAGAGACAGCGTCGCTTCAGGGCCTCGCTCAGCTCCCGGGTGTTGTTGGACGTGAGAAAGACGAGGGGCTGGGTGTTGGAGCTCATGGTTCCCAACTCGGGGATCGAGACCTGGAAGTCGGAGAGTATCTCCAGTAGCAGAGCCTCCGTCTCCACCTCGACCCGGTCGACCTCGTCTATCAGCAGGACGACAGGGTCCGCCGAGCGAATCGCCTCGAGGAGGGGGCGGGTGAGCAGGAACTCCTCGGTGAAGATGTCATGGCTGATGGTGTCCCAATCGTGGTCCACATCCGATTGGATCCTGAGCAGTTGTTTCTTGTAGTTCCACTCGTACAGGGCCTTGGCCTCATCGAGACCCTCATAACACTGGAGTCGGATCAGCTCACGACCGGTGACCGCCGATATGGCCTTGGCAAGCTCGGTTTTGCCCACCCCGGCCGGACCCTCGACCAGCACCGGTTTGGAGAGTCTGTCGGCGAGGAATACGACCTGGGCGATGCGATCATCGGCCAGATAATCGGCTGTGCGCAATGCGTCCGTGACCGCGCCTGGACTGTCGAAATGCATGGGTCTCCTCAGTAGGCCCGGTGGCCCGTTGCGGAACTTAGGTCATTCTACGGGGGGGCCGAGAATGATCCCGAAGCAACGTGAGAACCAGCCGCATCAGAGTTAGCCTGGACAGTCTGTGCTGACCCGAGATGGGACCTGAATGCGGATAATCATCGTGGGTGCCGGGGCCGTCGGTTCCTACCTGGCGGAGCGTCTTTCCTCGGGTGGCGAGGACGTCACGGTCATCGAAGACAACGAGGTCCGAGCAGCCCAACTACAGGAGACTATCGACGCCCTGGTGCTCAGAGGCAACGGCGCCAGCGCCCATCTCCTGGAGGAGGCCGAGGCCGGCAAGGCGGATCTTCTCATCGCAGTCTCCGACTCCGACGGCGCCAATGTGCTGGCTTGCTTCACCGGCAAGGAGCTGGGGGCCAAGACGACTATTGCCCGCATCGAAGACCCCGAGATTCGTGAAGGTGCCAACCGCCTAGGGGTCGACGTCACCATCGACCCCTCGGGTACGGCGGCTGAGGAGCTGGTGGGAATCGTGGGTCTGGGTGGTGCCAGTGAGTTGGTCCAGTTCGCGGAGGGCAAGCTGGTGATGGTGGGTGGCATCGTCGCGCCCAATGCCCCGATCACCGAAGGGCCCCTGCGCCAGCTGCGGATGCGTCAGGCCGAGTGGGGTTGGGTGGTTGCCGCCCTGGTGCGGGACGGACGCACCATCGTGGCCCACGGGGACACCGCGGTGAGCGCCGGGGATCACGCACTGGTGATGACCACGGATGACCGAGTCGGGGAGGCGACTCGACTTCTGGGTGTGAAGCGTCGTCACATCGATCGGGCGATCGTCCTCGGTGGCACCCGCCTCGCCGAGCTGACGTGTGATGTGATGGCCGAAGCCGGGCTGTCGGTGGTGATGGTGGACGAAGCCGACGATCGCTGCACCTACCTCGCCTCCCGGCACCCCCGTGCGTTGGTCATTTGTGGTGACCCGACAGACCCCGAGGTCATGGGAGACCTCGAATTGGGCCCCAAAGACGTCGTGATGGGGCTCACCGGCTGGGATGAGGTGAACCTCCTGGGCTGTCTGGTTGCCAAGGCCAGTGGCGCCGGCATGACCATCTCACGGTTCAACCGGATTTCCTACGTCGGCCTGCTCAGCGGTATCGGCATCGATGCCGCCGTCTCGGCGCGTTTGATGGCGGCCAGCGCCATCCTCCGCTTTGTCCGTCAGGGCCAGGTGGAGCAGGTGGCCACCTTCTCGGACACCGATGCCGAGGCGATCGAGATCGAGGTTCAGGAGGACTCGGAGGCGGCCAACAAGTCACTCCTCGACCTCGACCTGCCGATCGGGGTCATCATCGGGGGAATCTCACGCGACGGCACCACGTTCGTGCCCGATGGCTCCACAGTGGTCCGTCCCGGCGACCACATCATCTTTTTCGCAGTCCCCCGCGACATACCGGCCTCGTCTGCGCTGTTCACGGCATGATCGAATCGGGACAACGCACCGCTCCGTCCCCCGCCTTGACTCTCCTGAAGACGGTCTCATTCGTGCTCGGCTCCGTGCTCCTGTTCGTGTCGGCCGGGATGGCCCTCTCGGCCCTGGTCAGCGTGGCCTACTCCGAGTTCGAGACGGCGATCGGGATCGGGGCGGCAGCAGCGATCACCGGGGTGGCCGGGTACGTGATGCGCCGGTTCGTGCCCCGACCCAAATCGATAACTGTGAAGGAGGGGTTCGTCACCGTCGGTCTCGCCTGGTTCGTCTTCTCGATCTTCGGCGCTCTGCCCTATCTGCTCTCCGAGGCCATCCCGGGAATCTCCGACGCCGTGTTCGAGACGGCGTCGGGGTTCACCACCACCGGCGCCTCCATTCTGCCCGATCCCGGTGTCCTGCCCCGGGGTATCTCGTTTTGGCGGGCCCTGACGCAGTGGCTGGGAGGCATGGGGGTGATCGTCCTGGGAGTGGCGATCCTCCCCCTGTTGGGAACCGGCGGTATGCAGCTGGCGCGGGCGGAGTCACCGGGACACACCCCGGATCGGCTCACGCCGAGGTTCCAGGAGACCGCCAAACGGCTGTGGCTGGTCTACGCCGGCATCACCGTGTTCGAGATAGTCATGCTGGCGGCCGGCGACATGAGCGGGTTCCAGGCCGTCATCCACTCGTTCACCACCATGTCGACCGGGGGGTTCGGGACCGAGGCCACCTCGCTCGCCGGTTTCAGTGTCTACACCCAATGGGTGGTCACCTTCTTCATGTTCGTGGCCGGAGTGTCGTTTGCCCTCCACTACCGGGCCATCGCCAGACCCGGGGAGTACCTGCGGAGCTCCGAGTTCGCTCTCTACACCCTGATAATCGTGGTGGCTATCACGATCGTCACCGGAGGTCTCCTCAAGGACCATCAGCCGGCCGAGGCCATACGGGACGCGGCATTCAACACGGTTTCTCTGGCCACAACCACCGGGTACGCGTCAGCCGACTTCGGGATGTGGCGGCCGGCCCTGCAGATCATGATGGTGGGACTGATGTTCCTGGGAGGGATGTCGGGTTCGACAGCGGGTGGCATCAAGACGTTTCGCATCGGGATCCTGACCAAGGCGGCCTACGCCGACCTGCGGCGGTTGGTCCACCCGAGGGGGATCTTCGTAACCCGCTTCGGCAACGCCAAGGTCACGGAACCGGTGATCGAGGC
>CAZSOF010000061.1:0-11715 GCA_964607685.1 uncultured Acidimicrobiaceae bacterium | reverse complement strand
GGATGGATCGGCACTGCCCACGGCGTGACCCCCAAGGAAGTCGGTCAGGGGGCAATCGATTCGATCACCACCGCCATCGGGGCGATCTTCATCCTCCTGTCCGTCGGTGCCCTGATCGGTACGTGGGGCATGTCGGGGACGATTGCAACCCTGACGTCTTACGGCATCCAGTTCATCACGCCGGACTGGTTCCTCATCGCCGCGGTTGCGGTGTGTGCTCTGATGGCGGTCGCCATCGGAAGCTCGTGGACGGTCGTAGGCACCTTCGGCGTCGCGTTGATTGCGATCGGAACGGCCCTGGGCGTTTCACCGGGCCTGGCTGCCGGAGCCGCAATCTCCGGAGCCTACTTCGGGGACAAGGTGTCCCCCCTCTCGGAGACCACCAACCTGGCAGCTGCAGTCTCCGGGACGAACCTCTATACCCACATCAGGTCGATGATGGTGACCACGATCCCGTCGATTCTCATAGCGTGCTCGTTGTATCTCCTCATCGGTCTCACGGGCGACTATGAGGGGACCCTCGACCTGACCGCAGCAGTGGACGCCATAGCCGGTGTCTACCACGTGGGTCTGCTCACGCTGATCCCGGTGGCTGTCGTCGTCGTTCTCGCGCTGCGAAAGACACCTCCCACACCGACAATCCTGATGTCGGCTTTGACCGCAGGTCTCGTCGCAGTGATATGGCAACCCGACATCGTGCGGACATTCGTCGACGAGCCCGACCTCGCCACTCCGTGGGTGATGGTCAAGGGAGTGTGGTCGGCGATGGCCACCGGATTCGAAGCGGAGACCGGACTGGAAAGACTCGACGCCCTCGTCTCTGGTGGTGGCATGGCGAGCATGCTGGGGACCGTCTGGCTGATACTCGCCGCCCTCGCATTCGGGGGGATCATGAAGGCAACGGGACAGCTCGGTCGTCTAATAAGACCCCTGCAGAGATGGGCGACGTCGGACCGCAAGCTGATGGTCGCCACCGGCACAACCGGCATCGGCATAAACCTCGTGGCAGCCGATCAGTATCTGGCAATCGTCCTGACTGGAACCATGTACCGGGATGAATTCGAGGGGCGCGGGGTCGCCCCACAATCACTATCGAGACAGATCGAAGACACGGCAACGGTGACCTCGCCGCTGGTTCCATGGAACAGCTGTGGCGCCTACATGTCGGCGTCGCTGGGTGTTGCCACGCTCAGCTACTTCCCTTTCTGCTTTTTCAATCTGGTTAATCCGATCCTTTCGTTCATCTACGCAGGGATGGGACTACAGATCAAACGACTCGAGGTCGGGGCCGAGTATCTGGGAGCACCGGAGAAGGTAGGGGTCTACGGTATCGGCGAAGACGTCGATGAGATCACCGAGCTCTAGAGGGTCTGCCCTCTCAGTCGTAGACCGGGTCCCGGAGAACGGGACAGGTCATGCAGTGTCCACCACCCCTTCCCCGGCCGAGCTCTGAGCCTTCGATCTCGATAACGGTGATGCCAGCCCGACGGAGTTGGGCGTTTGTCCATTCGTTTCTCTTGTACGCGATCACAAGACCAGGGCGGATCGCAACGACGTTGTTCCCGTCGTCCCATTGCTCGCGTTCGGCCTGGAACTCGTCGCCGCCGGTGGGCACGATCCTCAGCTCTTTCAGACCAAGAGCATCCTGGACCGTCTCGACCCATCCTCGCTTCTCCACGCGTGCCTCTATGCGACCATCATTCCCCCGGTAATAGCTGATCGGCGTGATCGAGTCGACCACGGGCTCATAGATAGTGGCCAGGTCACGGTCGCAAAATGTGAAGACCGTGTCGAGATGCATGCTTGCCCGGTCGTGCGGCATCTTGGCGGCGATCACCCTCTCTGCCGCCTCGTTCTCGAAGAGCACCTGTGCAACTTGACTGACGGCCTGGTAGGTGGTCCGCTCGCCCATACCTATGAGGACCACACCTTTGCCGACCGGCATCACGTCGCCTCCTTCGATCATGGCCGAACCCCGGTACTGCTCGGGCTCAGGCGGGTACCCCCACCAGAACTCGAAATCCCCGCTCTTGAACTCGGGGTGATGCTTGTAGATCGCGGCAAGGTGCAGCGACTCCTTCCGGCGAGCCGGCCAGAACATGGGATTGATGGTCACGCCGCCGTAGATCCAGCAAGAGCTGTCCCTGGTGAACAGTTGGTTGGGCAGCGGGGCAAGCACGAACTCGGTTCCCTCCCACCCTTTTCGCGCGAACTCGCCGAGTTCGCCGGGGAGCTCATCGACGGTCAGTCCGCCTATGAGATGAGATACGAGCGTCTCTGCGTCGAGCTCGTCCATCCATGCCCGCAACTCCTCGGCACCCCTGACTCCGACCTCATCGCGTATCAGCTTGCGGTCCAAGACGTAGGCCCGCCCCTCGGGCTCGCGGACGACATCCTCCAATAGCTCGTGGACTCTCATCACGTGGACACCGAACTCAGTGCGCATCAGGTCGACGAATGCGTCATGTTCTTGCCGCGCTCTACGCGCCCAGATGACATCGTCGAAGAGGAGTCCGGCGGCATTGGCAGGGGTGAGACGTCTCATCTCGAGGCCGGGCCGATGAACAATCACCTTCCGCAGTTCGCCCACCTCCGAATAGACCCCGTACTCGCTCATGACTGCAACTCCTTTTGAGAGGTAAGAGACCGCTCGATACACATATCTTCCGACACCAGCAACAGCGCCGGTATGGGCCAAAGGCCCCAGCGTTTGGGACGGTCGGCCCTTCGGCCCAGCTGGCAGAGCGAATATGTTCGATCGACAGCGAAGAGTCCCCGAGCAGCAGACCATGGAGGTCGCCATTGGACTCCGATCGAGCCGGAAGTGGCTCAGACAGCAACGAGGTAACCACCGTCCAGGACCCTGTTCGCAGCGCTTCTGATTCTCAGTCAATGGTGACCGAGAAAAGGAGGAAGTTCTCCTTCCCGTCGGCCCTCACCGTTCTGGCGATAGTGCTGTTGGTCGTTTGGCTAGCCGCATTCTTCATACCCTCCGGGGTCTATCAATTCGATGAAGAGGGCTCACCGATTCCCGGTTCCTATCAGGAGCTGCCCTCATGCGACGAGGCCGATGGGGCGGTCCCTTGTGTGGAGAAGAGTTTGCTCGACATGTTCCGAATCCTGTGGAATGGCACACCCAACGGTCTTTACGGCGTTGAGGATGCCACCGGTGAGGTCCAGTCCTTCAATGAGGGCTTCTTGTTCGGTTCGGCAGAGATATTCCTGTTTGTGTTAGCCGTAGGAGCGTTCATCACCGTAACCATGAAGACCGGTGCGATCGAACTCGGCATCAAGCGCCTGGCGCTCAGGTATCAAGAAAGCCCGACGGCTCTGATCGTGATCCTCATGGTCGTCTTTGCGATAGGCGGAACGACCTATGGGATGTGGGAGGAGACGCTCGGCTTCTACACCTTGATGGTCGTCCTGGTCCTGGCCATGGGTCTCGATCGGATGGTGGGCGCAACGATCATCTTCGTGGGTGCGGGAACGGGGGTCTTGAGTTCCACAGTCAATCCGTTCGCCACGGGTGTCGCTTCGGATGCGGCGGGTATAGCCATCAGCGATGGGCTGTGGCTGCGGCTTGGCATGTGGATCGTGCTCGTCGCGGTCGGCGTCGCCTATGTCCTCTGGTATGCCAGACGAATAGAGCGCGACCCGAATCGATCGATTGTCGGATTCGACGACGACGGCGGCGTTGAGGACGTGGTGGAGGTGCCGAAGATGGAGTCTCGCCAGGTTTGGGTTCTGATCGTCTTCGCCCTGGCGTTCCTGACAATGATCTATGGGTTCATCCCGTGGGACGACATCTGGCAGAACGTGTTTGGTGCAAGTTTCGCCTTGCCCGAGCTCTGGGAGCTGTTCGGAGAGTTCTACTTCACCGAGTCGTCGATGCTGTTCATCGTGGCCGCCGTGATCATCGGGATCATTGGAGGTCTGGGGGAAAGGGGCACCGTGAACTCCATAGTGGCGGGTGCCTCCGACTTCCTGGGGGCTGCTCTCGTGATCGTGGTGGCCCGTGGGATCACCGTTGTGATGAAGAACACTTTCATCACGGACACGATCCTCAACATGATGGAAGAGGCGGTTTCCGGCACGTCGAGCGTCTTCTTCGCCATCGTTGCATTCATCGTGAACATCCCGATCGCCTTCCTGGTTCCTTCGTCATCGGGACACGCCGCCTTGGTGATGCCCATCCTTGCCCCCCTCTCCGACT
This sequence comes from uncultured Acidimicrobiaceae bacterium, assembly GCA_964607685.1. Lineage (GTDB taxonomy): Bacteria > Actinomycetota > Acidimicrobiia > Spongiisociales > ZC4RG35 > JANQRA01. The sequence continues at coordinate 7,502 of CAZSOF010000061.1, read as the reverse complement.
TCGCTGAGGTGGAGCGGTCGATAGCTGTCACCGCCTACCAGTCGGCGTCCGGATGGGTGAACCTGGTCACACCCACTTCCGCAGTGCTCATGGGAGGGCTTGCCCTGGTGAAGATCGGCTATGACAAGTATCTCAAGTTCATAGGCATCTATTTGGGAATCCTCTTTGTTGCGGTGATTCTCTTCCTTGCTGGGGCGGTGGCACTGTCATGACAGCTGGCGGATTGCGGCACCTGAAGGAGACTCGCACCACATGCGAGTAGTAGTTGCCCTGGGTGGCAACGCCCTGCTCCGGCGGGGCCAGGAGCTGACCGACGTGAATCAACGTGAAAATGTCGGCGTTGCTTGCGAAGTGCTTGCCCCGATAGCCCTCGAGCACGAGCTGGTCATTTCGCACGGGAACGGACCCCAAGTCGGGCTTCTCGCCCTGCAAGCCGACGCATACAAGGAAGTCCCGCCCCCTTCCCTCGACGTACTCGGGGCCGAGACTCAGGGCATGATCGGGTACATGGTCGAACAGGAATTGGGGAACAGGCTGCCCTTTGAGAAACCCCTGGCCACCCTGCTCACCATGATCGAGGTCGACCGAGACGATCCGGCGTTCCTCGATCCGACCAAACCGATCGGACCCTTCTACGACCTCGATTCGGCTGAGGAGCTGAAGCGGACGAAGGGATGGGAGTTCGTTTCGGATGCCGATGCATACCGTCGAGTGGTGCCGTCACCCAGACCGGTTCGCATCATTCAACTGCGACAAATCGCTTGGATGCTGGAGCGGGAGGCTGTGGTGATCTGTGCCGGAGGTGGAGGAATCCCGACCATGTACGAGACACCGGGGAAGCTGGTGGGGGTGGAAGCGGTCATCGACAAGGACCACGCCAGTGGCCTCCTCGCCTCGGGTCTCGACGCGGCATTCTTCATCATGGCCACCGACGTCGACGCGGTTTACGTCGACTGGGGCAAACGGACCCAGCGGGCCATCGCCGCAGCGAATCCTGATGCCCTGATGGAAATGGTGGATGACTTCCCCGCTGGTTCGATGCGGCCGAAAGTGACGGCGGCGTGTGAGTTTGCATCGTCATCTGAGGGCATCGCCGCAATTGGCAGCCTGGCCGACATCGGTGCCATGTTGTCGGGAGAGGCAGGGACACTGGTAAGCAGGGGAGACCAAGGGATCACTTATCGGGAATGACACGTAGGAAGAGGCAAATCAGACACCGCAACACTGGGAGAAAGACGACATGGCCTTCAACCTGACCGGACGGAGCTTCTTGAAAGAAGCGGACTTCACACCCCATGAGATGACACACCTCCTGGAGCTGTCGAGAGTCCTGAAGATCGCCAAATACGCCGGAGTCGAGCAACAGAAGTTGGTCGGCAAGGAGCTGGCGCTGATCTTCGAGAAGACCTCCACTCGCACCCTTGCCGGCTTCGAAGTGGCTGCATACGACCAGGGAGCCCATGTCACCTATTTCGCTCCGACCGGCTCGCAGATCGGCCACAAGGAATCCATTGCCGACACTGCGCGGGTGCTGGGCCGCATGTACGACGCCATCGAATACCGCGGCCGGACTCAGGCCGATGTCGAGGAACTGGCGGCCTACGCGGGAGTGCCCGTCTACAACGGCCTGACCGACGAATGGCACCCCACCCAAATGCTGGCCGACTACTTGACCATGTTCGAGGCGAGCGGCAAGCCCTTCAACAGGATCTCCTACGCCTTCATGGGCGACTGTCGCTTCAACATGGCCCGCTCACACATGGTGATGGCGGCCTTGATGGGCTCCGATCTCCGCCTGAGCGGCCCAGCAGAATATGGCCCACCGGGAGACGTGATGGATCTCGCCAGCGAGATCGCGGGTGACACAGGCGCCACCATCACCTTCATCGAGGACGCTCGTGAGGCGGTCGACGGTGTGGACTTCATACACACCGACGTCTGGGTCTCGATGGGCGAGCCCAAGGAAGTCTGGGACAGCCGTGTGGCGGACATGAGGCGCTACCAAGTGACCTCGGAGTTGATGGATGCAGCCAACAACACCGAAGTGAAGTTCATGCACTGTCTACCGGCGTTCCACGACAGCAATACCATCGTTGGCCGAGAGATGATGGAGCACACGGACATGCCCGATGGCCTCGAGGTCACCGATGAGGTGTTCGAATCGGAGGCGAGCATCGTCTTCGACCAAGCGGAGAACCGGCTTCACACCATCAAGGCGATCCTGGTGGCCACCCTGGCTTAGTTGACGATGACATTGGAACTGGAAGCCGATCGTCCCTGGTATTCCGTGGGGGTGGACGAAGCCCTGGATCTCCTCGACAGCGATCCAGTGGAGGGCCTTGGCTCTGCCGATGTCGAGCGTCGGCTCGCCGTCTACGGACCAAACCAGATCCAGGGTGAGCCCCCGCCTTCGAAGCTGGAGATCGCTCGACGCCAGATCGTCGATCCAATGAATCTGATGCTCACTGGTGTCACGGTTGTCAGCCTCATCATTGGCGAGATGTCCACGGCGGTGGTGGTGGGGATTCTCGTGGGTCTCAATGTCCTGCTCGGAGCCCGCCAGGAGCTCAAGGCACAGGAGGCTGTGGATGCTCTGGCCAGGCTCCAGGTGCCCAACGCCCGGGTTCGAAGAGAGGGAGCGACCATTGAGGTCCCGGTTCCCGAGCTGGTACCGGGAGACATAGTCCTGGTGGAGGCCGGAGACCTGGTTCCGGCCGATGGCCGGCTGCTTCGCAGCGCGACACTGGAGACACAAGAAGCCGCTCTCACCGGTGAGAGCGCCCCCATCGCCAAGGATGCGGGGATTCTGCCCGGTGACGACGTCGAACTCGGAGACCGCAGCAATCTGCTCTTTCAGAACACGTCCGTGACCCGGGGCAGCGGAGTGATGGTGGTGACCGCTACCGGCATGTCGACCGAGATGGGACGGATCGCCGGAATGCTGTCGTCGGTCGAACGCAGAAGGTCTCCCCTCCAGCGCGAGCTCGATTCTCTCACCAAGGTTCTTGGCGCCATCGCCTGGGGCGCTGTTGCTCTGATATTGCTCATCGGATGGTCCCGCGACATGGAGACCGGTGACTTGCTCTTGTTGGGGACAGCCATGGCCATATCCGCCATCCCGACTGGCCTTCCGACCTTCGTCCAGATGATGTTGTCCTATGGGTCTCGTCAACTCGCCGAGGCCAAAGCCGTGGTCAAGAACCTGACCGACGTCGAGACCCTGGGTTCCACGAGCGCCATCAACAGCGACAAGACCGGAACCTTGACGATGAACGAGATGATGGTGAGTCGCCTCTATCACGGTGGCTCGTTCTATGACGTCGACGGAAGCGGATATGAGAAGACAGGTGCGATTCGGGCGGCTGCGGGAGAGCCAGACCACGATTTCACCCGATTCGCGCTTGGCCTGGTACTCGCCAGCGACGCCAGTGTCTCCGATTTCGGAGAGGTGGTCGGCGATCCGACGGAAGCAGCGCTGGTCGTCCTGGCCGCGAAGCTTGGAGTGTCGGCCGAGGAGACCAGACGGGCATATCCGCGTGTGGCGGAAGTGCCCTTCGACTCGAGCTATAAATTCATGTCGACCCTGCACATGGTGCAGTTGGAAGGCCAAGAACGGCTCGTCATGCTCACCAAAGGCGCTCCTGACGTGGTGCTGGCACGATGCACCACGGCGAGCACCCGCGAAGGTGGCGAGACGTCGATCAGAGACGTGCAGTCCGATATCGGCGAAGCGAACGATCGGCTTGGGTCCGAAGGACTCAGGGTGCTTGCTTTCGCAGCGCGACTGATCCCCATCTATCAAGAGCAGGAGGCGATCCGCGACCCGATGGCATTTGTCGAGGAACTGCGGTTTGAAGCGCTTGCGGGGATCATCGACCCGCTGCGACCGAGCTCCAAGCAAGCCGTGGCGGTTGCGACTCAGGCCGGGATCGACGTGCGGATGATCACCGGCGACCACAAAGTCACTGCCCTTGCGATCGGAGAACAGCTCGGTCTTGGGTCTGGAGCGATGAGTGGGGCCGAGTTCCGGGCACTCTCGGATCCTGAGGTCGAGATGATGCTCGACGATATCCACGTCCTCGGCCGGGTGACACCCGAGGACAAGCTCCGACTGGTTCGGCTGATGCAGTCGAGAGGCATGGTCGTGGCGATGACGGGGGACGCCGTCAACGACGCGGCCGCCCTGAAGCAGGCCGACATTGGTGTGGCGATGGGCAGCGGATCTGAGGTCACCAAACAGGCAGCCAAGATGATCTTGACCGACGACAACTTCGGGACTCTGGTCCGCGCAATCGAGTTGGGGCGGAGCATCTACCAAAAGATTGCCCTCTACGTCCGGTATCAGATGTCACAACTCCTGTCGCTGGTACTGCTCTTTCTGACTGCTAGCTTGTTCAATATCGCCGAGGGGATGGCGATGACACCGCTGATGGTGTTGTTTCTCAACTTCTTCATTGCGGGAGCACCCGTCCTCGTGATCCTGCTCGAACCCGCCGGCCCTGGTTTGATGCAACGCAGGCCACGAGATCCGCAGACGCCACTGGCGAACAGACGTGAGATCGTCCGGTGGCTGATCTATGGAGGAGCGCTCTTCCTGGCAACTCTGGTCCCGCTGCTCTACGGGCCGGACTCCCCCTCGCCAGTCGGACCTTCGGCATCGATGACAATGGCGTTTGTGACAATGGGACTGGGAAGCCTGGCCACCGGCCTGGCAACCCGCCGCGATCCTGAGACAGGGCTCGGCCCACCGGCTGCGAAAGCCTTGGGCATCTTGGCCATCCCGACTTTTCTCGCCGTCATAGCAACCACATGGGCGCCGCTTCAGGACCTGCTCCAGACCCAGCCCTTGACCGGCGAGCAATGGATACGGGCCTTGGGTCTGGCATTGGGGGTCCTTCTCGTCGTGGAGGTCGAGAAGTGGATCCGTCGCCTACGCAATGGACGGATCTTGAACCCGTGACCTCCGGGTTCGGACGAACGCCGACAAGAGGAGAACCAACCCATCATGGATGCAACGCGACACAGAGGTAACACCGTCATCGTCACCGGAGCAGGATCCGGTATCGGGCGGGCGACGGCCATCAGGTTCGCCGAAGAAGGTGCCGCGGTCATCGCTTGTGACATCAACGAGGAAGGGCTCGAAGAGACCCTCGACCGGATGTCTGACGCCAGCCATGGTCACCAGATCGTCACTGCCGACGTCACCAAACAAGAAGATGTGGACAGAATCGTGGAGGCGGCCGGGGGCCAGGTCGACGTGTTGGCCAACATTGCCGGGATCATGGACCACTTCCTTCCCCTCGGCGAAGTCGATGACGAGACCTGGGAACGAGTCCTGGCCGTCAACCTCACCGGCGTGATGCGACTCACCCGTGCGGTCTTGCCCCTGATGCGGGATGCAGGACACGGTGCGGTCGTGACTGTGGCGTCCGAGGCCTCACTCGGCGCGGGAGCCGCGGGCGTTGCGTACACGGCGTCCAAGCACGGAGTCATCGGATTGGTGAGACACGTGGCATTCTTCTACGGCCCCTCCGGCATCCGGTCGAACGCGGTGTTGCCCGGCGGAGTGGAGACCGGAATCGGCGCCACGGCACAGCCAAAGAGTGGTTGGGTGATGGAACGTGCCCAGCTGAAGATGGCGACCATGGGTCCGACCGCGCAGCCGGACCAGATCGCAACCGTCGTGTCGTGGCTCGCGTCCGACGAGGCATCCAATGTCAATGGCGCCATCGTCACCTCGGACGGGGGATGGTCGGCCGCGTAGCCAGGACGCCCTTCTATTGGTCCGACTTCGCTCTCCACCCGGGCTCATTGCCCGATGGCATTGGCCAGGCTCCCCTCTCGGGCTGGCGGGATCACCACAGCGACCTCCGAGCTTGTCACCACGTCATCGTCGAAGCCCTTGAAGATGAGCCAGAGAGCAAGACTCAGCTCCCAAGCGAAGACTGGCACCGTTACTACGGCACCCCACACCGAGATGTGTTCGAACAGGCCGAACATGGACCCCACCGCCCGGACAAAGTCAGAGGCCCGCCCACCAGGCCCAGCATGCCGATCCACCGCGGCACCAGCCGCGTGCGGAACATCACTTGCGCCAGTAGCACCGTGCTGGTGGCCAGAACCAGATTCGGGCCGACCAGGAACGCCCAGTCGTACATCCCCACAAGCGCCTCGCCCACCATGAGCAGAGTTGCGGCGTCTGCTCCCGGTGCGGCGATCTGACGCATGGTGACGACAGTGAGCAAGCTGACGACGCCCACCGTGATCAGCCCGGCTTCGAGCGTCCGTAGTCCCACGTACCCCAGGGCCGCGGCCTGTGCCTTTCTCTTCACCACCGGATAGAGAGCAACCGAGGTGCCGACGACGGCCAATGCCAGGATGACATCGAGCAACGCACCGAGAATCACACCGGAGTCGGACCCTGGAGCGGTCACATAGTCGGTTGAACCGACCAGAGGCTGGTAGAGGGCAACCGCGGCGATCGACGTCACATGGGTGACCAGGTACAGGATGCCGGCGGCGATGGCAAGTCTTCTTGGGTTCATTGGGAGCCTCCATTTCGATCGGTGTACGGCGTACACCAGGTGTGTCGGGGAATTTACGGTGAATGCAACACCGATCACCGAGCAGAATCAGATGAGCCAGGAGACAAGCAAAGACAGCAGACCTCCTCTGAGCAAGGAGCGGATCCTCGACGCAGCGGTGGCCCTGGCGGACGAGGCCGGGATCGAAGCCGTCAGCATGCGCAACCTCGCCGAACGACTCGACGTCGTGCCGATGGCCCTCTACAAACACGTGGCCAACAAGGAAGCGCTTCTGGACGGGATGGTCGACCAGATCGTGCTGGAGATAGATTCACCGGCCATCCACGCCGATTGGAGGGACGCACTTCGCCGCCGCATCCTCTCTGCGCGGAGCTCCCTGCTGCATCATCCCTGGGCGTCAGCAGTCATCGAGACCCGGAAGGCACCCACGCCGGCCGTGCTCGACTACATGGATTCCATCGCCGGGATGTTCCGCTCTGGCGGCTTCTCTCCCCGGCTCACCCACCAGGTAATGCACACTCTGGGTAGTCGCATGTGGGGGTTCACACAGGAGCTCCTCCCCAGCCCACCCAGCCCGAACCCGGAGGCCCAGGAAGCGATCCTCACCCAACTGGCAGCCCGCTACCCCAACATCGTTGCGGTGGCAGCCGCCGCCAATCACACCGACGAAACCATCGTCGGGTCGGGCTGTGACGACCAGTTCGAGTTTGAGTTTGCCCTGGATCTCCTACTCGACGGATTCGAGCGTCTCCACGACCAGGGCTGGGGTGATGACCGGTGAAATCGGAGTGGCGCCGGACCGCAACTCCTCCGGAGTCGGTCGAGCAGGTGCCAGCTTCTCTCATCCAGCCGGTCTCAGGTCCACGCGACGCAGGAATTGGGCGTTGACCGCCACGATCACCGTGGACGCGCTCATCAGCAGCGCCGCCACCGCAGGTCCGAGGACGATGCCCGCCC
>CAZSOF010000060.1:0-11788 GCA_964607685.1 uncultured Acidimicrobiaceae bacterium | reverse complement strand
CCACGAAGGCGGCGATCTCCGGTTCACCGAAACCGACCAGACGGATCTCCTGGGTCGTCGGCTCCCGGACGATCTGCGATAGCACACCGGTCAGAGAGTGGTCTGGTGTCAACTCGCCATGACGGTAGATAGCGAGGAGGACAATCTGAGCATCGGCGAGCTGACCGGCAACGAAACGGAGAAACAGCAGAGACGGCGTGTCAGCCGAATGGATGTCGTCGAGTACGAGCACGATCGGTCGAGATTCGGCGGCCAAATTGAGAAACGTCGCTGTGGAATCGAACAGCTGAAACCTCGCAGACTCGGCATCCCTCGAAAGCAACGGGGGCAGCTCCGGGAACCGTGTGTGAAGTTCGGGGAGCATCAGCGCGAGGTCCGACCCACCCGGCCCCATCAGCTCCAGAAGACTCTCAGAGCCATGATCACGCAGCAGCGACCTGATGGCCCTCACCCACGGCCAATACGCCGGCGCTCCAGCCCCCTCCCAACAGCGACCCCACAACACGCGGGCGCCCTGTTCCCGAGCGTATTCGGCAAACTCCGCAGCCAATCGCGTCTTGCCAACACCCGGCTCACCCGAAACCAGAAACAGACACCCTCGACCGTCGGATGCCCCAGCAAGCCCGTCTTTCAATAGGCTCAACTCGCCGAAGCGGCCAATAAGACCACCGCTGTCAGCCACAACGGAATCCCTCCGTGGGAATCACACTCGCTTGAATCCAACCCTATCCAACAAGTCCGCCATCCGGCCTCCGACTCCACTTCCCAGGACCGGTGCGCCGATCGTCCCTTGATCGCTAGCGATTTCTCCCAGGTCTAACCGACGGCGGCGACGATCCAGTTGCCCCCAGGGTTCAGAACGGTAACGGTGTCGACGATCGACCCACCGATCGCCGCCGGTTTGCCAGTGCTTGGCGATCCAGGTCTCTATCGCTGTGCGCTTCAAACGTACGCAAGACAGGCCATTCGGCGCTAAGTGCGTAACCGTTTCGTAACGGGTGCTCTTCACTCTGGACTGACGGTTTGGAAAGGAGAGACATCCAAAGACAAGTAAGCAGCTCGGGAATCTCTAAGACTGCGCACCTGCCCAGTGTGCTGCATCTCGGCCCTGATAGTTTGCCTAGTCGTCGTCGACAGTGGGCTCCTCCCTACGTGCGTTTCTGGTTGCTCTTACCCTGGCCTGTGATGGGAGACCAAGGAATTTGAGGCTCCGGAGACTCTTTGCCTGGCTAGCTCTTGGCTATCCGGTGCTTATTAACGTTTGGGCGACGATTCTCGGGCTTGTGGTGTTCAGGGGAGAGACCCTCGGTTTCGTGATACCTACCACTATGGGCGCGGTCACCGGATGGTTCCTGACGACGAGGCGTCCCGAGAACCGGATCGGATCGGTGATTTCGGCGCTCTCATTCGGGTTGGTGACATCAGGCGTCTTCTCCGACCTTGCGAGATTCTCTCTGGAAGCCAATCACCAGCCGGAGGCGGCAGTCACCTGGATAGTCAGTGAGCTTGGCTTCATGACGTTCTTCGTTGCGACGCTCGTCCTTCTTCCGCTTTGGTTTCCCACCGGCAATGCGCCGACGCCGGCCTGGAGCTGGGTTGGTCGCGTGGGTGTGGGATTCACGATCGTTGCTGCGCTATCAGCACTGTTCACCAATCGGGTGACAATCGAGCCTGAGGGCATGCAGCCGACATCCGTTGACAACCCTCTGGGCTGGCTGTCAAGCGACTTCACCGACCTCATGGTGGTTCCGGCCTTTCTGGCCGCAATCGGGTCGATTGTTGCCCTGGTTGTCCGGTGGCGACACTCCGAGGATGCGGAGAGGCTCCAAATGCGATGGTTCGGATGGTCGGCCTCGCTCGTGCTGGCGGCGTTCGTCTTGACGTTCGGGCAACTGGGTGTACCGACCTGGGTCGCCAACAACGGCTGGATTGCCTCCCTGACGACGCTTCTGATCTCGATCGCGGTAGCCGTCTTGAGGTACCGGCTCTATGAGATCGATCGACTGATCAGCAGGACCGTCAGCTACTCGATGGTGGTATTGGTCCTTGGGGCAGTCTATTTCGGTCTGGTCACGCTGGTGACCTCCATACTTCCGACTCAGAACGCGTTGGCGGTGGCAGTAAGTACGCTGGTTATCGCCGCCGCCTTCAATCCCCTACGGGTGAGAACCCAGCGCCTCGTCGATAGGCGCTTCAACCGGTCCGCCTACCAAAGCGAGCTGGTGTCTGACCAATTCGCGACGATGCTCAGGGAACCCCTGACAATCGAGGAGCTATCCGACTTGTGGCAGGACACCGTCATCGAATCGCTCGAACCCCACTCTGCAGGAATCTGGCTTAACCCCAAACACGCCGGAATCTCCCGTCGATAAACAGCTGGGCAGTCAGAGATCCCTTTCGATCATGTAGGGGATCAGATCGTGGACGAAGCTGCGACCCTGTCCCGGTGCCACGCCTCTGAAGGCTCTTTCGAATGCTCCCTCGGCGGAGCTCGCCACCCCGTAGGCGAAATGACGTGCGAACTCGATGCTGCCATGGGCATCCATCAGCCTGGCGACCCTGTGCACGTCATCTGGACTACGGGCTTCACGCTCGGAGCCAAGGAACCCTTTCAGCCAGTTGCGCTCACCCTCGTCGGCCTCTGATAGAAGGTGGATCAGCGGGAGCGTCCGCTTCCCTTCGGCGATGTCCTCCATGGTCTTCTTGCCGTAGAGCCCCTCGTCGCCGGTGAGGCTGAGGAGGTCGTCCTGGATCTGAAAGGCTGCGCCCAGATAGAAACCGAAGTCCACCATCGGGCTCAGGTCTGCCTGCAGCCTCGAGCCGATCAGGGCACCGGCACGCAAGGGCAGGATCGTGGTGTACCAGCAGGTCTTTTTCATGATCATGTCGAGATAGTCGGCGGGAACCAGGTCGAGGCGATTCTCCATTCGCCAACCGAGCTCCAGCGCCTGGCCATCGACCGTATGGCGGCTCATGAAGTCGAATTCACCGAGGATCGCCTGGGCAACCCTGTGGCCCAGCAGGTCCATGTTGTCGCGAAGCACGCCGATCGCAGCCAGCGCCAGGGCGTCGCCTGCGTTGATGGCCAGCGCACTCCCGTATTTGCGGTGCAGGGAGGGCTCCCCGCGCCGGAGCTCGCTGTCGTCTTGGACGTCGTCGTGGACCAGGAAAGCGTTGTGCAGCATCTCGATCGCGATCGCGGTCACCAACGCCTCCTCGATCGAACCTCCAAACGCCTCACACGTCGCCATGCATAGAGCGGGGCGCAGGCCTTTTCCCCGGCGGGAGGGATAGTCGACGAGGGGATCGGTGAGATAGCGGCTGGCTTCCTTGGCGGTGAGGCGCTCCATCATCGCCTCATGGGCGAAGTCTGCATATGCAGCGAGTCTGCGCTGAACGGGTACCGACTGGACCGGAGCCGTCAAACTCGATCTGGCTCCACCACGTCGAGGGCGACTTCGATCACGCTCGGCGGGTCGGTGGCAGCACGTATCTGGCCAAGATAACGACCGAGGGGAGCATCTCGAGGTGGTTCGACTTCGACCCCCACCTCGAAACGACCACCCGGCTCCAGCTTCTCGACCTCATCCAGAGACAGGACCGGTTTCAAGACTGTGGCCCCCGGTCCGATCAACCCATCGGCGGACACCTTGACAGCCTGGGCCGGCTGACTCGACGTGTTGTGCACGTAGAACGTGGCGGAGACCTTCTCCCCTCGAGTCGTGCGCAGATGCAGCCGCTCCCCGAAGCCAGTCATCCACGGCCGGGCGAACTCCAGCGAGAGGTCGACCGCAGTGCCGAAGGCCTCCCAGGAGGCTTGAACCAGGTCACCATAGACCTCCCATGCTGAGCGAACCGTGGCAACCCACTGCTCCTCCGTCTCAGGGCCCAGACCGCCTCCAGACCCCGCCCGGGCGGAACGGGCGCCGTCGGCTCTCCTCGGACCGGCCCCGAGGTCCTCTTCCACCAACCGGCTGAATCGTTTGGCGACCGAGGCGGCGGTTTCGAAGCCGAGACGTTGCACGTCGTTGAAAAGACGCCACATCGCGCCGGTATCGAAGAGCCGATCGTCGTTCTCTCTGGTCATCTCCGATTCTCCGATTTGCTCTCGAGCGAGCACCGCTCGGCGATTGCCCTTGCAGCCAGGATTCCCGACCGCGTTGCCGCTTCAACGCAGCCTGCGTTGAGCCCGCAGTCCGTCCAGTCCCCGGCCACCACGAGGTTCCGAAACCCGCTGTCTCCGGGTTTCAGCCTAAACGCGCCCGACCCCGGAAGCGATTGGACGTACCGGTCGGAGGGGTCGACGTTGGCCCTCACATATTGGGAGGTGAGACGTCGTGCCCCGACCTTGCGAGCTCCTCCCGCCAGGACATCCCATCGAAACTGGCCGTCGCCAGTCACGGACTGAGGCCAGATCGCGCCGATCTCGCCGTTGAGGAACTCGACGGCGTTGTCATATACGTCGTCGGTGGCAGCCGCTGCCTCTTCGGGACTCCCGACCTCACCTTTCATCGTGTTGCAGAAGTAGGCGATGGTCGCGGGAGAGTCATCCTCGGGCCATAACTCCCTGCCGAGCAGGTGGCCCATCGATGCCCAAGTGTCAAAGGGCTCGGCGAACCCACTGAGCGTGACCCCAGGGCCCCCACGCCAACCGAGCTCCACCTCATCCTCGGTCAGCCATAGTTGAAACGACTGGGTGGCAACCGTCGCCACATTTGCCACCATGTCTCGCCAGCGGGCTGAGTGGGCCATCAGGTCGCCTGCGACGTAGGGGACCATTCCCAATGAGATGGCAAAGACCACCTGATCGAAATCTCGGCCGGCAATGAGCTGTTCGATTCCTCGGTCTTCCCAGTCTGCCCAGAAAGACTCCAGGTTGACGGTCCCGATTCGGTTTCCATCGACCAACTGGTCGGCGTTCGGCCGGTCCGGCCAGCAAGGCAAACCACCGACCGCGACCAGTGGACGGTATGCGCCAGGGCCTTCGATCACGTCCACCTGGCGCGCCACGTCGATCTGGTCGATCGAGTTGCCATCCGAACCCACCCGCAACCGATCGACTCGATGAAAGAACCTGAATTCGACACCACGGTCGGCGAGCGCCTGGTAGAGGGGAGCAAAGATCACCTCGCCCATCCCGGCCTGCATTTTCCAAAAGAGCGCTCCATCGTGTCCGAGCAGCATCCGCGTCGCCAGTTCCAATCCCAGACCAGCGGCAAATCGCGGACGGGCCGGGTCGCCACCCTCGTATGCGAAGACGAGATCGTACATGCCCCTGATGATCGCCTGGTCGACTGTCGCCGGGTGGGCCCCATGGGCACGAAGCCAGTCCCGATAGTCGAGATGGTCGATACTCCTCATCCCCTCGGGTTTCGTCAGCAGCCCGTCGGCCACGATGCCTCGCAGGTTGGTCAGCACCAGGTCGACCAGTTGTCGGGTTCTCTCGGGCACCGACCTCGACATCAGGCCACGCTGCAATGACGATCCAAGATCACGGATCACGGGTTCGAGTGCACTCGCCAACCGCGTGCGGGAGGCCAGTGCACCCAGTGCGTCAGCCGCCTGACCCACGACCTCCACCGCTCCCGCCACCGCGGTCAGCCCGGATGCCCTGAGCACGGCTGTCACCTGGCTCTCGGTCTCCGACCTCCCCGGCTTCGTCGCCGATGCGCTCAGGACAATGCCGCCATTCGATGGGGGAAGTCTGTGGAAGTCGACCAGCAGGCGGAGGGAGCGGCGAACCACATCGACGACGCGCAGTGGACCACGGTCGATGGCGTTGTCGTCAAAAGCGGTGGACGGCACCGAGAAGTCAGTGACCCATGGCACCCATCCGGTCTCGGTGCGATCGAGCAGCCCGACTCGCGTCGACGGGGCAATGGCTTGATCCCACGTGGTAATGGGACAGTCAGGGCTGGTCCGCGGTCGATCCAGTTCCTCGTAGCACGCCCGCATCACGTCGAAAGTCTCGTGGTAGTAACCGAGGAGCATGTGGAGGCCGTGCTCTTCTATCCGGGCGTTGCGTCCTCGGCTACTGGCACCCTTCCCTCCCAGACGCCATCCCCTCTGGTAGACCGTTATCGAGTCGTAGCGCTGTCGCCAGTCGCCTTCGCTGAGCTTCCAGGCAGTGACGAGACCGGCCATACCTCCCCCCAGGATCGCGATGCGATTCGCCATTCAGGCCAACAGGGAGGCGGCTTCGTCCAGCTCCGGGAGCCCGGTGCATCCCGAGAGCGCTTCGACCTGTCGGCCCAGGGTGTCCCGCCAGTCGGAGGGCCTGAAGTCGTCGGGAAGACGAGCGACGGCCAACGCCGCCCGGAGTGCTATCAGCAAGGACTCCTGTCTCTCGGCCTTCCTCACGGCCTCGGAGAGGTCTGCGACGCTATCGGGTTCTCTCCCTCCCAGCTTCTGGGTGAACAGACCGCGGAGCTGAAGCAGTTCGGGGATGTGGAGAAGCTCGCCGTTGGCCTCGGCCAACGCAATTGCCTCGTCGAGGGTCGCCACCGCCTTGGCTGGATCGCTTTCTCCCTCCGCCGTGGCGCGGATACCCAGATATGCGGGAACGAAGGCACGATGCCCAATCAGAGAGAGCGTTCCCAGCGTCTGTTCGAATTCGTCGATATCGATCTCAGCAACGCCATGGAACACCGAGCCGAGGGCTATCCAGTAGGCGTAGCCACGCTCCTGCCCGATGCGCACCGCCTCCTGGCCGGCCTCCTCCGCTCCCTCGGGGTCGCCGAGGATCCACTTCAGCCACGCGAGATACACGTGGACGAAGGCCAGAGTGAACGGGCCACGAGGAAACGGGACTTCGTTTGCACGCTCGATCGCACGCTCCGCCCACTCCGCCGACCCGTCGAGATCGCCCCTCAGAGCCAGCACACATGAGTAACCGATCTGGGAAACGGCCAGTGGATCGTTGGGAAGCGGCCAGAACTCCGAGATCATGTTGTCCGATGGCCGGGCCTCGAACGAGGCGAAGGATTTCTCCAAATGTTCTGTCGCGACGCCCAGTCGCCCCTCGTATAGTGCCTGGAAGCCTGCACAGGCCTCGATCTCGGCGGCGAACCAGGCACCCGCCTCCGTGCCTGACATCTCAACCAGGCGACTGACGAGGCCGGCCGCGGCCGGCACCTCGCCGTGCACGAGTCGATACGACCAGATCGCAATGATCGCGGGCATCACTTCAGGAGCGGCACCCGCGTCACGCGTGAGTGCTTCGGCTGCCTCGAAGTCATGGCCGACCTCGGGCGCGGCGTATCCGCGGACGGAGCTGAAGCTGAGGGCGCGAAGGAGGCGGACCGTCAGCTCGGTGAGATGCCTCTCTCGGCTCACCGGCCACCTGAGGATCAGATCCAGGGCCCTGGTGGTCAGACGCGAAGCCTCGACGTGGGCACCGGAGTCCTGGGCGATCTGAGCTGCGACGATGTATTGCGCCACCGCCTGCTCGGTTTGATCGCCGAGCTCGAGATGGAGGGCGATGACACCTGGCTCCGCACCCTCGGTGATCAGAGCCTCGGCGAGTCTCTTGTGAGTGTCACGCCGAGTCTGCAGGACCTGGGTCTCGTAGGCCGCATCGCGGAGTAGGCCATGGCGGAAGCGGTACAGGCTTCGCCCTCCGTCACCCATCGGATCGACGATCCCCGCGCTGACCATCGCGTCGAGGCGAGAGGAAACGGTCTCTGGCTTCTCCACAACGGCTTCGATGAGCTTCTCGTCGAAGGTGAACCCCGCAGTGGCCGCGATCTGCGCTGAACGCAGATCCACGCCCGGCGTGCGCAATCGCGCGGTGAGGACCTCCTGGAGCCGTAGCGGCACCGGGTCTTGGCTCGGCGACTCGAGAGCCGAGTAGACGAGCTCTTCGACGAACAGCGGGATGCCTTCGGCGCGCTCGAGGATCGACTCCTTCAGATCCGCCGACACGAGGCCCGTGTCGGTGATGGAGGTGATGAGCGTGGCGGCCTCGTCCGAAGTCAACGGCCCGAGAGTCGAAGTCTCCACGCGGTCGACCCATGAGTGAGACAACGGCTCCCGCGAGGTCATCACCGTGAGCAGGCCGGGCGGTGGCTCGGAGGCCAATCGCCCGATGAGCTCCGACGTCGAGGGGTCGGCCGTTTCGACATCCTCGGCTACAAGGAGGCGGGGCCTCCCCTGTTCGAGATGACCCAGCCACTGGGCGAGCAGCGAGATCGTCAACTGACGCACTGCCGCCGGCTCCAGCTCTGGTACGGAGTATCCAGCTACATCGGGAAGCCCGATGAGAGGCGCCAGGAGCGGCAGAGCCGTCGGGACATCGACCCCGGCGCCGCGCACTGACTCGGCGAGAAGGGTCTGACTGTGATCCGCGGAGTCCGCCTCTCGTATTCCCAACTGGTGCCGCAACATCTGTCCCATCGGGTAGAACGGGATGTCCGAGTAGTAGGCGAGGCACTCGACCTCCAGCACGTCGCCGCCCGTTTCCAGCACCTCACCGAGAATCTCGGCCACTAGCCGCGACTTCCCCATCCCCGGATCGCCGACTATGCAGATGGCGGGCACGGGTGTGCCGGAGGTGGCCGTTGCCACGGCCCGCGTCTCTTTCCACGCCTCCGACAACTTGGCGAGCTCCTGCTCTCGCCCGACGAAACGCCCCTTGTAGCGTGGGGAGGCGAGACGCGATCCCACGTGGCGGCTGCCCGCTACGGCGTAGATCTCGACCGGACGCGACACCCCTTTGAGGTTCCTCGCACCCAAAGAGCGGGTTTCGAAGTCGGAAGCCACCAGATGATGCGTCACGTCGCTTATCACCAACATCCCGGGCTCGGCCTCGCTTTGAAGACGGGATGCCATGTTGGGCGTGACACCGACGATGGAGTGACGTTCGTGCCCCGGTCCCTCCCCCAGCTCACCTACGACGACCAGACCGGTGTGTATCCCTACGCGGACCCGCACATCCAATTCATGGCGCTCGAGCGCCACTTTGCGGGTCTCCTCCATGGCGGTGAGCAGATCCAGTCCACCGAGGACTGCCCTCCGAGCGTCGTCCTCATGCGACGTGGGATATCCGAAGGCGGCGACTATCCCGTCGCCGAGGAATTGCACGATGGTGCCTCCAAACCGCTCGATGGCAGTTCGGGCCGTATTGCGATAGAGACCGAAGATGTCCCGCATGGCCTCGGGGTCGATCCGTTCCGCCATTGGCGTGGAGTCCACGAGATCGGAGAAGAGAATCGTCATCAAGGCGCGTTCGCCCAGCCGGTCCCTTTCGGCGGCGCCGGCGCGTTCGAGCAGCTCGCCGGCACGTTGATTACCCGGGTCGACGGTCAACACGTCTTCGGCCGCGGCCCGTGCCTGATCCCACTCGCCGGCCGCGGCCGCTGACTCGCCGGACGAGAGCAGACGATCGAGGAGTCGATCGAGACGTTGTTCGGCAGTCTCCAACGCTTCTGTCCGCGAGGTCATCACTGAGTCTCCGCCTTTGACACGTACAGCTGGACCGGCACGGGATCCTTTGCCTTTTCGATCTCGACTTGCCCGACATACATCCCCGAACCCGCGTTCGAGGTGTCGACCGAGAGCTTGACCCCACTGGCGCCGTCGACGGTGACGATCTCGACATTGACGTCTCCACCTGGGATTTGCTGGTTGACGTGGCCGATGCGTTCGAGATCGGAGCACCTCGCCTTCGCCATTTGATCCAGACCAAGGAGAGGGAGTGTCGTGCTCTCCACCGGGCTACTGGCGACGCCAGGGCCACCCGTGCGGGCATAGACCGAGGCGGGCTGGACGCGCCTCGGGCCCACGGTCATCCCCAACCGCCCGGTCTCAGCGGCGTGAACCCTTCCATCCGCCCCAGGAGTTGGTGCCGAAGATAGGTCTTCGAGGATGCTGTATCCGAGTGACGCGGCCGACATCATGTCGTCATACACCTGCAACCAGAATCGGGCCCCGGACCTCACCATGTCCGATGCCCGGAGCGTGCCCGACGAGATCGTGCGGGCACATTCGACGGCCATCCTCGTATAGGCCTCAGCGCTCTCTGCCCCGAACTCGGTCCACTGCTGGAAGGCTTTCGAGATCGAGCCGGGGACGGAAGAGGGGATCTGTGAGCTCCTGGTGCCGCCCTGCACCGCGCCGCGCACGAAGTCGGTCCACAGTGGACAGACCCATTGCGCCACGTCATCCCAGAAGTCGTTGGTGAAGCTGACGACTTTCAATGCCTTGACATGGCGGGAACCACCCAGCTCGTTGACCAGGAGGAATCCCCGATCCACGTCGATCTGTCCGTCCAGGCTCTGGTTCAACGAGTATGACATCGCGGCGAACTGCCCATCTTCGCGGTAGTAGTCGCAGTCCAGTCCCGTCTCGAGACGGCGAACCAGGTCGACGATCTCTATGAAATCTCCGTGCCACTGGTCCACCGACGCTCCGCCCGGGATCCGATCGATTCCGTTCGTCGGTGTCATGCTCTTGAAGACCGAGGGACTGCGGGTGGGCCAGTTGCGCGGATCGACCCAGGCCGCCACCCGATCGAAAGGTGCGTCGGTCTCGAATTCGGAGAACACCCACACCGCTTCTGTGCCATCGACTCGTACCCGGGCCGTCTGACACACATCGTCCATGAAGAAGGCCGTGATGTGATGGGGGAGGGCTCGTCCGGTGGGCGTACTTGCCAGAACTTCGGACGCTCGTTCGCTGGACACGGCCCGCTTGACGTCCTCGAGGATCTGGCTCGACCCGAGCCCGTGATCCCGGCCCACCGCCTCGGCCAGACTCGTGTATTGGTCTTGGTTACCCGCGAAATCCGGCAGACCGGCCTTCGCCAGCCGACCGAGAAGGTCCAGTTTCGACGCCACACTGACCCCGGCCGTCGGGCTTTCGGCTACGGCGGTCAGCGCCGGACCGAGGTCATCGAGCTCGAA
Source organism: uncultured Acidimicrobiaceae bacterium (assembly GCA_964607685.1). Lineage (GTDB taxonomy): Bacteria > Actinomycetota > Acidimicrobiia > Spongiisociales > ZC4RG35 > JANQRA01. Next base: position 887 of record CAZSOF010000060.1, on the reverse strand, counting down.
CGCGGGAGTGGAAGCGATCGATTCGGCCCTTCCGTGCAGGAAGAGGAGAGCTTCGTGGTGCTTCGAGCTTTCTTCGAACCGTTCGTCGTGTTCCATCGTCTTCAGCCCGGGTTGTCTCCGTCAGTGTTTCTGAGGGGTCTCGACGTGACGAGTTGCATCGCGATTATCGAGTTGGCTTTCCGATTATATGAGAAGGACGATCCAGCCCGGCGGGTCACGGCAAGGGCTACTCGACACTCAATCTGCATGAGTGGGTCTCTCCACATCGCCCCGATCGCTCAGTCTCTGCAGGGCGTCATACGCCGCGTACTTGAAGGCCTCGGAGCGGGTGGGGACGTTGTAGGTCGAATCGATGAAGTAGTCGATGGTTCCTCGGGTGTGGATCACGGCCTGCGCCTGGTGGATCAGCTCGGCCGCCTCCTCACCCACGATGTGAGCTCCAATGAGGCGACGGGTGCGTGGTTCCAGGACCAGCTTGATGAACCCAAAGTCGGTCCCGGCGATCGCGCTGCGGGCGTTGTCCACAAACCATGACCTGCCCACCTCGTAGTCGATGCCCGCCTGCGCTGCCGCATCCTCGGTCATGCCCACCATCCCGACCTCAGGGATCGAGTAGACACCGAAGGGAGGGACAGGGTCGATGACTTCCTTGAACGGGATGCCGAAAGCGCGACAGATCGCCACCCGCCCCTGCTCTGAGGAAACCGAGGCGAGGGCGGGCGGGCCAATGACGTCGCCGGCGGCATATATCCCCTCGGCGGTGGTCCGGTACTCGTCGTCGACGAGGATCCTGCCCCGCTCGTCGCACCGCACGCCGGCACCATCGACTCCGAGCTCTTCGGTGTTGCCGACCCGCCCGGCGGCGAACAGCAGCACATCGGGGTGAA
>CAZSOF010000059.1:8328-11832 GCA_964607685.1 uncultured Acidimicrobiaceae bacterium | reverse complement strand
CCACTCCGGGTTGAGCCCGCCATCGACCACACAGGCGACCTCGCAGTCGAGGGGCTCGATCCAGTCGGCAACGATGGATCCCACGGGGTTGAGCCCTCCGGCACGGGAGTGGGCATAGTGGGCGTGAAGACACTTCACACCATCCGCGCTGCCCCCCACACCCCCGGTTGGCCGGGGCCCGTCGGACCGCTCAATGGAGGCATCACGCTCCCGGGCATACGACTCGTGAGCCCGACTCAGCTCCTCGCCGAACGAGGGGTCGGACACCGCCTTCGATTCCATGCGCTTCACACCACCGGCGCCTTCCAGACGCCCGACCCTGCTGACCGCCAACGGGCAGGTCAGCCAGTACAGCGTGGGAAACGGGGTGCCGTCATCGAGATGCGGTGGCACCCGAATCACGACGGGCTGATCGAGATGACATCGTGAGACCACCTGGGACAGAGCCCGGAGTGGTCTTCCGATCTGTGCTTCGACGACCGCGCGGTCGTCAGCCTCTCTCATGATCAGGACTCTAAGTCGGCCCCGGTGAGGAACTCCCAAACGATATCGACCCAGGTCTTGTCGGCGGCAGGAGGTGCCGTCTCCTCCGGCTCTGCAGGCTCGTCGGTCCCCGGCGGGTCGAGAACCACATAGGCGGTCTCTCCGGGTCTGACATACCCCAGCTTCTCACGAGCCAGCTTCTCGACTTCGGCATCGGTCTGCAGCGCCTCGATATCCGCCTGGAGGCCGGCGTTCTCGGCCTCCAGCTCCGAGAGCTGTGCCCGCGCCGAGGTGACTTGTCGCTGCGACTCGATGATCTGGCGATAGGGGACCACCTGGGTGAGAAAGGCAGCACCCATGAGCAGTATGAGCAGGGCGGCAATAGCCGAGCCGGGGCGTCGCAGTATCCTCACGGAGGCCCCCCAAAGACATCCCAGCCGCCAAATCTCGCCTCGTTGCCCAGCCTCTCCTCGATTCGCAGCAGCTGGTTGTACTTGGCGGTCCGCTCTCCCCGCGCCGGCGCCCCGGTCTTGATCTGCCCGGCATTGGTAGCCACCGCCAGATGGGCGATGAAGGTGTCCTCTGTCTCCCCGCTGCGATGCGAGATCATTCGGCTGAACCCTGCGCGCTCCGCGGTCTCCATGGTGTGCAGAGTCTCGGAGACGGTGCCGATCTGGTTGACCTTGATCAGGATGGAGTTGGCAGCCTTCTCGGCTATCCCCCGGCGCAGGATGTCCACGTTGGTGACGAACAGATCGTCCCCGACCAACTGGGTGGTCTCACCGAGTCGTGAGGTCAGGGCCTTCCAGCCATCCCAGTCTTCCTCGGCCAGACCATCCTCGATCGACACCAGCGGATACCTCTCGGCCAGCCCGGCGAGAGACTCCACCATCTCCTCTGAGCTCAGGTCCCTACCCTCCAGGCCATAGCGACCCTCTCGGTGGAGCTCGGTCGCAGCGACGTCGAGGGCAATCGCGATCTGATCACCCACCTCGTATCCCGCCGCCTCGATGCCTTCGATGAGGAGCTCGATAGCGGCCTCGTTGGTGGCGAGGTCGGGGGCAAACCCACCCTCGTCACCGACATTGGTCGCCAGACCCCGCCCTGCCATCACCAGCTTCATGGCGTGATAGACCTCGACCCCGGCGCGCAGCGCATGGGAGAACGACGGAAGGCCCGCGGGGACCAGCATGAATTCCTGAATGTCGACCGAGTTGGCAGCATGGGCGCCACCGTTGAGGACGTTGAGACAGGGCACGGGAAGAACCCGCGCGGAGGGGCCTCCCAGATAGCGGTACAGCGGAAGACCGAGTGTGGCGGCCGCCGCCCGGGCCACGGCCAGGGACACGGCGAGAATGGCGTTGGCCCCGAGGCTGGCCTTGTTTGTGGTGGCATCGAGGTCGGCCATCGCCAAATCGATGGCCTCTTGACGCGTGACGTCCCGCCCGATCAGGGCTGGTGCGATGGTGTCGTTGACGTTTCCCACGGCACGCTGGACGCCCTTGCCCCCGTAGGCGTCGCCCCCGTCGCGTAACTCGACGGCCTCGTGTGTGCCCGTCGAGGCACCGGAGGGGACGATGGCGCGACCGAACCCACCGGTGGTGAAGACTTCAGCCTCGACGGTGGGATTGCCCCGTGAGTCGAGCACTTGTCGTGCATGAATTCGCTCGATGGTGACGTTGCTCATCGGTTTGGACCCGTGCCTGGCCGCGCCAAGCTACCACCAGGCCCGACTTGTCACGGGTATGTGGGCATCAGTCCGATTTTGCCCGCTCCCAGCGTCGATCCAGCTCGTGGAGGCTGAGACCGTCGAGCGGCCCGTCGGCCTCCATCCGCCGAAAGCGCTCCTCGAAGCGCTGGTTGGCCGCGGTCAATGCAAGTTCCGGGTCGAGACCCAGATGACGCGCCAGGTTGATGATGGCGAACAGCGTGTCGCCCAGCTCGGACTGGATATCACCTTCACCACACATCGCTGCCGTCAGCTCTTCGATCTCTTCGCGGACCTTGGGCAGCACCTCGGCGGCGGTCGACCAGTCGAAGCCCACCTTTGCCGCCCGATTCTGGATCTTGGAGGCTCTCTGCACCGCGGGGAGCCCGGCGGACACCCCGCCGAGGAGCGAATCCGTGGTTACACCGCTCTCTGCCTCCTTGATCCGGTCCCAGTTCCGCTTCACCTCATCGGGACCGGTGACGGTGGTATCACCAAAGACATGAGGATGACGTCTGATCAGCTTCCGGCGCAACACCTCCGCCACGCCATCTATGTCGAACCCCCCAGCCTGTCTGGCTATCGCCGAGTGAAAGAGGACCTGCAGCAGGACATCACCCAATTCGTCCTCGACACCGGCGTAGGCCACCCAATCGATGTCACCGCCGGCCAGTCCTGCGATCGCATCTATCAGCTCGTAGGTCTCCTCGATCAGATTCTTCACCAGGCTCGCATGGGTCTGCTCCCGGTCCCAGGGACACTCGAGGCGAAGTCTGCGCATCACCCGGACGGCGCCGATGATCCCTCCGGGCTCGGCGTCCACGAACAGAGAGGTTTGGAGGCCAGCGTGGCTCGGTTCCAGGGCATCGATGGGGGCCGTCACGACCAGGGGATCTTCGGATCCGAGGTTGCAAAGGACCGTTGCCACGGTGTCCTCGGCCGTCACCCGGGACACCGCATCGAGGACGTCCGCCAGCAGCCTTGGGTGATCCACGTGCCCGATGATCGTGGGTTTGTCCATGACGAGAGGGTCGGGCAGGTCGTGGCCGTTGAGAATCTGCAACCCACGGTCCAGCGGGTCGCAACCCACCTCCGAGAGCACGAGGTCGACGAAGGACTCACCGGGGATCACCTCGGCGTCGACAGCCGCTTCCAGGATCAGACGAACCGCGAACTCACCCACCAGGGGGCTCCCCGGGACGGCGAATACCACCGGGCCGTCCATGGCGGCTGCGATCACCCGGTCGGCAATGGCAGGGTACACGTCCGCGATCTCCTCCGCCTGGTCATAGAGGTCGTCACAGAAGGTCACG
>CAZSOF010000059.1:5467-8228 GCA_964607685.1 uncultured Acidimicrobiaceae bacterium | reverse complement strand
TATCACGGCCTCACCACGGACGTCGTCGGCGATCTGCGCGTCCGACGGTAGATCGGCCTGGGCGGGGTCTTGGCGCTCCGTGACCAAGATGACGTGATAGCCGAACTGGCTCTGCACCGGCTCCGGGTAGACCTCACCTACCGTGGCCACCATCACGGCGTCACGGAAAGGGGCCACGTACCCGTCGGGTGCCCCACAGGGCAGCGCACCGTTGTTGGCCGCGCTCCCTGTGTCCTGGGACAGCTCGGTCGCCAGCGCCCCGAAATCCTCGCCTTCCGCGAGACGACCCATCGCGTCGACCGCCTCTTCCTCCGTGCTGACGAGGATGTGGGAGACACACGCATTGGTGAGTGACGCCAGGGCCCCGTCGCGTGCGTTGTCCATCTCCTCGGGGGTGGGCTCGGGCACACCCTCGATCAGGATCGCCCTGATTCCGGCATCGAGCAGGCTCTGGCGTGCATACTTGCGGAGGAACGCCTCGGTTATCCCGGACCGGAGGAGGAAGTCCCCACGGGACTCTCCATCGTTGGATACCTCGTCGAAGATGCGGTCCGCCTCCTCGGTCACCTCCTCTTCGGTGAACGCGATGCCGTAATCGGCAGTGGCAGCGTCGTTGATGACCTGCCACTGGATCGCGAAACCGAGAAACTGTGCGAATTGCCCTTTGGTGATGGGTGTGTCATCGGGGGCGGCGATGAGCTCTTCGACCTCGCCAACCGTTATCTCAGTGCCGTCGACGGTGGCGGCCAAGGCGTTGGACAGCCCGCCACAGGCCGTAACCAGGACACCGCCGAACGCGGCAAGTGTCAATAGTCGCTTCACAGGGGATCCTTTGAACAGGGAAAGGTAGAGCGGATGGTAGGTGGGTTGACCGTGATAGCTGAGGTCACCGTCCCCACATCTGACCGATGAACTCGATCAGCCCTTCCGTGAGCGGCTCCGTCGCCGGAATGAAGAGGATGCCCTCGGCGGCCCGCAAGACCGCAGTCGGCTGGAGACGCTGCAGACGCACTTCCTGGGATGGCTTGAGGTCGACGGGGCTCATGCGGATCTCATCCCGCAGCATGACGATCTCATTCAGCCCAACCCGAATCGCCTGGACGCGGAGACGGGCGAGAGAGATCAACGAGAGTGCCTCGGGTGGCAGCGGGCCATATCGATCCTCCCACTCCGCCACCACGTCATCGACCTCGGAGTCGGTCGTGGTACCCGCCAGGCGCCGGTAGGCCTCGAGACGGAGCTCCTGATCGTCGAGGTAGGCGTCGGAGACGTGGGCGTCCACCGGCAGGTCGATTCTCACCTCGGGAGGGCCCGGTGCCTCGGTCACGCGGCCCTCCATCTCCGACACCGCCTCCGCTACCAGCTCGGTGTACAGGTCGAAACCAACGGCCGCGATATGGCCCGACTGCACCTCACCGAGGATGGAACCTGCTCCTCTGATCTCGAGATCGCGAAGGGCGAGTTGAAACCCGGAGCCCAGGTCGGTCGCTTCGCCAATTGCCTCGAGACGTCGATGGGCGTCCTCGGTGAGCGACTGGCCAACCGGGTGGAACAGGTAGGCGTAGGCACGCTGGCTGGAGCGCCCCACACGTCCGCGCAACTGATAGAGCTGTGCCAGCCCCAAGAGATCGGCCCGCTCGACGATGAGCGTGTTGACCTTGGGCAGATCGAGACCCGACTCGATGATCGTGGTTGCCACGAGCACGTCATAGGCGTGATTCCAGAAGTCGATCATCACCTGTTCCAACTGACCCTCCGACATCTGCCCGTGAGCCACGACGTAGCGGGCGTCGGGGACCAGTTCCCGGAGCCCGGCCACCGCTCGCTCGATGGACTGAACCCGGTTGTGGACGTAGAAGACCTGACCCTCTCGAAGTAGCTCCCGCCGAACGGCGGCAGACACGGCCTGGCTGTCGTAGGGCCCGACGTAGGTGAGGATGGGATGTCGATCCTCGGGCGGAGTCCGAATGTGCGAGACGTCTCTGATACCGGTCAGGGCCATCTCCAAGGTCCTCGGGATCGGGGTCGCGGTGAGGGTCAACACGTCGACACCGAGCCTCAGCCTCTTGATGGCGTCCTTGGCTCCCACCCCGAAGCGCTGCTCCTCATCCACGACCAGCAACCCGAGACGCTTGAACCTCACATCCTCGGATAGAAGACGATGGGTGCCCACCACCACATCGACCTCCCCGGTGGCCAGACCGGCGATCACCCTGCCGGCCTGAGCCGGGGTGAGGAAGCGGGACAGGACCTCGACCCGCACCGGGTATGGGGCGAATCGCTCGCCGAAGGTCTGATGATGCTGTTGGGCGAGCAGAGTCGTGGGGCAGAGAATGGCGACCTGCCGACCATCCTGGACCGCCTTGAAGGCGGCGCGTATCGCCACCTCGGTCTTACCGAAGCCGACATCTCCGAAGACCAGACGATCCATCGGGCGGTCGGTCTCCATGTCGGTCTTCACCTGCTCGATGGCGCTCAGTTGGTCGTGGGTCTCCTCGTATGGGAACGAGGCCTCCAACTCTCGTTGCCAGGGGGTATCCGGGTCGTAGGCATGGCCTTCGGCATGGGCACGCTGACGATGCAGGTCCACGACTTGGGCAGCCACCGCCGCCACCTCCTTGCGAACCCTCGCCTTCTGCTCCGACCAGTCCTTGCCTCCCATGCGCGAGACCCGTGGTGTCTCGCCCCCCGTGTATCTCTTGACCGCAGCCAGTTGGTCGACGGGCACATAGAGCCTGTCCGAGCCGGCGTAGGCGATGAC
>CAZSOF010000059.1:0-5367 GCA_964607685.1 uncultured Acidimicrobiaceae bacterium | reverse complement strand
GCGAGCGCCGCCGCGAGCTCGGCCTCCTCCTTGACCAGGTCACGACACCTGTCCAGTGCCCGTATTGGGTCGATCAACACCAGATGGCCACGGGTGGGGACCTCATCGATGAGACTCCTCTCGTCGGCCAACCAGGGCAGCCACGACTCGATCCCGCCGAACAGCTGCCCCTCGGCAATCCGGTCCCACGTCGAAGCGGCCCAGGGCGCGGTTGACATCAACAGGCGAGCCCGGGTGCTGATCCCCTCATCCGGTCGCACCTCCCGCACCGGGTAGGCGACCATCCGGTCTACCGGGTCGAGAGATCTCTGATTTCCGACTGAGAACTCCCTGATCTCGGAGACTCGATCACCCCAGAAATCGACCCGCACCGGCTGTGCTGACTGGCCGGGAAAGACGTCGACGATTCCACCTCTGATCGCGAACTCCCCGCGGGCCTCGACCCGATCGGTGCGTTGATACCCGATGCCGGCCAGGTCCCTGGTCAGGGCATCGAAGTCGACATCGTCTCCGGTGGAGACTCGAATCGGCTCGAAGCTCGAGCTGCTGAGCCGCTGGATCGCCGAACGCACCGAGGCCACCACCACCACCGGCTGCTCCGCTGCCATCAGGTCACGGGCCTGGGCGCGATGGGCCATCGTGGCCAGATTCGGTGAGAGGTGCTCGAAGGGGAGCGTCTCCCACGCCGGCGCCGGCGCCACCTCGTCTATGAAGAGCTCCAGGTCGTCGACCAACTCTTCGGCCTCGCTCTCCCCGGGCAACACCACGAGGAGGCTCTCGCCGAGGCTCTGGAAAAGGCCGGCGATGGCGAAGGCGCGCCCGGGGGCGGCAACTGCCCAGGTCGCATCGAGTTCGGGCAGTGGTGCCGACCGCCATCCGGCGAGGAGCGGGCGGAGTGGAGCGGTCATCGCGATACCAGATCGTACCGAGAACCCAAGCGTGTGCCTGTGTGCTAGAGCAGGCTCTCCTCTGAGGCCCAATCGATCATCCGCCTCACGGTGGTCTCCAGCGGTGTGTACGCCACTCCTAGGTCGCGGGTGGCACGTGACCCGTCATAGGCATGACCGTGGCGGAGCACCCGCGCCGATTCGGGACACAACGTCGGCTCGATACCCAGCACACGTGATGCCCAATCGACGACCGGTGCGATGGCGCTGATCGCCCCTGGGTTGACAAACCATGGTCGTCGGGTGCGCTCGAGGACTCGGTTCATGAGACTCACCATCTCACGGATGGTCACGGTGGCGCCGCTGAGGAGGTACCGCTCTCCCGGCACGCCCTCGTCGGCAGCCGCCAGATGTCCCCGGGCGCAATCGTCGGTGTCGACCAACGAGATGGTGGCGTCGACGAGGAACGGAAGACGCCCTCCGGCAGCGGCGAGAAGGAGAGCCCCGGTGCCGGTCGACCGTCCCGGGCCCTGCACCGACGCCGGATTCACCGAGACCACCTCGATGTCATGACGGGTCTCCAGCATGAGCCGCTCGGCAACTGTCTTCGATCGTTCGTAATCCGAGAGGAAGAAGCCGCGATGCTTGGTGCTCTCGGCGCCGACAGTGCCTTCGGCCTCCCCCACGGTTACCGCCGACGAGGTGTGTACCACCCTCCTCACCCCGGCGCGTGCGCTGGCCTCCAAAACCAGCAACGAGCCGTCGACATTCACCCTCCACATGCGAGATGGGTCCCGGGAGCACAACTCGTTGACACCCGCGATGTGGAACACCCAGTCCGTGCCGCTGACCAACCCGATCAGAGCATCGAAGTCGAGGACATGACCGGGCACGGCCGACGCCCCGAGTGATTCCAAGGAACTCGCCGACTCACTGGATCGGGAAAGGGCCGCGACATGGTGACCGGAGTCGACCAGGTGTCGAACGACGGCCCGGCCCACCACCCCGGAGCCGCCGGTGACGGCGACCCTCATGTCTTGATGTCGGTCGGCTCCGTCCTCGCCACAGACCAGAAAGCGGTGACATACCCCCAGGCGGATCCGATGGTGGCGATGACCGCGATCAGCATCAGCCACTGATCGAAGTACCACGGTCCCCATCTATCGGCGAAGCGGAGAAACGCCGAGAAGATGGCGGCGTATTGGGTGAAGGCCTTGATCTTGCCCCAGGTGGACGGGCCGATGAGCCGGCCCCTTTGTGCCACGACGCCCCGGAGGGCCATGACTATGAACTCACGGAAGATGATGATGGACGCCGGCCATATCGACACACGATCGACCGACACCAGAGCCAAGAGCGTCCCGGTGACCAGGATCTTGTCCGCAGTGGTGTCGAGGAAGGCCCCCAAAACTGTCCCACCGGTCGTGCGACGGGCCCAATAGCCATCCAGGACATCGGTGAAGGTGGCGATGAGGAAGAGAACCGCGGCGATCGTGAAGTGATTCTCGATCTGGGCGGCGCGGGTGAAGGCCATGACGGGCAAGACCATGACGATCCGAAATACCGCCAGAGCATTGGGGAAATTGATCGACATCCTCGACTCCGATCTCGATCATAAGCGGAGGGGTGCCATCGCGTCTCGAACCCTTCCGGGGAGGTCCGTTGATCGTCACGCGTGGCCAATGCCCACAGAGGGGTTTCAGGCCCAGTCCAGCGAACGATCGACGGCCTCTCGCCATCGGGAATGGAGGCGGGCCCGCTCCTCCTCGTCCATGTGCGGTACCCAGCGGGTCTCCTCGACCCACATGGAACGGATCTCGTCGAGATCCGACCACACACCGGCGGCGAGACCGGCGCCGTAAGCGGCGCCCAGAGCGGTGGTTTCGGTGACCCGAGGGCGGATGACGTCGACGCCCAACAGATCGGCCTGGAACTGCATCAGGGTGCCGTTGGCGGTCATCCCACCGTCCACCTTCAGCTCGGTGAGCTGCACACCGGAGTCGGCGGTCATGGCATCGAGCACATCCTTGGACTGGTACGCCGCAGCCTCGAGTGAGGCGCGAGCGATGTGGCCCCGATTGGAGTATCTGGTGAGACCAGTGATCACGCCACGCGCATCAGGTCGCCAGTGTGGGGCGAACAGACCGGAGAATGCAGGCACGAAGTACACGTCGCCGTTGTCCTCCACAGCGCCCGCCAGGCTCTCCACCTCCTCTGCGTCCTCGATGATCCCCAGATTGTCCCGAAGCCATTGCACCAGCGACCCGGTGACCGCGATCGATCCCTCCAGGGCATAGACGGTCTCCTGGCCAGCGATCCGGTAACCGGGCGTGGTGAGCAGCCCGGATTGTGAGGCCACGGGATCCGTTCCCGTGTTCATGAGCATGAAGTTGCCGGTCCCGTAGGTGTTCTTGGCCTCCCCGGGGTGAAAACAGGCCTGCCCGAAGAGGGCGGCCTGCTGGTCGCCGAGGATCGCCATCAGGCGAACACCGTCCAGGGGGGCGCTGCAAACCGCCACCTCCCCCACAGAGGGCACGATCTCGGGGAGCATGTGCGAAGGAACTCCAAGCTCCAGCGTCAGGTCGGAATCCCAGGCGGTCGTGGCCAGGTCCATGAGCAAGGTCCGGGAGGCATTGGTCACATCGGTGACATGGCGTCCGGACAGCTTCCAGGTGAGCCAGCTGTCGATGGTCCCGAAGGCAAGCTCGCCGCGCCTGGCTCTGTTCGCCAGCTTGTGATGGTCGATCAGCCAGCGGGCCTTGGGGCCGGAGAAGTAGGTAGCGAGTGGCAACCCCGTCTTGGCGGCAAAGCGCCCCATGCCCTCCTCCCCGGCCAGCTGCTCACACAGTTCCGCTGTCCGCGTGTCCTGCCACACCACCGCGTTGGCCACCGGCTCACCGGTCGCCCGGTCCCAGATGACGGTGGTCTCCCGCTGATTGGTGATCCCCACTGCGGCGAGGTCGGAGGCCGAGACACCGGCGTCGGCGAGGCCTGCTTCGATCACCTCCACCGTCCTGGACCAGATCTCCTCGGCGTCGTGCTCCACCCAGCCGGGACGGGGGAGGATCTGCGAGTGCTCTCGTTGGGCCGAGCCCACCACACGAGCCTCGTCGTCGAACACGATGAATCTGGTGGAGCTGGTTCCCTGGTCTATGGCCGCGACGAGCTCAGGCATCCCGCCCTCGATGCGCCGCCATCTCCTGGGCCCGTACTCGGTCGTCGAGCCAGAGCTCGACCACGTCCCCCGCGTCCCGGACGACCAGGTCGACCTCGGAGCGTTCCTTCTTGGTGAACCTGCGCAAGACGAAATCGGCCGGGTCCTGGGAGCCGGGCGGTCTGCCCACTCCCACCTTGAGACGAGAGAAGTCATTCGAGCCCAGAGCCCGCCCCACCGAGCGGACACCGTTGTGACCGCCACTTCCCCCATCCACCTGAACCCGAAGACGACCGAATGCGAGGTCGATGTCGTCATGGATCACCAAGAGATCCTCGGGTGCCACTCGGTGGTAGTCGAGAAGGGCTCGTACCGCACCGCCCGACTCGTTCATGAACGTGTTGGGGATGAAGAGCAACGCTCGATCGTCGCCGACACCCTTCTGTGCAATCATGCCCCGGATCGAAGGTGGCGCCCTGGTGGCCGTCTCGTCCCAGCGGTCGATCAGGTGGCTGACGACTTCATAGCCAACGTTGTGGCGAGTTCCTTCGTGGTCGGCGCCCGGGTTGCGGAGACCAACCACGACGCGCACCGGGTCACTCGACCGATTCGGCCTCTTCGCCCTGGCCCACGCCTTCGCCTTCAGCCTCTTCAGCACCTTCCTCAGCTTCCTCGCCCTCTGCAAGCTCTTCACCCTCGAGAAGCTCTTCCTCCTCGATGACCGGCTCTTCGATCTCGGCGGCCGGGGTGGTGACGGACATGATCACGGCGTCGGATTCCTCCAGGTACACGACGCCCTCCAACCCAGGAAGATCTTCTATGCGAAGGGAGCCACCGATTTGGACCTCGGAGACGTCGAGGGGGATGAAGCCAGGGATCTCGGTGGGCAGAACCTCGATCTGGACGTAGGTGCGTCGGGGGCTGAACACTCCGCCTTCTCTGACCCCGACAGGTGTGCCATCGAATTGGAGGGCGACTTCGGCAGTGACCGTCTTGGTGAGATCGACCGTGATGAAGTCGACATGTCGGTATTCGTTGCGGAAGGGGTGACGGTCGATGACCCTCGCCATCGTGGTCAGGGTGTCGCCGTGCTCGATTTCGAGGCTGATGATGGCGTTGGACCCAGACTCGGTGTGGAGGGCCATGTGGAGGTCGTGCGAGTCGACATCGAGTGGGATGGGCTCCACATCGGTCCCGTACACGACGGCAGGCACTCGCCCCGTGCGTCGTATGCGCCGGGACTCCCGCGAACCTGGCTTCCTGCCCGCCTGAGCGCGCAGGCTTACTTGCGACATCCAGAGACTCCTTGGAGAAGAAGGGGTGGCC
>CAZSOF010000058.1:1191-11870 GCA_964607685.1 uncultured Acidimicrobiaceae bacterium | reverse complement strand
TTGAGCGTGCCATTTCGTCGCGTTTCGACGCGAAGGTGGCGCGCTCAATGTGTGCGGGTAGGGAGGAAGCCCGTGGCGGACCATCGAAACGGGTTACCGAGTGACCCGTTAGGCGCGGCAAGTGGTCTCGGCGTAGATTCCGAAGTTGATCGCTCAGAATGGAGCAGAGCATGCCCGCACCTTTCATCACCGTCACCTCCGCCCGAGTCAAAGAGGGAAAACTGGCCGCCTATATGGAGTTGAATCGTCGCATCACGGAAGCCGTAGAGGCAGAGGAGCCAAGAATCATCGCCTTTCACGTGATGATCAACGATGACCGGGACAGATTCGTTGGTTTGCAGTTTCACCCGGATGCTGAATCCATGGAGTTTCATCTTGAAACTGTCAGGGAGCTCATATCAGAGGCAGGCGACCTTCTGGATATTGACGAGTACAAGGTTCTGGGAGCGTCGAGTGAAATTGTCGATGGGCTCATGGAGTCGATGGCCGAGTCGGGCATCAAAGTCGAGCATTTCCCGAACCATCTGGGTGGGTTCACCCGGTCGTCAGCCGCCAACTAAAGGTGGGCGACTCCCGACCCTGATTGGAGAGGGCTCCCGCTACATACCGGCTGGGAGCAATCTTGAAGCGGGGTCAACGCCGCTGAAACTCCCGGCGACAGCGATCCGAGCAGTACTTCCGGCGCCGGCCCCGACCCGACTGCACGACGTCGCCACCACAGCTCCGGCAGCGGCGCTCCGGGTCGGCTGGGTCGGCTTCCTTCGCCAACGCCTGAGCGGCTCGGGTCAATAGGCCGGCCCACTGCGAGGAGATCTGATCCCGCATCTCGAGGAGCTGTCTGGCGAGATCGTTCATCGGTTCTCCCGACGCGACTTGCTTGCCCTACCACCCTCGGACGCCGTCTTCCGGTTGTGGCACCCGAGACACAACGACTGCAAAGGCCCATTCGGGTCGCCGCCGAGCCCAATCGGGTCGATGTGGTCGGCGATGGACGCTTTCGCTCCGCATCGGCGGCAGTTGGGCCCCAGCCCGCTTTTCACTCCCCGTTGGATTACACGTCCGATCTGTATGTTTGGATCACATGCTCGAGTTGAGTGAGTAGGCGGCTTCGTCGAGTTCTGCCTGTGTGGGTGCTGCCATGTCGGTGGTTTTGGGGAAGTATTGACGCAGCAGTCCGTTGGTGTTTTCGTTCGATCCGCGCTGCCACGGCGATTTGGGGTCGCAGAAGTAGATCTGGATTCCGGTGTCGATGGTGAACTGGGCGTGTTCGGCCATCTCTTTGCCTTGATCCCAGGTCAGTGACTGCCAGAGATGGTCGGGGAGCCGTTGGATGACTTCTGCGAGACCGGCCCGCACCGAGTCTGTTGTGTTGCCGTCGGGCAGGCGGAACAGCATCACATACCTGGACCAGCGTTCCACCAGTGTGCCGATGGCGGTCTGACGTCGTCCCATCAACAGGTCACCTTCCCAGTGTCCGGGAACAGCACGGTCGTCTGCTTCTGCGGGTCGTTCGGAGATCATCACCGGGTTGCGGATCTGGTCTTTGCCGGTGGGAGCCAGTTGCTTCGCAGGCCGGCGGATCGCACGGTGAGTCTGCAAACACTGAGTAAGCTCGCGATTCCGATGGCAGAGCGCTGAGCAGACCAAGGTCGGTTCAATGTCTGTTGCCACAAGGTATGGGGTTGGCAGTTGAACCATTGGGCGGGTGCTTTGGTGGCTAGCGTCGCCCTCTCATGGAAGTGGAGCTCATCGACGGCGTGATACTCGTCGCCGGTGGGTTATTCGCCGGTTTCGTGAACACCGTCGCCGGTGGCGGATCGGCGATAACCCTCCCGCTCCTCGTCGAAGTGTTGAACGACCCACTGCTCGCCAATGGGAGCAACCGGGTGGCGGTGCTTCTGGCCAACTCGACCGCGGTTGCCGGGTTTCAGCGGGGCCGGGCCGTCCCGTGGGGCAAGGTCCGCCGGCTGGCGCTCCCAGTTCTGGCGGGTGCCCTGGCCGGGTCATGGGTCGCCACCCGGGTCGACCCGGACACCATGGAGGTGGTGTTCGCCGTGGTGATCGTGGGCGTCGCCCTTTCAGTCCTGGTTTCGCCGAAACGCTGGGAGGGGGGAGGAGAGGCCTCGTTGGGGCCAATGACCGAGATCGCGGTGTTCATAGCCGTCGGCTTCTATGGCGGATTCATCCAGGCCGGGGTGGGGTTCCTGCTTCTCGCCGGGCTGGTCCTCGGCGGCGGGCTCAATCTCGTGACCGGCAATGCCGCCAAGGTGGCGCTCATCGTCGCTTTCACCATCGTTGCGCTCCCGGTGTTCCTGTTCGCCGGGCAGGTCTCCCTGCTGGCCGGTGGTGTCCTCGCCCTGGGGAACATGACCGGTGCCTGGATCGCCTCCGATCTCGCGGTCTCCAAAGGCGGTGGGTGGATCCGCTGGGTGGTGGTGGTGGCGGCTCTCGCGGCAGCGGCCCGGATGTTGTTGAGGTAACTTTCGCGCCGATTACGATCAGGTCGCGGGCATCGGTGTTCTCAATTACGTGAGGCGGAGTTCCCTTCGAGAACGTCACCTGTCGCTCCGCGGAAGAAACGGGGTGCAAACGTGAGTCGAAAATCACAGTCCCGGAGTCGTCTCGCGGCTGGACTCGGCCGCCCTCCCGGCGATCGCATTCGACTTACCGATCATCGCGGCGATGGTGCCGGTTTCAATACCTATTCGATCCAACGGCAGCCAGGTTCCATTCGCTGCTACAACGGCAAACGTGGACTTTCCTTCAACTTCGATTCGTCCAATACGCATAACGGTCCTTTCACTCTTCCTGGTCGCTTTCGTCGCCGAGTTTCACCGACTCCATCGCCGGGAAAACGTCCGACCCCGGATTGCACACAGCGCTTTCCGCGGTGGCGGCTCCGGGTTGGCGGAGTGGCGGCTACTTGTCAGTCGAGGAGGGCGAAGTAGCGAGCCGGCGCCCCTTCACCGCCTGTCACCTTCAGGAAGGCAGCGAAAAACAGGAAGCGTTCGTCGGTGGGCAACTGGGCCAGGTTGGTCATCGTCTGCATGAGAATCGCACCGGAGGCGCCAATGATCTCATGTACGACGAACTCGCTCGGCAGGTAGCTCTGCTTCTTGGCGGCCCGCTCCGGAAAGCAGTCGAATCCGATCGCCTTGGCGCCGGTGTCGATCAGCCATCTGGCCGCCTCCGGTGAGCAAGAGGGAGAGCCGACGTAATAGCGCGGGAAGTCTCCCCAGGCGACATCGGACCAACCCGTCTTCACCAGCACTATGTCGCCAGGTCGGATCTCGAGCACCGCCGCCTCGAGATCGTCGGGCGAGATGTCGTGGTCCGGCTCGATCGGCGTCAGGTCGAGGATCACCGCCTCTCCGCAGGTTCGGTCAAGCGGCACGTTCTCGGCCGTCTCTCCGTCTTCGACGTAGTGCTTGGTGAAATCGACATGAGAGCCGGAATGGAGCATCATCGTGATCTCCGACACCATCCAGAAGCCGGGCTCCTTGTAATACTCCGTGATCCCGATCGGCTGGTTCACCGACGGCGGGCTGTAGGTGTCGGTTCCGATGGGCACGGTCAGGTCGATGATCCTCATCGCTCCTCAGGGTCCTCGGGGGCGGGAAAGGCTAACCGGTTGGGATGCGGCCGCCGTGAGGAGAATAGGGCGATGAACACCCCGATTCGGTCGAGGCTGTATTGTGGGGGACGAAATCAATGTGCGCTACGAGGCGGGCAGCGTTTCAGCACTAGTGATTACCCAGAAGACGCGCTGACGGTGACGAAGCACCTAAAGCGCACGATTGGTGCGAGGAATTCCGATTGGTTCGGACCCAAGGAGGAGGAGGAAGGTCGCTAAGAGTGGGTCTGCGGCCGGCGGCACGACTCGTCCGCTATTTGACAGGCAATAGCCTTAACCCTCCAACAACTCTCTACTAAGCGCTCATGTCTCCTCAGTTCCCAAGTCGGCGTGGATGCTCTTGAGGAGTTCATTTGTGTCACTTGGCCATTTGGTCGAGTTTCGGCCGACGCGTTCGCTGGCGTCGCGCCGCTCTCGCTCGTAGCGGTTCGTGCGTTCCTTTGGCGGTCTTCCATGCCTCACGATCGATCCTTCGGTGATTCCGGCGACAGCCGCGTTGCGAAGGCGGTAGAGCACCGACTGCCCCAGCCGGTGCCAGGTTGAGCTCGATGAGCCGGTCGGTCTACACGGCGGATTCCGGCGGCCCACAACCCCCTCGGCGTCGTGGAGATGGTGGGCGGTCAGTAGAGGTCAACGGGATGGTTGGTGAGCTCCCACGAACCCACCTGATGGAACATGATCTTGCGGGTTGTATTCCTGTCACCGGGACTCTGAGGGGCGTAGACCGAGAACCAACCCCCTCGTTCATGCCACGTGTGCAGTCCCGTGGTCAGGTTTTCGCCGCCGACCAGGCGAATCTCCACAGCAACACCCAACGCCCGAGCGGCATCCAATGAGTCTCTCATGACTGCAAATAGGGAATAGGCAGACTGCAAGTCGTCTACCGGGCAGACCGCTGGCGCGAGGGATGCAGATCCGAGTCGGCGAACGCACTGCACTCACACCGGGGGACAGTGCAGCCGAGTGTGCCTCGATGTTCCTCGTTGGGGTGGCCGCAGACCGCGCATCGGCGCAGTCTCACGGGTGGTAGTTGATCGGAGCTCCGTCTGCTCATACCGCGGCTCGTGTCATAGCGGTGACCGGGGACATCAGGTCTCCCTTCGGGTGGACCGCCGGGGTTGACGCTCCGCTTGCCTCTCGACGTCGCGCCGGTCGCCTGACAAGGCAGTTGTCCCGCCGGACGGAACCGCGGCGGAACGGGCGTCGTGGGAAGTCAGACCCACGAACTGTTGACACCACGCTAGTCGGTGCCGTGCGATAGGAAGTCCGGCAATCCGTCAGAGCGGGGCGACGACTCTCCAGATGGCGATGAAATGGAGGATGCTGGCGGCAACCACCATGACATGAAAGAACTCATGATGCGAAAAGATCCTCGGGAAGAGTCTCGGTCGGTCGTTCACGAAGAGGAAGACGCCTACGAGGTAGACGGCTCCCCCGAGGACCGTCATGACTCCGGCGGTGGAGTCGATTGCGATCAGTGTGCTCACCAGGGGTGCCAGCGTCAGGGACACCGCAAGAAACTGCGCTGGGATTAGGAGTCTGCGGCCCGGACCGTGGACGATCTCCCGCAGGAACCCAAGGCCTACGAGCGCCCAGACCCCCGCAAGACCGAGAACCACCCACAGGGTTTCCCCTGTAGCGAGGACAAGTGGCGTGAAGGTCGCAGCCACGAGCGCGTAGATGAACGTGTGGTCGAGGCTCTGGAGCCTGGCCTTCCATGTGGGCTGCCAGGGCACGGAGTGATAGAGCGCACTGGTGAGGTACATGGCGATGAGAATCGAGCCGTAGACGGCAGCCGCTGCAGTGTTGGCCGCACCCTCCGCCCGAACGACGAGAACCACCAGCCCTGCGACCGACACCAGGGCCGCCGTGCCGTGGAGAAACCCGCGCACCGGGTTCTGCATCCCCCCAACCTCTACGCGATCCATACGCCCACAGTACATCTTGCCGTGACCTGATCTCCGGGTAGGGCCCGCTCTGCTCGGGGACGCGGAGCGATAGGATCCAACTGGTGGATTATTCGGTTTCCGACATCTGCGGCTGGAAGGGGAATCTCGAATCAGACAGCCGCGGCGAGTTCTGGATTGATCGAGAAGCTCTGACTCAGAGGATGTCGAAGCTATCTCCGACCCAGCGGGCGTTTTTCAGATGGGGGATTGTGGAGGAGTTCAACAGGGGGCTGGAGCAGATCCTGGAACAGGACCAAGCTGTGGGGGAGATGAGAGAGGACTTTCGTGACCAGTGAAGAGACTGAGCAGGAGCGGGCCGAGCGACACGAGCGAGAGCGTCTCGAAGATGCCGAGCGCTACGAGCGAGAGCGCAAGGAGGCTCATGAGCGTCACGAGCGTGAGCGTCGGGAGGAACAGGAGCAACGGGATCGAGACAAAGACGCCGATCAGGCGTAGCTGATCCCCACCCGTTTCTCGAAGACCTCTGCTTTCCGTAGCACTTGAGCCGGCAATCGCATGATCTTCTCCTGGAGTTCTGCGGCCGTCGGGGTGAGACCCGCCAGGTTCTCGACGTTCCAGTCCTTGATCAGGGGAATCAGCACCCGGTCGTGATGTATGCGAAGGTTGTATACACCTGCCTTGGCCACTTCGATGGATCGCCTAAGGAAGTTCGGCATGGCGACTCCGGGCATCTGGAAGTTGTCGAACACGCGGTATATGCCCTCGAGCACGAGACCCGGAGCCTGCTCGAGCATGGCTTGCATGACGCTCTTGTAGAAGATGAAGTGGTGGTTCCCGTCGGCGGCGATGTTGCGCATCAGTTCATAAGCGGCAGGGTCGTCGGTGATCTTCCCGGCGTTGCGGTGACTGACCCGGGTCGCCAGCTCCTGTGTGGCGGTGTAAGCGAAGATCTCGGTCGGGTCTTCATAGCTCGGCTGATAGCCGTTCATCATCGTTGACTTGCGGTCGTCCTCCAGTTGGCGAGGATCTGCGTTTCGCGAAGCGAGCAGATAGCTGCGAATAGCGAT
The DNA here is from genome assembly GCA_964607685.1 of uncultured Acidimicrobiaceae bacterium. Lineage (GTDB taxonomy): Bacteria > Actinomycetota > Acidimicrobiia > Spongiisociales > ZC4RG35 > JANQRA01. Next base: position 5,259 of record CAZSOF010000058.1, on the reverse strand, counting down.
CGCATGCTGGCCTCTTCAGCCGTCCATAGTCGATTCCACTTGACGAATGCTGACGTGTTGGGCATGTGCTTCTCGATGAGGGCGTGGTAATAGGGCAGGTTGTCCTCGGTAAGCAGGTTCAGAACCAGCGACGTCCGTGCATCCTCTGAGATGGTGCACTGGGATACGTCCCATGGCTTCTCGCGAAAGCTCTCCCCCCTCTCCCACGGGACGATGTCGTGAAAATACCAGTCTGAGCGGCGGCTGAGATGGGCCTCGGTGAGACTCTCGACTCGTGAATCGATGGCCTCAACCAGCGCGAGCTTCTCTGATTCGGCCATGAGATCCTGTCGTTGGTAGAACAGACGTTAGGCCAGCAAGCTCGCTTGTCCCATTCACGGCCTGTGACTTCAAATGACCGGTTGCTGCCGAATGGGTGTTAGCTTGGATCCACGCCGCATCGGGTGGAGGTCAGCGACCTTTCGCTTCCCCGATGAGCGACGGCCCGTTCCCAGCCCGGTTGGACTACCTCTTTCGGCCGAATCTCTGACGCCTCTGAAACGGCATCAATGCGGATTGTTCGGCCACCTCGTTTTAGGAGAAACCATGTCCACCACCTTTCAAGACTTCGGGTTGCCCGGATCGCTCATCGCAGCGCTGGAAGCACGCCAACTGACCCGACCGTTCCCCATACAGGGCTCCGCGATACCTCCGGCACTCGGCGGCAGAGACATCCAAGGGAGCGCTCCAACCGGCTCCGGGAAGACTCTCGCCTTCGGCCTTCCGATGCTCGCCCGGGTCGAGAGAGCTGAACGGAAGCGGCCGCGCGCTCTCGTCCTTGCCCCGACACGTGAGCTGGCAGAGCAGATCAAGAGCGACCTGGCACCCCTCGCCGCCGCAATAGATCGTCGTATTGCCGCTGTCTACGGAGGCGTTGGATACGGGCCGCAATTGAGTGCCCTACGGAAAGGCGTGGACGTTCTGGTCGCGACTCCTGGCCGGCTCGAAGACCTGATCGATCGCGGCGATATCGAACTGGCGAGCGTCGCCATCGTGGTCATCGACGAGGCGGACCGCATGGCCGACATGGGCTTTCTCCCTGCCGTGCGCAGGATCGTCGATCTGACCAGTTCGCTTCGGCAGACGCTTCTCTTCTCGGCGACGCTAGATGGCGAGGTGGCAGTCCTCGCCCGCGAGTACCAGAACCATCCCATGGCCATACAGGCAGAGGCTCTGCGAGGAGGAGAAGTCGAGGCGTCCCACCACTTCTGGCACGTGGCACGGACCGACCGCACCGGCCACACGGCGCGACTCATCGGCCAGTCTGGGCGGACCATCGTCTTCACCCGGACGAGGCACGGCGCCGACAGGCTGGTCAAACAGTTGAAGAGAGAAGAGATCGCGGCGGTTTCGATACACGGCGGTCGGTCGCAGAACCAGCGAACTCGAGCCCTAAACGCATTCTCGAAGGGCGAAGCGCGTGCCCTGATCGCCACCGATGTCGCCGCTCGGGGGATCCACGTCGAAGACATCGACACCGTGATCCACTACGACCTTGCCGGCGACCACAAGGACTACCTCCACCGTTCTGGGCGGACAGCACGTGCCGGTGCAACCGGCACCGTCGTCACCCTGGTGGCGGATGGCCAAGAAGGCGAGGCCAAGAAGCTCATAAGAAGACTCGATCTGAGAACCCAAATCGAGGCACCTCTCATGGATTTGGCAGGGTCCGGCCACCATCGTGCCGAAGACCCTCGACGCGAACTCGAGGCGGAGCGCAGCATCTTCGTGGGCAATCTTCCCTGGGAAACCACAAGTGATGACCTCGGTGTGCTCTTCTCGGAGTTCGGGATCGTCGAGCGGGCGACAGTGAGCCGACAGAGAAAGTCTGGCCGTTCCAAAGGCTTCGGCTTCGTGGACATTCGTGAGAACAAACCCGACGCCGCGATCGATGCGCTCCACGGCGCGTCCCTGAGCGGGCGTCAACTGACGGTGCGACCGGCGAGGTAGGTCGATCCGTCGTAGGCCGGAGTCGCGGCTAGACTCCTGCGTATACGCACCCTTGCGTACACGCCTTGCTTGCTTCTTCGGTCCGTCGGATGTCGCAGCCAGACGTCGACTGTCCCGCGCGGACACGGCCCTGGTGCTCGGTGACCGATAACGACGGCAAACGCTCAAAGGAGCAAGCAATGTCAACCAACCTCTACGTAGGGAACCTCTCGTTCCAGACTTCGACCAGCCAGCTCGAAGGCCTGTTCGCCGACTTCGGAGAAGTCACCAGCGCTCAGGTGATCACCGACAGAGACACAGGCCAATCACGCGGATTCGGCTTCGTCGAAATGAAAACCAGCGACCAGGCCGACAGCGCCATATCGGGCCTCAACGGCAGAGAGATCGACGGTCGCAATCTCAAGGTGAACGTCGCCAAGCAGCGGTCCCGCTGAACTGCTGTCGCCACTGAGTGGCCAAACGCAGCCGATAGAGCTTCCAGAAGCGAGCCAAGGAAAGGGCTCGTCAGCAAAAAAAAGCGGACAAAAGGGCGAAACGCCAATCCTCCTCAGACACAGACGAAGTCAGCAGATCTGAGGAGGATGCTTTGATGGAGGAGTTCGCGCAATTGAGCGAGCGCTTCGAAGCCGACGAGATCTCGCCCAAAGAGTTCAATGAGGGGCGTCAGCGCATCTTCGAGAAGCTGGGGCTATGACCACCTGAGTGGCGGGGGAACGCCGACGGGCGGGCGGACGCTACGGAGGTCGCCGTCCCGCCTGATCGAATGTGGCCGCGTTTGGGCTCCAAGGGGCGCAGGCTTTGGGGGGGCAAAGGTTCCACTCTCGCGGCATGGGCGTAGCACATACCTCCCCGATGGCCTCTTGCTCGAGCACCGGCGGCCAGGAATGTGCGCGGAGCGAGCGATTCGTAGCCACTCGGGGCGTGGCGTGTTCATCGGCTGTCCGTCATTTGTCCGTCAGAGGGTGGAAAACGTTGAGAATCGATGACAGTCAACGCGACCTGAAACCCCAGGTAGATGGGATATCTTGCAGAGAATCCCAAGTGGCAAGATCCCCTGATCTGCCCTTACAAGGCAGGGGTCGGCGGTTCGAGTCCGTCAACGCCCACAGGGAGAATCAAGGGTTTCAGGTCCTGTTAGTGCGCGAAGGGTCTCACAAGTCGGCTGTCAGCTTGTCCGCTGGGCCTCCTTCTGCTTTGTCGATGGTCACTCTTGGGAAAGCCATTACCGCCGACCACCACAAAGCGGTCAACGCGACCCAGATCGAGGAGGCGCCGATCACCAAACCGACGACCTAGGTGCGCCAGGGACTCCAGACGAACAGAGACAAGATGATCAAACACAGCAACAACGCTGGCGCCCATCCCATATTCCAGAACCTGATCAACGCGGTTCAGCCCAATATGACGCCGACGACACCGATTGCCAGTGCGGCTCGCCGGTTACGCCGTGGGTTCCCTCTCCCCTATTTGCCGTGCCGCCTGGTTACGGCTGGTTGAGACCGGAGGCGATGTCGCTGAAGGCCTCTGATACCTCCTCGCCAGCCAGGGAAATGGCTACGAGTGCGATGATCGCAATAAGCACAACGAGAAGCGCGTACTCCACCATGCTGGCGCCCTTCTCACTCTCGATCCAAGTGGTCAACCTCATCCACAGGGCAAACATGGTGACCTCCCTTTGTCTGCCTTCGACACATGAATCGTAGGACACCAACCTGGAACTGCCAATGGGTCAGCGGAACCAAGCCGACCACCAAGCCCGATAAGACTTTCGGCCCCAACTAGTTGCTCCGACGTGTCGAGAGCGCGAAACGTATAGTCCGCTCCGTTGAGCGGTGACAGGGTCACTTCTGCCCCGCTCAACGGAGAGAGCCCCGGGGGGCCGTGCGTTTGTTTCCCATTTCGAGCGGTCAACCGGGGCTCTCTCAGCCGAGCGAGTACCCGGCCCTTGTTACATGCTGCTTGCCCCCAAAGCCCAAGTGCAGGGGGGCCGGGTATCCGCTCACTCCAATCATCATGCGAAACGGAACTGCCCGTCCAGAGGGCGAGAGACCCATTCGCAGCAACCGAAAGCCGCCATCA
>CAZSOF010000058.1:0-1091 GCA_964607685.1 uncultured Acidimicrobiaceae bacterium | reverse complement strand
TCGAGTCCGTCAACGCCCACCGGAGGCGATCCCCGGGCGGCGTAGCATTCCCGTCGTGCTGCGGTTTCAGCTGAGACAGCAACGAAAGGACACCGTCAACTGGGGTGACAGGGAGGTAGCCCTGGTCAGCTCGACATCGTCGATTTCCATTGCGACCAGATGGTTTGCCGCCGGGGCCGCCTATGCCCGGCCGGTCGGAGTCATGGATCTGAGAGAGATCCCAATACGTGACCACGTGCTCTGGACGCGGCTCGCTGCCCTGGCCGTGGTCCTGATCGCACTATTAGCAGGGAGACTGCGATGAATGAGCAAATGGCGAGCGCCGATTTCGATCAAGTGGGCCAGCAAACGGTGACAGCCATCGGTGAAGTTTTGGGCGAGCCGACGATGGGGAACATCTTCTCCGAGGCCCGCCAGGTTGGCGACGCCATTGTCATCACGGCCGGGGCATGGGAGCGGGCCGGGGGCTTCGGTTTCGGCGGGGGAGAAGGCAGGTCGTCCGATGGCGAGACCGGCAGTGGCGCGGGAGCGGGTGGAGGCGGTGCTGCGCAGGGCCGACCGGTGGCCGTGATCCGGGTGACTCCCACCGGCGTGGAGGTCACGCCGGTCATCGATTTCACCAAGATTGGAGTCACCGTCCTCCTGGCGGGTGTGGGGGTCTGGCGCGCCCTGAGACGCCCGTGACGACGCGGCCTTCGGTCGGTCGGGGTCACCCGACGAAGTGGCCATGCAGCAGCAGCGCCGGTCATCCAGTCAGGGGCGTCCCAGGATCTGGTCCACCGGTGCGTAGTCGTCGGTGAGAGGCGGCGCCCCGTCGATGAACGAGGACAGCTCCTCGCCATCGATCCCTATCTCCGTACCACCCCGGGATCGGATCGAGCTCTCTATGCCCGGGACGTCGATGGGCGATTGCGCGGCGACCAGGATGAAGTTGCCTCCCCTGGGACCTTCCAGGTAGCTGGGGGGTGCGAACAATGCGACGTTGGTGAACACGTCCCGGAGCGTGGCAGCCTCAGACCGCACGAATCGGCGACTCCGATAGTCGATGACGTTCATCACATAGAAGCCCTGTGGCCTGAGGACGTCGGCGA
>CAZSOF010000057.1:0-11912 GCA_964607685.1 uncultured Acidimicrobiaceae bacterium | reverse complement strand
AGCAAGGAACGACCGAATCTCTCCCTGACCTCATCGACGCTCTTCTCCAGTCGGTCTCGCCTGATTGCCGCGTAGCTGCCCGGTCGCAGCACATCACCTTCGCCGAGATTCAGCTCGAGCTGAAGGGAATCGTCGGTGGTCAGATTGGAAACGGATAGACCGATGAGAGTCACCAATTCGCCGGGATGGTCGTCCAGCGCCAACCCGAGCAGTGTGACGCCGAGGTTGGCGAGAGCGGCCGTGGAACCGGTTGGCGCAGCCAGTGTGTGACTACGAGTGACCGACGGTGGCCCCGGCAGCCTCACTCGAAGCGTCAGCGTCGACCCCATTCTCCCCTTGGCCCGAAGACGACGTCCCACCCGGTCGGCGAGTCCCAGAACCACCACGGCCATCTCGTCCCGGTCGCTCAGCCCGGGGCCAAGTGCCTGCTGACTGCCAACGGAACCGGCGCGACGTCCACCCTGCACCCGACGAGGATCCAGGTTCCACGAGAGGGAACGCAAGGCACCGGCGGCGCCGGGACCAAGGATGGGAGACAACACTGCCGAGGGAACGTCCGCCAGTTCGCCGATGGTCGCGATGCCCAAGTCGTGCAGCTTGGCGGCGGTCACCCGGCCCACGCCCCATAAGGCTTCGACCGGGAGAGGGTGGAGGAACTCGATCTCGGTCCCTGGAGTGACCACCACCATCCCGTCAGGCTTGGCCCGGGCCGAGGCGATCTTGGAGAGGAATTTCGTCGAGGCGATCCCGATGGAGATGGGCAGACCCACCTCCTCCCTCACCCGGCGTCGGATGTTCCGGGCGATCTCAGACGGAGAGCCGAGTAGATGAGTCGAGCCGGCGACGTCGAGGAACGCCTCATCCACCGAGATCTGCTCCACCACCGGTGTGGCATCGTCGAGGATGGACATCACCCTCTCCGACAGCCCGAGATACTGGTCGAAATGACCTGTGACCACGGTGGCCCGGGGACACAGCAGCAGGGCGTCCCGGGTGGACATCGGAGCCCGAACCCCGCAGGCGCGGGCTTCATAGGAGGCGGCAACGACGATCCCACCACCCACCAGGATCGGTTTGCCTCGGAGCGCCGGGTCTAGGAGCTGTTCGACCGAGGCATAGAACGCATCGAGGTCGGCGTGGAGGATCGAGGGCTCCATGCTCAGATCATGGCTGAGGCTTGGGACAGTTTCAGATCGCCGCTCGTCTCAGAGCTGCCCGGTCCACCTTCCCCAAGTGGGTCTGCGGGAGCTCGGCGACCAAGTAGACCCGACGCGGGTGCTTGTAAGCCTCGACACGCTGTAGAACCCAGTCGATCAATTCCTGTTCCCCGACGTCGCCGGTGGTGACAACGAAGGCCACCGGACGGGTCAGACCCGACTCATCTTCGACAGCCACGACCGCACACTCCTCGACCGCGGGGTGATCGAGAAGGGTTGATTCGACCTCCTGGGGTCGGAACCACTTTCCCTTCACCTTCAGCGCGTCATCGGCGCGCCCGCGATGCGTCACGTATCCGTCCTCATCGATCGAAATCAGGTCACCCCCAACGAACCACTCACCACGGAATGCCTCCTTCGTCTGCTCTTGGTTGTCGTAATAGCCGAGACCCAATGAGTCACCCTTCACCCAGAGACGTCCCACCTCCCCCGGGCCGACCTCGTCGCCATTCTCATCGCATGCCTTTATCTCGTATCCGGGAACGACCTTGCCCAGGGTGCCCGGCCTGACGTCGTCGACGGTGTTGGTGATGAAGATGTGCCACATCTCCGCCGTGCCCAGCCCGTCCAACAACTCCACCCCGAACGCTTCCTTCCAGCGGTGGTAGAGGGTCTCCGGCAGCGCCTCTCCGGCGGAGGTCGCCACACGCAGGCTGGAATGGTCGTGGCGCCCCGCAGCCCCGGCAGCCAGCATCTGATTGACCGCCGACGGCACATTCACCAAGACCGTGGCTCGATGTCTCTCGATCCTGGAGAGGATGGCCTCCGGCGTGGGGTCTTCCTCGAACAGGACCACCGATGCCCCCACCGAGAAAGGAAAGAGCAGGTTGGACCCCATGGCGTAGCCGAAGTAGAGCTTGGGGACCGAGATGGTCACGTCGTGCCTGGTGAGGCCGAGAGAGCCCTGCCCATAGAGTCGGGTTGTGTTCACGAGGCTGCGATGGGTCTGGGGCACCGCCTTGGGCAGGCCGGTGGTCCCGCCGGAGAAGAGCCAGATAGCAGGGTCCTCGGGAGCAGTCTCGGATGGATGCTCGGTGAGATCGCCGGGCTCGGCTCCGTCAGGATCGATCATCGTGGGCTTCCACTCGGTGAGCGCCTCCTGGAAATGGTCGACGTGCTGTTTGTGCACCACGGCGGCGACGGCCCGCGATTGATTCACAATGGCTCGCAAGGCATCGGGCATGAGACCCGGATTGAGCATCACCGCAACGCCGCCAAGGCGGATCGTCGCCAGCAACGAGGCTACGGCCCCGGGTGAGTCGGGCATGATCAGAAGCACACGATCGCCCTTGGCCACCCCCGATCCCCTGAGCGTGGCCTCATGGCCCGCAGTGAGACGCTCCACCTCCGAGTAGGTCATCGACCCATCGTCGAGCCGCAAGGCAACACGTTCCCCCTCTCCCTGGGCGATCCGATCGCCCAGAAAGTACCGGTAGGCATTCAGCTTGGCGGGCCAGGCGGTCACGAAACTCGACGGTAGCGATACGGTGAAGCCGATGAACCACGCCATGGTCACCGGCTCTTCGTCGGGCATCGGAAGGGCCACCGCCGTGGAGTTGAGTCGGCGGGGGTTCCACGTGGTCGCAGCCGGTCGCTCCGGAGAGAGGACACTCCCGGTGGTCGACGAGGTTCTCTCCGCAGGTGGATCGGCCGAATTCCTGCCACTGGACCTGGCATCGCTCGACTCTTGTCGTGAGGCTGCTCGGGCCTTCGCGAGCACCGGCCGGCCTCTCGATGTGCTGGTCAACAACGCCGGCGTCGGATGGCCTGGTGGCGTCACCGCCGACGGGTTCGAGATCCAGTTCGGAGTGAACCATCTGGGCCACTTCATGCTCACCCATCATCTCCGGAGCACCTGTCGACCCGGCACACGTGTGATCGTGGTGAGCAGCGAGGCCCACCGGCGAGCCTCCGGAATCGACTTCGACCGGGTGCAACGACGCACCCGACCGCTTGGTGGATTCGCCGCGTACTCGGTTTCAAAGCTGGCAAACATCCTGTTTGCCCGGCGTCTCGCCGAGCTGCAACCCGACTGGCGGGTCTACTCGGTGCACCCCGGTCTCGCCGACACCAATATCTTCCCTTCCTGGGCGAGACCCCTGTTTCGCAATCGGAGGACGCCCGAGGAGGCGGCGGAGACCGCGGTCTGGTGTGCAACCGCAGAAGAGGTAGGTGACCAGTCCGGGCTGTACTACTCGAGAAGGAAGGTACGGGAGCCCTCGGCGGCGGCTCAGGACGATGGTCTGACGGAAGAGCTATGGAGACGCTCCGAGAGGTGGTGCCGCATCGCACCGCCGAACTGAGGGCAGGGCACTACCTTTGCGGCCAGATGAGTGACGCGGGCCTCTACTACGGTGACTACCTGGGTTTGGACCGGCTGCTCGAGTCCCAGCAGCTGGAGAGCACTAAAGCCGGGAAGACGGTCCACGACGAGATGCTCTTCATCATCGTCCACCAGTCGTACGAGCTGTGGTTCAAACAGATCATCTGGGAGCTGGACAGCGTGACCGAGATCTTCGATCAGACCACAGTGGACGAGACAGACATGGGAACGGTGGTCGCCCGGCTCCGCCGGATCACACGAATCCAGACCCTGCTCATCGAGATGATCGGCGTGCTGGAGACGATGACACCACTCGACTTCCTCGATTTCAGGGACTATCTGTTCCCTGCATCCGGGTTCCAGTCTGCCCAATTTCGCATCGTGGAGAACAAGTTGGGCCTCAGGAGGCAGGACCGGATGCTTCTTGCCGGCGACGAGTACACCGCCCGATTCGACGAGAAGGACAGGAAGGTCGTGGAAGGTCTGGAGCGAGAAGCCTCCTTGTTCGATCTGGTGGAGGGGTGGTTGGAGCGCACCCCGTTCCTGGACCACGAGGACTTCCACTTTTGGGAGGCCTACCGGGAGGCGGTCTACACCAGGATCCAGGCCGATCGAGAGGTGGTGGAGTCCAACCCCAAGCTCACCGACGAAGAACGCAGCACGCAACTCAAAGGCTTCGACCAGGTCTTCAGTCAGTACGCGGCGTTGTTCGATCCCGAGAAATACGTACTGGAGGCAGCAGCCGGCCGTATCCGCCTCAGCCAGCGCGCCTTTCAGGCGGCGGTGTTCATCACGCTCTATCGAGATCAACCCGCCCTCCAGGAGCCGTACCGTCTTCTCGAGCTGCTCATAGACATAGACGAGGGCCTCACCACCTGGCGTTATCGCCATGCGCAGATGGCTTTGCGCATGATCGGTCGGAGGGTGGGAACCGGTGGATCCGCCGGCGCCAAATACCTGGAGAGGTCGGCGGAGCGGAGCCGGGTGTTCGGCGACCTCCTCAACCTGTCGACGTTTCTCGTGCCCCGCGCCGATCGCCCCGAACTGCCAACCGGCATCGTCGATTCGATGCGATTCAGATACGAGCCATGAACCTCAAGTCGGAGTTCTCGCGATTCCTCGACTCCGACCCTGATCGACTTCACTTCGCCGCCCATTCGCATCACCCCTGGCCCGACGTCACCTATGAGGCGCACCGTCAAGCCTGGGTCGACGCGGCGACCATGGCCGATGACAAATGGGAGCACATCTTCGGCACTGTCATGCCCCGAACGAGAGACCAGATCGCGTCGGTCCTCGGGCTGGCCGACGGCGACACCATCGCCTTCGCTCCAAACACCCACGAGTTCCTCGTCAGGATGTTCTCCTGTTTCGAGCCGCCGGTTCGCGTCTTGACCACCGACTCCGAGTTCCACTCCTTCACACGTCAGTCCCGGCGCTGGGAGGAGGAGGGCCTGGCTCTCGTGGATCGCGTTCCGGCCTTGCCTTTCGACACGTTCACCGAACGTTTCACGGCCGAGGCGCGTTCAGGCGTGCACGACCTCATCTATATCTCCCAGGTGTTCTTCGATTCTGCGTTCGTGGTGCCCGGGCTCGATCGCATCGTCTCATCCGTGTCCGAAGAGCGGGCATTCGTGGCCATCGACGGCTATCACGCCTTCATGGCGATGCCCGTGGACCTGGGTGCCATTCAGGACCGGGTGTTCTACTTGGCAGGTGGTTACAAGTACGCCATGGCCGGCGAGGGAGTCTGCTTCCTCCACTGCCCTCCGGGTTACGGGCCCCGCCCGGTGAACACAGGCTGGTACGCCGGGTTCGGCCAGCTGGAGACCGGAGTGGGCCGGCGGATCCCGTACGCCGAGGACGGCTCCAGATTCGCAGGAGCGACTTTCGACGCATCGGGCATATACCGCCTGGATTCAGTCCTCGACTGGCTCGGTCGGGAAGGCATCGATCCCAAGGCCATTCACCAACATGCCCGTGGCCTCGAAGACCGGTTTCTCGACAACGCACCGCTCTCCGGCATCCTCCTGCCACCGGAGAGCCATGACCGTGGCAATTTCCTCACATTCGAGACCGATCGAGCCCCGGTGCTCTACCAGGAGCTCCACGCTCGCAACGTGATCACCGACTACCGCGGCAACCGCCTGCGAATCGGATTTGGCATCTACCAGAGCGAAGCCGATGTAGACCGGTTGATTGGCGTCCTCGAGGAGATCCGTCGTTCCAGCACTTGACCGCCAGCGTCGGCAGCACGGGAGTACCTCACAAACCTCTAAAGTCTGCACATGCCACACCTGCCCGAGCTGCGTGTGGTCCTCCTGGAGCGAATCCGTCCTCACGAGGAGATTGATCCCCTTCGCGTCGATCGTTTGGCCGGGCGCATGGAAGCCGAGGGGACCCAGGTCAACCCGATGGTGTGCTCGGAGGCTCCAAACGGGGAGCTGGTGTTGCTCGACGGGGCGACACGGGCCGAGTCGCTCGGTCGAATCGGCTTGGAGCACGCCGTGGTGCAGATCGTCGACCCGGCCGAGATCGCACTCGATACGTGGCACCACGTGGTCATGGGGGTCGCCGCCGAGGTGCTGCTCGCTGCGATGTCCGACCATCCCTCCCTCAGGCTCAAGACCGCCGATGGAACACCGCGGGTCCACCCCAGGCGAGGGGACGCCCAGGTCGTGGTGAGCGTAGGGCTCAGCCCCAACGCCACGCTCGGTGCCGTGGTCCACACATATGTTGGCCGATGGACGGTGAGACGGGTCACCGACCCGTCGATCGAGTCCGTGAGGCGGGGGTTCCCCGACTGGTCGGCGTTGATCGAGTTTCCCAAGCTCACCGTTGCGGACGTGATGAAGGCCGCAGTGGGCAACGACCTTCTCCCGGCCGGGATCACCCGTTTCCTGGTCCCCGAGCGAGCGCTGCGTCTCAATATCTCGCTCGACTTGCTTCGCGCCGGCATCTCGGCGGAAGATAAGCAGGCCGCGCTCGATGATCTGCTGACGACACGAGCTGCAGAGGGCAGAGTCCGTCGCTACGACGAACCGGTGGTCGTCCTCGATGAGTGACTTCGGTCGCCGACCACCGCGACGCACACCAACTCGACGGCCGCTCTTGGGTCGAGGAGGGCGCTCACACCCAACAGCGCCATCGGGGGATAGTGCCTACCGAAGACAGAGCGGTAGGCCTCACCTATCGGCTCGAGGTTCGACCGGTACCCGTCTATCTCGCTCGTGAAGATGATCATGGACACCATGTCCTCCGGGTCTCCTCCGGCCTCATCGATCACTCTGGCGACCGACTCGCATGCATCCCGGAACTGGTCCACCAGGCTCTTGGCGATCGAGCCATCCTCGTGTTGCCCCGTGATACCTGCGATGTGCAGAGTGGTTCCTTCAGCGGGAAGAGCGCCGTATGAGAACCCCACCGGGCGGGCCACGCCTTCTGGGTCGAAGAAGTGGTGTCTGGTCATCGCCCCTTCCATTGCGGAGGCCTGCTGCCGGTGAACGCCGCGTAGAACTCGGCGTGATCATCCGAAGTCATCAGCAGCGCTTGAGCGTACGCCTCCAGCTCGATCGCCGACCCCAGGTCCATGTCCTGCTCACGGCTCAGCAGCACCTTCGTGGCGCCATAGGCCAGTGTCGGGCCCTGGGCGAGGCGCTCGGTCAGTGAAGCCGTCGTTTCCTCGAGTTCGTCGTCTGCCACCACTTCATTGGCCAGCCCGCAGTGCAGCGCCAGGTCGGCGTCAATGGGGTTGCCGAGTAGCAGCATCTCGGTGGCCCGCCCCAGGCCGACGATCCGGGGCAACAGGTAGGCAGAGCCCATGTCGGCGCCGGCCAGACCGACTCTGGTGAACAGGAAATGGAAAACGGCCGAGGAGGCGAGAATCCTGAGATCCGAGGCCAGGGCGATCACAGCTCCCGCCCCGGCAGCCACTCCGTTGACTGCGGAGACGATCGGAATCGGCAAACGACGCATTCTCTCCACGACCGCTCCAGTCATCCGGGTGAACTCGAGCAGACCACGGGCATCCGCCCTCAGGAGCTCTCCGATGATCTCGTTGACGTCACCCCCCGAGCAGAATCCTCTCCCCGACCCCGTCAGCACGAGAACTCTCACGTCTTCCCGATGCTCGATCTCTGCCAGGAGGTCGCGGAGATCCGCATAGACGTCGAAGGTGAGAGCATTCAACTTGTCCGGTCTGTCGAAGGTCACGGTGGCCACACCATCTCTCGTGTGGAAACGGAAGTGATCCCAGACGTCGGTGAAGCCTGCTGACGACCGGAATGGGCTCACGGGCGAGAGAGTAACCAGGAGTGTCACGGGTGAACCACATCCCGCCAGCGCGGGCAGTAACTTCGGGCCGTGGCACCTGAATCCGAACACGCCGATCTCGTCGCCGAAGCCGAGCGTCTCGGCCAGGCTGTGGTGCCGGTCGCAGAGGCGGGTACCCACGGCCGGGTGAACCGAGACCTGGTCGCGGCCATCGGCTCGGCGGGCATGTTCGACGTGCTGTTCGGCGAGAAGGGAGCCACCGCGACCCGGCTGTGTCAGATACGACAGGGCCTGGCTCGGGTCTGCCCGGAAGCCGAGACGGCATTCGCCGTTCAGGGTTTGGGAGGAGCTCCCATCCATCTCTACGGCTCTCCTGCTGTCCGCGAGGTCTGGATTCCCCCGCTGAGATCGGGGGAGGCAGTCGCAGCCTTCGCCCTGACCGAGCCAGATGCCGGCTCCGATGCGGCCGCTTTGTCCATGAGGGCGGAGCGTGATGGCGAGGGCTTCCGCTTGAGCGGGGAGAAGCTGTACATATCCAATGCCCCCGACGCCGATGTCGCCTGCGTCTTCGCCCGTACCCGCGAGGGCACCGGTCCTAAAGGAGTCACCGCCTTCGTCGTGCCCATCGCTGCCGACGGCATCTCCGGAGAGCCGATGGAGATGCTGTCGCCGCATCCCTTGGGACGGTGGGAATTCGAGGAGGTCTTCGTGCCCGAAAACCACGTATTGGGAGAGGTGGACCATGGATTCGGTGTCGCCATGGCAACACTTGATCTCTTCCGCCCCAGTGTGGGAGCGTTTGCATTGGGTATGTCTGAAGCGGCCTTGCGGATCGCCGTCGAACACGCCGGGACCAGGCAGGCCTTCGGGAAGCCGATTTCGGAGTTCCAGGCGGTTTCACACCAGCTGGCCGACGTTCGGATAGCAGTCGAGGCGTCACGCCACCTGATCTACGACGCGGCCAGAGCCCACGACCGAGGCGACCGAGACACGCTCACCGGCAAGGCTGCCATGGCCAAGCTGTGGGCAACCGAGACGGCACAGAAGGCAGTTGACGTCGCCATCCAGGTGCTGGGCGCCCGGGGACTGGAGGCGGATTCGACCCTCACCCACCTGTACAAAGAGGTGCGCGCCCCGCGCATCTACGAGGGCACGTCCGAGATTCAGCGCAATATCATCGCCCGTGAGATGTTTCGGGGCCGGATATAGGGATCCCCGGCCGGTTCCTATGTAACCGCTGTGCGGGCACGCACCATCACGCAGGCGTCGGCGATCCAGTCGAAGTCACCACTCTCCAGTGCCGCGCCAAGCTCGGGTGAGAAGGCGCCGGGCTGTATCCAAATGTTTCCTATCCCGGCCTCGGCGCACTCGGCGAGCACCTTGAGCCCCCTCTTGGCGGGGATGACGAATACCGCGACAGTCGGGGTTTCGGGGAGATCGGTGACCCGCGGCCAACACTGGTCGCCATCGACCGTCTTCCGGTAGGGGTTCACCGCAAAGACGGGGAAACCCTTGGCTTTCAGGTCCCGGTAGATGATGCCACCGTATTTGACCGGATGATCCGTGGCTCCTATCACCGCAATCGAAGTTCCCGGCGCAAAGAGAAGCGGTGTGAGATCGGTCATGTCCGGTGCAACCTAGGCCAGGTCAGACAGATTCGGAAGCCAGGTCTTGTCTGATCTCACCGGGGATCCGAGTGGGGAGCAACCTCTCAGAATCCACGAACACCACTATCTCGCGGCCCTCCACGACGATGGCACCGTCCGACAGCCTCTGCGTGGTGAAGCCGACGGTCATGGAGGTGTTGCCGAATCGCTCCACCGCAATGGCCGTTTCCAGGGTATCCCCCAGATGCGCCGGCTCTTTGAAGTCGATCTCCATTCGCGCGGTCACCATCTCCACACCGGCACCACCCAACCCCGGGCCACCGTAACCCCGCTCCTCGAGCCAATCCGTCAAGGCGTCGTCCCAGTATCTCGAATAGTTCCCGTTGAAGACGATCCCCTGTGGATCGCAGTCGGAATAGCGGATCTTCTGCGTGGTGGCCATCCTCGGAAGAAAGTTAGTGGTGTGTCGCTACCGTCTCCGCCCATGGAGACACTCATCGTCGATGGAGGGCCGCTCACGCCCGAGCAAGTGGTATCGGTGGCTCATGGTGACCTGAGAGCACGCGCCGCCGACGACCTCGAGCTCAGGCTGGCACCGGCACGAAGGGTGGTCGATGATGCAGTTGCCTCAGATCAGATCGTCTACGGCATCACAACCGGGTTTGGGGCATTGTGCACCACCCATATCGGACAGAGCGAGGCGGAGGCACTCCAGTACAACCTCCTCCGCTCCCACGCCTCCGCGGTGGGCTCGTCGATGCCGGACGAGGTGGTGCGGGCCATGCTTCTCCTCAGGGCACGAACGCTGGCACAGGGCTACTCGGGAGTGAGACCGGTCATAGTCCACAAGCTCCTCGAATTGCTGGAACGCGACATACTCCCCGTTGTCCCTTCCCAGGGCTCGGTAGGTGCATCGGGTGATCTGGCTCCGTTTGCCCATCTCGCCCTGCCGCTGATCGGAGAGGGTCAGGTGAAGGTCGGTGGGAAGACAATGCCCACATCGGAGTCTGATTTCGAGCCGGTGAGGCTGCTCACCAAAGAGGGTCTGTCATTGCTCAACGGGACGGAGGGGATGACGGCCATGGGCGTGATCGCCCTTCACGACGCCCGCCACCTGGTAGCCGCCGCCGACGCCGCTGCCGCACTATCGGTCGAGGCCCTCCTGGGGAGTGCCCGCCCCTACCAACCGGAGATACACGAATTGCGACCACACCCGGGACAGAAGCGGTCTGCGCACCGAATCGCTTCCCTGATCGAAAGCTCCTCCATCGTGGCCAGTCACAGTGAGGACTTCGACCACGCGGTGCAGGATGCCTACTCACTGCGTTGCGCGCCCCAGGTCCACGGAGCGGTGACCGACACTCTCGATCACATGGCCGGCGTCCTGAGCAGAGAGCTGGGGTCGGTGGTGGACAATCCCATCGTGTTCCCCGAGACCGGTGCCGTCATCTCCGCGGGTAATTTCCATGGGCAGCCGCTGGCCTTCGTGCTCGACTTCGCCACCATCGCGGTGGCCGAGCTGGGCTCGATCTCCGAGCGACGCACAGATCGCATCCTGGATCCGGCTCGATCACAGGGCCTACCCCCGTTCCTGGCGGTAAATCCGGGCGTGGAGTCGGGCTACATGATCACCCAGTACGTCCAGGCGGCGCTAGTGGCGGAGAACAGGGTGCTGGCCCACCCGGCATCCGTGGACACGGTACCCACATCCGGGGGGCAGGAGGATCACGTCTCCATGGGCTGGGGCTCGGGCAAGAAGCTGGCAGAGGTCATCGCCAACGTGCGTCGTGTCCTCGCAATCGAGATCCTGTGCAGTGTGCAGGGCATCGAGCACCGGGCGCCCTTGAGCCCGGGAGCGGGCACGAATCGCCTGGTCACCGCGGTGCGAGGGGTAGTGCCGCCTCTCACGGGTGATCGTGCCCTTTCCTCCGACATCGAAGCGGTCGCCGATCTGATTGCCGGTGGCGTCATCACGTCGATGGTGTGATGGGCGACCTGTTGCTCACCGGGATCGGGCACCTCACGACGAACGATGGAGAACCGATCACCGATGCCGTGGTCAGCGTGGAGTCAGGGCTCGTCGCCTACGCCGGACCGGCCGCCGATGCTCCGACACAGACAGGACCTCGGCTCGAATGTGATGGACGGGCAGTGATCCCCGGCTTCGTCGACGCCCACACCCACCTGGTGTTCGCCGGAGATCGCTCGGATGAGTTCGCACGAAGACTCTCCGGCGAGTCCTATGCCGAGATCTCGGCCGGTGGCGGTGGGATTCTGGCCACGGTCGCCGCTACGCGTGAGGCCGGCGAGGAGACCCTGTTCACCACGGCCGTGAACCGGGTCCAGCGCATGATCGACACCGGCACCACGACCGTCGAGATCAAGTCGGGATACGGGCTCGACCTCGAAACCGAACTTCGTCTGCTGCGGGTGGCCCGTCGTATCGGAGACGAGCTCCCGATCAGCGTCAAGACGACCTTTCTCGGAGCTCAC
>CAZSOF010000056.1:0-12038 GCA_964607685.1 uncultured Acidimicrobiaceae bacterium | reverse complement strand
AGCCGGGCCCGGTTGTGTCCAACTCCTTCGGCTTCGGTGGTCACAACACCGTGGTGGTCATCGCCCCCGTCTGACGAGCTTTGTGCAACCCGACCTTCTCAGCCGGACAGCCTGCACAGCGGAATGCGGGCAACCGAGGGTTGTGCAACCCGGCCCCCTCAGCCGGACTTCCTGCACAGCGGATCAGCCGGGGAGTCGGCAAGGTCGGCTGACGTCTACAATCAGGGCTGACGGGAGCTCGGTGAGACCGGGCTGAGAGGGAGTCTGACAGGCTCCGACCGCTTGAACCTGAGACGGGCAATGCCGGCGCAGGGATTGGCTCATCGCTCCCGGAGAGGAAGGAGACGATGAGACGAAAACCCACACTCACCCTGCTGTTGCTCGCACTGGTACTGACGGCGTGTGCCGGTGGTGAGCAGACTGAGAACCCCGAGAGCCTGAAGCTGATATCCCACGACTCGTTTGCCGCCGGGGTCGACGAGAGCACCTTTGCCGGGTTCACCGAGGAAACCGGGATCGACGTCGAGGTCATCGCGGCCGGCGACGCCGGGTCGATGGTCAACCAGGCGGTTCTGAGCAAGGACAATCCACTGGCGGACGTGCTCTTCGGTGTCGACGATACATTTCTGTCCCGCGCTCTCGACGAGGAGATCTTCCGATCGCACGCCTCAGAGCTCATCGCCACCGTAGACCAAGGTCTTCGTGACCCCGACGATCGGGTGACACCCATCGACTACGGCGACGTGTGTTTCAACTACGACAAAGGTTGGTTCGAAAAAACGGGGACGGCGCTGCCAGACGACCTCGGTGACCTGACGGCGGAGGGCTACGCCTCTCTGGTGACGGTCGAGCACCCGGCCACATCCTCACCTGGTCTGGCCTTCATGCTGGCGACGATCGACACCTTTGGAGAGGACGGCTGGCTCGACTGGTGGGCGAACATGAGAGATGCGGGTGTCAACGTGGTTCCCGATTGGGATCGCGCCTACTACAGCGAGTTCACTCGATATGGAGGAGCCACCCCCATCGTGGTCTCCTATGCCTCTTCACCGCCTGCCGAGGTGATCTTCGCCGAGGAGCCCCTGGAGGAGGCGCCCACCGGAGTGATCGAAGCGGGCTGCTATAGGCAGGTGGAGTATGCAGGTGTGCTGGACGGGACCCCTTACCCTGACTCGGCGGGCGAGCTGATCGACTTCATGTTGTCTGCGGAGTTCCAGGAGGGCATTCCGCTCACCTGGTTCGTCTTTCCCGCGAACAGCGAAGCGGACCTCCCCCGGGACTTCATCGAGCACACGACCATCCCGGAGAACCCGACTCGGTTCAGCGCTGAGCGCATCGCGGAGAGTAGGGACGGATGGATCGATGAGTGGATCGCGGTGATGGAAGGCTGATGAGAAGAATCCGGTGGGGATGGGTGGCGGTGGCAGCCATCCCCGTGGTCTTCATCGGCTACTTCTACGTCTACCCACTGATCCGGATCCTCGCCCTGGGTCTCTCCGAGCTGAGCATCGGGGCCTCTGGGCTCGAAGCCCGACTCTTTCGCGTCGGTTGGTTCACGTTGTGGCAGGCGACGGTCTCCACAGCGCTCACCGTGTTGGTGGCCGCCCCCCTCACCTGGGCGGTCTCCAACTATGAGTTCAGGGGGCGGCGCCTGGCCACGGCGCTGGTGACGGTCCCCTTCGTGTTGCCCACCGTCGTGGTGGGAACCGCCTTCGTCTCTCTCGGTTGGCGTGACTCGATTGGGTCCATCCTCGCCGCGCACGTCTTCTTCAACGTGGCGGTGGTGGTGCGAACCGTCTCCACGCTCTGGTCCAGGATCGACCCCCGACTTCACGAGGCGGCGCGGGTCCTCGGTGCCACCGAGTGGCAGGTGTTCCGCCGCGTAACCCTGCCCCTGCTCCGTCCGGCCCTCGCCGCCGCGGCATCGATCGTCTTCCTCTTCACATTCACCTCATTTGGTGTGGTCCTCATCCTGGGCGGGTTCTCCTACGCCACCCTCGAGGTCGAGATCTACAGACAGACCGTCACCCTTTTCGACCTTCCCCTCGCCGCCACCCTGGCCATCGTCCAGCTGGTGGGTGTCACCGGAGCGCTCTACGCCTACTCCCGCTATCAGGAGCGGACCGCCGTATCCTGGTCTCTCGACTCCGGGGCCAGGCGGAGGCCTCCCCGAGGTGGGGCAAGACTGGGAGTGGTGGCCGCGGTGGTCGGCACTATCACCCTCCTCGCCATCCCGCTGGGTGTCTTGGTAAGCCGCTCCTTCTCCGGTGGCTTCTACCGGGGCCTGTTCGCGGAGGACCGCGTCGTGGGCACGCCGATAACCTCAGTGGGAAACAGCCTGATGTTCGCGGTGGTGGCCACGGTGCTGGCGACGGTGATTGGGGTGCTGGCGGCAACGCTGATCACCGGTCGTCGGGGGAGACTGTCCCGCTGGTTCGACCTGACTCTCATGCTCCCTTTGGGGACATCGGCGGTGACCATCGGCTTCGGTTTCATCGTGGCCCTCGACTGGCCGGTCGATCTCAGGGCATCGGCGTGGCTGGTGCCCATCGCCCATGCTCTCGTGGCCGTCCCCTTCGTGGTGAGGACCACGGTGCCCACTCTCCGATCGGTTCGCTCCGAGACACGGGAGGCGGCCTCCGTGCTCGGTGCGTCACCGTTCAGGGTGTGGCGTGAGATCGACTTGCCCATCATGACCAGAGCGGCCATGGTGGGAGCGGCCTTCGCCTTTGTCATCTCCCTCGGTGAGTTCGGAGCCACGTCCTTTGTGGCCCGCCCGAGTTCGGCCACCATCCCCACCATGATCTTCAGGCTGTTGTCGAGACCGGGCGAAACCTCGTTCGGCATGGCCATCGCCCTCTCCGTGGTCCTGGCCTTGCTCACAGCAGCGATCGTGATGGCCATCGACCGAGCCCGTATTGGAGAATTGGGGCGTTTCTGATGCTCGAGGTCCACCGACTCGGTGTCGAGATCGAAGGCAAGCCAATCCTCACCGACCTGACACTGCACCTGGCCGACAGTGAGATCCTGGGGGTACTCGGCCCCTCTGGATCGGGAAAATCCACTCTGCTGCGTGCGATCGCCGGGCTGGTCGAGGTGACCGAGGGCGACATATCCTGGGACGGCGAATCAGTCATCGAGGTGCCAACCCATCTGCGGAACTTCGGTCTCATGTTCCAGGGCTATGCCCTCTTCCCCCATCTGTCCGTGGCCCAGAATGTCGGGTTTGGCCTGCGAATGCACGGTCGGGACGACTTGGATGGCACCATGGACGAGGCCCTCTCCTGGGTGGGCCTGGAAAGCTTCGGAAGCCGTGATATCGACTCACTCTCTGGCGGTGAGCAACAGCGTGTCGCCTTGGCCCGCACCCTCGCACCCCATCCCGATCTGGTGATGCTGGACGAGCCCCTCGGAGCCCTCGATCGCAATCTGCGCCGACGGCTGGTATCGGAAACGCGCAAGATCCTGGAGGAGAGAGAGGTAACCGCCCTCGTCGTCACCCACGACCGTGAGGAAGCCGTGGCCATGTCGGATCGCCTGGCCATCATGCGCGGGGGCACCATCGTCCAGACCGGATCCCTCTCAGACATCCTGGAGAACCCGGCCGACGATTGGGTGGCGAGCTTCATGCATTGAGAAGACCCCCCGCGGGATATCGGGGGGTCTTCTTCACCTGGGCTTTGTGTTGGTCGAGGGAGGAGTGGACGAAGCTCTAGGCGTCGTCGCTGGAGCCGAAGCCCCAGTGGTCTTGAAACAGCTCACGGAGGTCCTCCGGCGTGATCAATCCGTCGTCCAGGTACTCGGAGACGTCAGCCCGCCTCAGCGGGTGATTCTCATCGAGTGAGTCATATTCGGCCTCGTCGATGCCCCCATCGTCGAGGAGAGAGCCAAACCTCGAGCCGCGCCGGAAGGCATCACGCCGGGGGTGGGGACGGACTTCTCGGATCTCGGATATGGTCAGCTCCCCGTCTTCCCACGCCTCGTCAAAGGCGTCGCTCAGAAGCCAGTGGTCATCGGGCAGTTGGGCTGCCTCGTCTTCGGTTATGACGTCATCCTCGAGGAAACCCTGGATTTGGGAGCGCACCGCTTCCCGTTGCCCCTTGATCTCAGCGGCCTTGTTCTCCGCAGCTTCTGATATGGCGTCGGCCTGGTCCTGGGTGATGGTGCCATCACCGACCAGGCCTTCGAGAATCTCGCCCAGAAAGCCGAGAATTCTGGGGAATGGTCCCCGATTGTCGGAGTCGTCGTTGTCTTCCTGTGCGGTAGCGGCTCCGGGTGCGGAGACCGCGGCGGTGACGAACCCGGCGCCGACCAACAGCCCTCCGGCAACGAGAGCGGCGAGAATCTTCTTGCGCATAGCTTTCTCCTTCTACCTGGCAGCTATGCGATCAGTATCGAGCGCAGTTGTAAGGAGCACGTGAAGAGCAGTTGAAGCTTCCTGAACCCGTTTTGAACCGAAAAGTCAGGGTCCGGCCAAACCCTTCAAGCGCTCGACGAACTCAGAGGGAAGGCGACGTGGCCGGCCCTCGAGGTCGGTGAACGCGGCGGTCAGCTTGAGCCGCGCCACCTCCTCGTCGCCACGGAGCATGGTCTGACGCCAGATCGTTTTCACCCGACCCACCTCCTCCACCCAGGTGTGGATGGTCAGCTCCTCTCCATAGCGGGCCGCCGCCAGAAACCGGGCCTCGACCTCAACCACGACTATCTGCCAACCCCGTCTCTTCATCACGTCGAGACCCCAACCGATCTCCGTCAGATACTCGATCCTGGCGGTTTCGAAATAGGAGAAGTAGTTGGTGTGATTGACGTGGTCATAGGGATCGAGCTCGTAGAAGCGGACCTTCACCATCGTGGTGAACACGTTCCGGTCAGAAGGCAGCTCGACGGGCAATCTCTCTCCTCGAAGCGGGGAAGCCCAACGCTACCCTCGCCGCAATGAAGGCCTGGCAGCTCGAAGACACCGGGGGAATCGACTCATATGTCCTCAATGAGGTCCAGGAGCCGGAGCCGGGTCCGGGTGAGGTGCGGATCGCCATAAGGAACTCAGGGCTGAACCACCTCGACATCTGGGTGTCGATGGGTCTGCCCGCACCCAAACAGTTTCCGCACACCACCGGGGCCGACGCGGCCGGTGTCATCGATGCCATCGGTGAGGGGGTGTCCGGACACGAGACGGGTGACGAGGTGATAGTCGACCCGTCGCTTTCCTGCGGCAAGTGCGAGCCCTGTCTCAGGGACGACATCGTCTACTGCGAGGATTTCGAAATCCTGGGTGAGCAGGTGTCGGGGACATTCACCGAGAAGATCGTGGTCCCCACCATCAACGTGGCTCCCAAGCCGGCGACAGTCGAGTGGGAGGTGGCCGGTTCGTTCGGTCTGGTTTCGGTCACAGCTCTACGCATGCTGGAGAAGGCTCGTCTACACCGTGGCGAGACCGTCCTCGTCGTGGGTGTGGGTGGCGGGGTGTCCGCGGCCGCCATGTCGCTGGCCAAGGCGTTCGGTGCCGACGTCTATGTCACCTCCCGCTCTCCAGACAAGATCGACTGGGCGATCGAGCACGGTGCGCTTGGCGGTTTCGACTCGGCCGGTGAGTTTTCCAAGGAGATGACTGCAATCGGTGGAGCTGATCTCGTGATCGACAACGTGGGGCCGGCGACCCTGAAGCAGTCGATGCGAGCGGCGAAGCGCGGAGGCCGGATCGCCATCTGCGGTGGTACCAGCGGGCCCCGATTCGAGCTGAGCATCCCCGTGCTGTTCTTTCGCCAGCTGGAGCTGATTGGCTCCTCGATGGGCAACCACGCCCAGTTCTCGAGGGCTTTGAACTGGATCAGGCTCGGCAAGGCAAGATCTCCGGTAGCCAGGGTGTTTCCCTTCGAGCAACTCCCGGAGGCACTCAGATATCTCGACTCGGGCATGCAAGTGGGAAAGGTGGTGCTCGACCACACCGTCTGATTCAGTCATCGGCTGATGCGCAGACATGCTGGAGAGCAGTGATATCGGCGGGCGGGCGGTTAGGTCTGCGAATGTGACTGCCATTACCGTCGCCGCTCATGCGGATAGCGGTTCTCGCCGAGGAGCCGGGTGAGCGACGTGTCGCCATGACGCCCCAGGTGGCGTTGCGGTTGATCGAGGCTCGCCACACCGTGGTGGTCGAATCGGGTGCGGGGGTCAGGGCAGGCTTCGACGACGACCAATATCGGGAGGTCGGCGCGGACGTCTCGGCCAACCCCTACGCCGGTGCCGAGCTGTTGGCGATGATCGGACCACCCACTGCCGAGCATGCCGAACACTTCCCGGATGGCTCAGTTGTCGTCGGATTTCTCGATCCCTTCAACAGACGATCTCTGATCACCAAGTTTGCCCAGCAGCGCATCACGTCCTTCGCGATGGAGTCGATTCCGAGGATCACCCTTGCCCAGAGCATGGATGCTCTCTCCTCACAAGCCACCGCGGCCGGCTACCACGCCGTTTTGATGGCCGCTGCGGAGACACCCCGCTTCTTTCCGATGCTGACCACCGCCGCGGGGACCATCCCGCCGGTGAAGCTGCTGGTCCTTGGGGCCGGAGTTGCCGGTTTGCAGGCGATAGCCACGGCCCGTCGGCTGGGCGCCGCGGTCTCTGCCTACGACATCAGACCGGAGGTGAGAGAGCAGATCGAGAGTCTCGGCGCCCGTTTTGTCGCCGCCCCCGTAGACGAGTCTGCGGCCGCGGCCACCGGATACGCCAAAGAGGTGTCCGACGAGACCCAGCGAAGACAGCAGGACGCCCTGGTTTCTGTGGTTGCCGATTCCGACGTGGTCATCACCACCGCGCAGATCCCTGGCTTGCCGGCACCGCTGCTGGTGTCCCGCGAGATGGTGGAGGAAATGAAGCCGGGCTCGGTGATCGTCGATGTGGCAGCGCCCTCCGGCGGCAATTGTGAGCTGACTCAGGCTGGATCCACTGTCGTCCACAGAGGTGTGACCATCATCGGGCCTGTCGACCTTCCCGGTCGAGTGGCGGTGGATTCCAGCCAGATGTACGCCCGCAACCTGGCTTCGTTTCTGGGCCAGATCAGCGACGAACAGGGCGATCTGGCGCTCGACTTCGACAACGTGATCGTCTCCGAGGCCTGTATCACCCACGACGGGCGGGTGATGCACCCCACGGTGCGCCGGGCGATGGGCTTGGAGGTCGATGCTTGAGCGCGTTGCTAATCGGTATCACCGTCTTCGTGCTCGCCGCATTCGTCGGGTTCGAGGTGATCAGCAAGGTTCCCCCAACCCTGCACACTCCGCTGATGTCGGGAGCCAACGCCATCTCCGGCATCACCATCATCGGTGCGGTCACCGCGGCCGGTCTTGGGGCGTCAGGTCTGGCCCAAACACTCGGCTTTCTGGCCGTGGTAACGGCCACGATCAACGTGGTCGGCGGCTTCCTGGTCACCGACCGGATGCTCGAGATGTTCAAGAGCCGCGCCGACCGGGAGCGGAAGTCAAGGTGACAGAGGTTCTCTATCTGGCCTCCGCGGTGGCCTTCATCGTCGGGTTGAAGCGTCTCGGCGGGCCACGCACCGCTCGATCCGGCAATTGGATCGCCGCTCTGGGGATGTTGGCTGCGGTGGTGATAACCCTGGTCAGCCAGGACATAGTCAACTGGACGACAGTCGCCGCAGGATTGGTGGTGGGGGCCCTAATCGGGATCTGGGCCGCGGTGAGGGTCCAGATGACCGCGATGCCTCAGATGGTGGCGATCTTCAACGGCTTTGGCGGAATCGCATCGGCACTGGTGGCAGCCACTGAAGTAGTGGAGAACGGCCTCAGCGGGTTCCCGGTCCAGACGACGGTCTCGATCCTGGTTTCCACACTGATCGGAGCGGTCACCTTCACCGGCAGCGTGGTGGCGTTCGGCAAACTCCAGGGTCTCATTCCGGGCCGGCCGCTCCTCTTCCCCGGCCAGCAGATAGTCAACGGTCTCCTCGGCGTGGCTCTGGTCGGTATCGGGGTCTGGACCGGGGTCGTCGGCGACATCAACGGCTACTGGATCGTCGGAACCCTTTCCTTGCTCGTGGGGATTCTCGCGGTGATACCGATTGGTGGCGCCGACATGCCGGTTGTCATATCCCTGCTCAACTCCTTCTCGGGTCTGGCAGCGGCAGCCGCCGGTTTCGTGATCGAATCCAACCCTCTCATCATCGGGGGAGCTCTGGTTGGAGCCGCCGGGCTCATCCTCACGTTCCAGATGACCGAGGCAATGAACAGATCGTTGGCCAACGTCCTGTTTGCGGGGTTTGGAACAGAGGGCGCCTCGGTTCCCCCGGGATTCTCCGACAAACCGGTGCGGCGGGCGACGCCCGAGGACGTTGCCATCAGCCTGGGCTATGCCGATTCGGTGATGATCGTGCCCGGCTACGGGCTGGCCGTCGCACAAGCACAGCACGCCGTCCGCGAGCTGGCCGATGAACTCGAGGAGCGGGGGACAACGGTCCACTACGCCATTCACCCGGTGGCGGGGCGGATGCCCGGTCACATGAACGTGCTACTCGCCGAGGCCGACGTTCCCTACGAGCAGCTGCTCGACCTGGAGCAGGCCGACCCCCAGTTCCCGCAAACCGACGTGGTGCTGATCCTGGGAGCCAACGACGTCGTGAATCCCTCGGCCCGGGACGACCCCGGATCGCCGATCTACGGGATGCCCATCCTCAACGTCGACCGGGCGGGCACGGTGGTTGTGGTCAAGCGCAGCCTCTCACCTGGATTTGCCGGCATCGACAACCCTCTCTTCTATAACGAGAAGACGATGATGTTCTTCGCCGACGCCAAGGAGGCACTGGAAGACTCGGTTGCTGCCCTGCGCACGTTGTAGCCTTCGCCGCTAGGTGAAGACGACTGGTCGGAAACCGTCGATCACGGTGATACCGACACCGCTGAATTCGCTCATGGCCGCCAGCACTTCTCCGGCATCCCGAAGAGACACGGTGCTTGAGACGAGTCGACTGACATCGGCCGCGTCAGAGGCAACCAACTGGAGAACCCGTGGATAGTCGGTAGCCGGCATACCCCGACTGCCGAGGATCTCTATCTCCCGCATGACGATCGGTTCCACTGGGATGGGTGGCGAGATGTCATCTCCAGGCAGAAGGCCTACTTGTACATGACGACCGTGCTTGCGAAGGGAACCGATGGAGGCCAGGGCCGTGACGCGGCTGCCCAACGCATCGATAGACAGGTGAACGCCACCATCGGCGACGTCACGTAGGGCTTGGGCCACATCGCCCTCCTGGGTGGCATTGATCGTGACCGCGGCACCCAAGTCTTTTGCCATTGTCAGCTTGCGGTCGTCGATGTCGACGGCAGCCACCTTGGCGCCGAGCGCCGCCCCGATCATCACTGCTGACAGTCCTACTCCTCCACACCCGTGGACGGCCAGCCATTCCCCGCCTTGAATCCGGCCTCTGTCGACCACTGCGCGAAAAGCAGTGATGAAGCGGCAACCAAGGGCAGCTGCATGGACGGAGTCGAGCTCGTCGGGCAAAGCCACCAGATTGAGGTCGGCGTGGTCGAGCATTACGAACTCGGCAAACGACCCCCAGTGCGTGAAGCCCGGCGTGAACGCCCTGTCGCACGTGTTCAGATCACCCTGGCGACATGAAGCGCATCGGCCACATCCGATCGAGAACGGAACGGTGACCCGGTCGCCGGGGCGCCAGTGGTGCACCTCACTGCCGACGGTTTCGACGACTCCCGCCATTTCATGACCAGGAACATGGGGTAGCCCTGGAAGCTGCTCATGCCCCATCCAGGCGTGCCAATCGCTCCGGCAGATCCCGCTGGCCTCGACACGGAGAACGACGCCGGCAGAAGGCGCATGGGGTTCCGGCACCTCCCCGAGCTGCAACGGCTGTCTGAACTCCGTGATCAGGGGGGCTCGCACGGCGGCGAGCTTATCGACGGGATCTAGCGCTCCACTCTCTCGGTCACCGGCGTGGGATACCGTGTGGAGGGTGAGACCTCCCTGGGGCTCGTTGCTACGGGCCGCTCTGGTGCTGGGGGCTGTGATGGCCATCGCGTCCTGCGGGGATGAGTCATCGCCTGACGAGGCGGTTTGGGGGAGTGAGGCAACCCGGTTCTTCGACGAGCTTTCGGCCAGGTACGACGAGAACGACTTCTACGGGATACTCGACTTCTACGAGAGCACAGCCTTCATCGAGCAGTGGCGGGGGGATGTGCGTGGGGGTCTTCTCATACCCAATCTCCTCATATGGGATTCCAACAACCTGCGTCGCCAGCTGGGTGCGGTGCATCTCGGCTCGGCCGGGGCCCTCAACCTCGTTCAATGGCGAGATTCGGGTCAATACAGCGCCGTCGTCGCCACCATCGGGAACGGACGAATCTCGAGGGAGACCGTGTTCGACCTGTCCTACTCGTTGCAGCGAAGTCTACGAGCCACGGAGGGGACCCTCTCCGAGTACACCGACCTGTACACGAGTTACGAGGCAGCCTGGACCGGCGGCGACCCCGAAGCGGTTCAGGCCCTCTACGCAAGTGATGCGATGGTGGTGGATGCCCTGTCGGGTGTCGTGGCAGTCAGCCACGACTCGATACTCGATAGCGCCTCCCCCGGCCGGATAGCGGCGAGAGGCGTCGCACTCCTCGTAGACGATGACTCTTCGCCCGTTCAGGCCTTGTATCTCGGGCCGGCCGACTACGGCGTCGATCCCCTTCGAGCCGTCGGGATCTACGAGACGACGGACGTCGACGGATGCTCGCATCAGATGGCAGTCGTTTGGGACATCGGCGACCAGGTGATCGTCGCCGAGCACCGCTATCACGAGGTTGCCTCTTTTCGCCGCTGCCTGAAGGATCCCCCTTTGGGTTGGTGGACGGGTTTGGGCATACCGCGTCCGGGAGATGAGGTGGCAACGGGAGTCATCGTCAGCCCGGAAGGGCGGGAGATCGAGGTTCGCAATGGAGGACCTCTGCTGGAACGAGCGCTGCACGACGGCATGAGCAGATTTGCGGTGGTTGGGCTCGAGGAACCGCAGTTCGATGCGGTGACTTTCGAGCCGACCCGGAAGTGCGTGGACCGTTCAGGTCGTGTCATACAGTCCGACGGCGTCCGCGTCCTCTATGTCTGTCTTTTCGAGAACGACATCTGCTTCGCCCAGCCCGTGTGCGAAGAGCCCCGACGGCACATTCGCGCCATATTCGCCCACGAACTGGCACATGCGTGGATGATCGATCACGTCGACACCAGCACCGAGGTACGACTCTTGGAGTTCGCAGGTAGGACGAGCTGGGACGACGATGCGCTCCCGTGGCCGGATCGGGGTGTCGAGTACGGCGCCGAGACCATGGCCTGGGGTCTGTTGGCAGATCCGCCTCCAATGGTGAGGATCGGGAACCCCTCCTGTGAGGAGCTGTCGGAGAGTTTCCGCATCCTCACCGGGCTGGAACCGCCACACGGCCAGTGCTGAGCCTGGCCTACTGGCTGTGATCCCCGTTCGCCATGTTGAGAATCGTCGTTGTCAGGAGTGGGCAACCGGCTGATCGACCTCGCCGGAGTCAGTGGTTGTAGGTGACGTTGATGTCTCCGTTCGACGTGTCGATCACGATCGTTTGGGAAGAGGCCGGGTCGGTTCTGATGTCGGTGGTGACCTCACCATTGGAAGTCGAGCTGGTCACCGCATAGGGGGGCGACTCCGACGGGAGAAGCACATCGACGGTTCCGTTGCTCGTCGAGATGTCCAGCGACGACGGAGCCACCGCGAAGGACAGATCCACCCGTCCATTGCTGGTTCTCGCCTCCAACACGTCGGAGCCGAGATTCGTGCCCGTGATCGAGCCGTTTGAAGTGCCTACATCGGCGATGGACGAAACCGAGTCGAGGGTGATTGCGCCGTTGCTGGTGCTTGCCGTCAGCGGACCTTCGATTCCCACAACGGTGACCGCACCGTTGGAGGTGGAGCCCCGCACTTCGGTTCCCACCGGCGCCGTGACCTCGAACGACGCTCCGCAACTCCAGCCAAAGAACGGGCATTCGTGCCGCAAGGTGACCGT
>CAZSOF010000055.1:10672-12126 GCA_964607685.1 uncultured Acidimicrobiaceae bacterium | reverse complement strand
GCAACCATTCGTCCCATTACTGGCTGGCCACGTTAGCGGCCGCAATCCCCAGCGCTGCTCTTGATTTGGCGACGTCATGCACTCGAAAGAGCCTCGCCCCACGGGCAAAACCGAGGGCGGTGGTCACTGCCGAGGCCATGTCGAGATCGTCCATGTTCTCGGCGCCGGCGACCTTGGACAGGAACCCTTTACGCGAGGCACCGATCATCACCGGATAGCCGTGAGCGGCGAAACGGGAGATACTGTTGAGCAAGGCGAGACTGTGATGCCACCGCTTCCCGAAGCCGAGACCGGGGTCTATCGCGATTTTGCCCTGATCGACACCGGCGGAGAGCAGGGCTTCGGCACGTGCGGTCAGAAAAGCCTCCACCTCACCGACCACATCGACGTAGTGGGGGTCGAGGTGCATGTCCGCCGGGCTTCCCATCATGTGCAGGATCACGACGGCACACCCCGACTCCACGGCTAACGCCACCATCGCCGGATCGCGAAAACCCGTGACATCGTTGATGACGACCGCCCCCGCGGAGATCGCCGCCTCGGCGACACCCGGCTTGGAGGTGTCGATGCTGACGTCGATTCCGTGGTCGACGAGGCCCCGGACCACCGGCACGACGCGTACAACCTCCTCCTCCTCGATCACCGGAGTCGCACCGGGTCGCGTCGACTCACCTCCCACATCGATGAGAGCCGCACCGTCCGCAGCCAATGCCAGACCGTGGGAGATCGCGGTCTCCGGTTGCAGGAACACGCCGCCATCGGAGAACGAGTCGGGCGTCACATTGATCACCCCGACCAGGACACCGGAGCTGAGATCCAGGGTCCTGCCGCAAAGGGACCAGGTGGGCTCAGACCCGGTCAAGTACCGGTTCCGAACAAAAGCGACATCGCCTCGGAACGGGTGGCGGCATTGGTCTCCATGATGCCCCTCACCGCAGAGGTCACAGTGCGGGCGCCGGGTTTCTTCACGCCGCGCATGGACATGCAGAGGTGCTCGGCCTCGATGACCACCAGAACACCCAGCGGCTCGAGACGCTCCTCGAGGCAGTTTGCCACCTGAGCCGTCAACCTCTCCTGCATCTGGGGCCGACGGGCGTAACCCTCGACCAAACGCGCCAGTTTGGAGAGACCGGTGACTTTGCCCCTGGGGAGATAGGCCACATGAGCCTGGCCATGGAACGGCACGAAATGGTGCTCACACATCGAGTAGAACGGGATCTCTCGCACCATCACTATCTCCTGATAGCGTTCTTCGCCGAAGAAGGCGTCGATCTCGTCACCGGGGTCGACGTGGATTCCCCCAAACACCTCCTCGTAGAAACGGGCCACCCGCTCAGGGGTCTGTGCCAGCCCCTCGCGCAGGGGATCCTCGCCCAGGGCCTCGATTATCTCTCTGACGGCCTTTTCGATCCGGCCGGTGTCGATCCGATCCATTACACAACGAAAACTAGAAG
>CAZSOF010000055.1:3692-10572 GCA_964607685.1 uncultured Acidimicrobiaceae bacterium | reverse complement strand
GCCTTTTCGATCCGGCCGGTGTCGATCCGATCCATTACACAACGAAAACTAGAAGGAGACGTGGTCTATTTCGCGATGTCCCCGGAAGCCATGCTCAAGTGCAGTCCGAAACCTGAATCTGCATTCGCCCTCGGGCTGAGTTTGCGGACCTGAGCGAAGCTCAGGCGCAAACTCAAACCCGCCGAAGCCTTCACGCTTCGGCGGGCCGACCCTTGGTGCGAGGCAGCTTGCGGTCCAGCTTGAGGGACTCGGTGACCTCCTCCGGCTCCTCCTCCTCCCGATCCACTTCCACAGCCGCAGCGATGTCCTCGCGTTGCTGGGGGATCACCGGATTGTCCGGGTATTTGATGCGAAGCGAGCCGTCGAGAGCATGCTCCCATTTGGGCACGTCAGAGAAGATCTCTGCCACCTCTTCACGATCGACCGTCTCGTTCTCGAGGAGAGTTGCGACCATGCGCTCCAGGGCATCCAAGTGATGCTGGAGGATGGTCCTCGCCTCGTCGTGAGCGGCCGTGATCAGCTTCCGTACCTCGGCGTCGATGAAGGCGGCAACCTCGTCGGAGTAGTCCTGTTGACGCGAGTAGTCGCGACCCAGGAACACCTCACCGTTGGGTCGACCGTATTGCATCGGGCCCAACTCGTCGCTCATCCCATATTCCATGACCATGCGACGAGCGATGGAGGTGGCTTTCTCTATATCGTCGGCGGCACCGGTCGACGGATCGGCGAAGATCAACTCCTCCGCGGTTCGGCCGCCGAGGAGCATGGCGAGACGGTCCACCAGCTCGCTGCGTCGTGACAGGTATTTGTCATGGGTGGGTAGGGCCAGCGTGTGCCCCAGCGAACGTCCCCGGGAGACGATGGTTATCTTGTGGACCGGGTCTGAATTGGGCAACGCATAGCCGACGAGGGCGTGACCCGTCTCGTGATAGGCGATGACCTTCCGCTCCTCCTCAGAAAGCACCCGGGTCTTGCGCTGGGGGCCGGCGATGACACGGTCGATGGCCTCTTCCAGCTCATCCATGGTGATGTGCTTGGACCGTTTCCGGGCTGCCAGCAGCGCCGCCTCATTGATCAAGTTGGCCAGGTCGGCTCCGGTGAAGCCGGGGGTGCGACGGGCCAGTACCTCGAGGTCGATCTCCTCGGCCAGGGGCTTGCCTCTGGAGTGGACCTCCAGAATCGCCTGTCGGCCCTCGATATCCGGTGCGTCAACGGTGATCTGACGGTCGAAGCGACCCGGACGCAACAGGGCGGGATCGAGAATGTCCGGGCGGTTGGTGGCCGCCATGACGATCACTCCGGTGTTTCCCTCGAATCCGTCGAGCTCCACGAGGAGTTGGTTGAGTGTCTGTTCCCTCTCGTCGTGACCACCACCGAGACCGGCGCCACGATGCCGGCCAACCGCGTCGATCTCGTCGATGAAGATGATGGCGGGAGCGCTCTGCTTCGCCTGCTCGAACAGGTCACGGACACGGGCAGCACCGACACCCACGAACATCTCGACGAAGTCAGACCCCGAGATGGACATGAACGGCACCCCGGCCTCGCCGGCCACGGCCCGGGCGAGCAAGGTCTTCCCGGTTCCGGGTGGCCCGAACAGGAGGACACCCTTGGGGATCTTTGCCCCCATCTGCCGATAGCGGTCGGGGTTTGCCAGGAAGTCCTTTATCTCCTCCAGCTCTTCCTTGGCTTCCTGAAGACCGGCCACGTCATCGAATGTGACCTTGGGCTGCTCCTTGCCGACCAGCTTGGCCCGTGACTTGCCGAACTGCATGACACGGTTCCCGCCACCCTGCATCTGCATGAAGATGAAGACCATGAAGCCCAGCAGGAACAGCCAGGGCAGGAATCCGACCAGCAACTCCCAGAACCCGGCGGGTTCTTCATCGATAGACCATTCGGTGCCGGTTCGGGTGAGTGTGTCGGTCAGTTCCTGTTCGAACCCCTCCACGTAGTTGGCCACCTCGTCGAAGGCACCCTCCTCGGCGGTGCTACCCACCGTCCTGGCCTGGGCCTTCAGTGAGCGGCGTAGCAGGACCACCTGTTCGTAGTCATGATCTTCCACGCTCTCCACGAACTGGGAGATCGGGATCTCCTCGGGTCCGGCGACCTGGTCGAACCACCACGAGAACAGGATGGCGACCAGGATGATCGACATCCCGTAGACAATGAGGGTTCGTAGGGTGCGGTTCAACAGGCCTCTGTTCTGGGAGGGTTGGTATAGATGCTACGCCGGACAGGCGAATAGTCGAACCCCGTTGTGGTCAGGATTCTTCCCCCATGATCCCCACGTAAGGGAGATTTCGGTACCTGCCCGCGTAGTCGAGGCCATATCCGACCACGAATTCGGGGCCGATGGGGAACGCCACGTACTTGACCTCGATGGGCACCCGTTGGATCCCCTCTTTGAGCAGCAGCGCCGCAATCTCGAGAGATGCCGGCTTGCGAACCTTGAGACTCTTGATCAGATAGTTGAGGGTGAGCCCGGAGTCGATGATGTCCTCGACTATGAGGACATGTCGTCCTTCGATCTCCTCATCGAGGTCCTTCAGTATCCGCACGACCCCGGAGGTCTGGGTTGACGCTCCGTAGGAGGACACGGCCATGAAGTCGAACTCGCACGCCAGATCGATGTGACGGGCGAGGTCGGCCATCACCATGAACGCCCCTCGCAGCACGCCGACCAGAAGCACCTCCTTGCCTGCGTAGTCCTCGGAGATCTGCTTTCCCATCTCGGCGAGCTTTTCTTCGATCTCCTCGGCGGTGATCAGGGGCTTGACTTCCATTGGTTCCTATCTGGCGAGTCGCAGAAACTAGCGGAGTGTTGGGGAGCCCGACTACTCGATGACCAGCAATGGCCCATGCCGGCAGACCGACTGTCCCGACGCCAGTTCCTGACGCTCCGATTCCCCGGTGACCACAGACCAGACCCGAGCCAATCGATCCGCCGTGGGCCCTACCCCGTTGTTGGCCAGAAGACGAAGCAGGACACGGTCGGCGATCGGTTTGGGGAGAGTGAAGACAAGACCGATGGGCACGGCATCGGTGGCTCGGAATCTGTCGGCCATGCGGTCGAGAAAGTCGGCGTCGGCGGACAGAGTCTGCGCGGCCCGGGCCAGAGACTGGGTCACCAGCGGATTCAGCTCGCGCAGCATGGGGAGGACCTGGCGACGAATTCGGTTGCGGATGAGAGCCGGGTCGTCGTTCATCGGGTCGTCGGCGAATTCGAGACCGGTGAGGGTGGCGATCTCGCGGGTCTCGCTCCGGGTAACACCCAGCAGTGGTCGATAGACCCGGAGGGGACGGTGAGCCGGGATGCCGGCCAGGCCGGCAGGCCCGGTGCCACGTGTCAGGTTGATCAGGATCGTCTCCGCGCTGTCGTCGAGGGTGTGCCCGGTGAGGACCGGCACGGTGGCCGCGTCGAACACCCGGTATCGGGCTTCGCGGGCCATCGCCTCGGGCGAGGGCCCTTCGGGAACGGTCACCGATTCCACCTGTAAGGCAATATCCAGCTGTGAGGCAACTGCTCTCGCCGCTTTCTCCATCATCCCCGACGCCGGAAACCCGTGATTGACATGGAGGCCCGAGCAGTGCACCCCGGCCTCGATGGTGATATAGGCAAGGGCCGCGGAATCCGCCCCGCCGGACAGCGCGATGAGCACCGGGCCTGTGGGCAGCTCGATTCGGGGGAGGGTCGCTTCGATCAGCTCGGTCAGGCGACGCGTTCCAACCATGCCCTCGGCTGCTCTATCTCGGCCAGGGTGGGGAGACTGCTGGCACCCCTGAATGCCACCCGAATGCTGTCCCATCCCGCCTCGCGCTCCACCGCCAGCACGAAACGCTCGCCCTGCTTGTACTGCTTGAGCTTCATCTCCAGGCCGGTGAGACGAAAGAAAGCGGCCGTGCGGCGGTCGGTGCGCCTCCCCTTGAGGACACGGCTCATCCGCGCCTGAGACCGGAGACGTGTCTCGCCGACACGATCCATCACCACGTGGCCGTGGCCTTCCAGCAATGACATGAGGGCCTGGACCTTGTCGACCACGGCATTCTGCTCCGGGGAGGCGAACAGGCCGAACAGGCCGCGCTCATCGACCAGGGGGCGACCAGAAGCCCGTCTCTTACCGAGCTCTTCGATGACCCGGCCCAGCATCCCGGGCTCCGGTCGGGACAACTCGACGAGCTCGGTGACGAGACTCATGAAGTAGTCGCGCATCCAGGGGATTCCCTGGAATTGACCGCGATGGGTCAGCTCGTGCAGCGCCACCCAAAAGCGGAACTCGGCAGGCTTGAACTGGTGGGTTCTCTCCATCTGCAGGATGTTGGGCCCGACATAGGCCACCACGTCACCCTCCTCACCGGTGGGGAGGACCAGTTCATACTGTCCCAGGACACGTCGAGCCAGGACCCCGAGCACGGCACGAGTCTCCGCATTCATCACCCGCTCGGCCATTGCGGCGGCCGCCTGACTGCTGGAGCCTGTGCCTGCAATACGCTCCTCCAGCTTTCTTCGAGCGGGCTCGGTGAGATGGGAGAACGAGGCCACGTTCCTCTCGATCCATTGGGAACGGCCTATCACCAAGGTCTGTGGCGAGCCGGGAAGGGCGAGACCGGTGGCAGCCGGCACGATCTCGGAGACCTCGTCCGTGACCCGCCCCATCTCCTCTTCGAGCGAGGTCCAGTGGTAGGTCTCCGCCAGCGGGTAGGTGCCCGCCAGGCGATCCGATAGACGGCCACGTCCCGGCCGTGACGTGGTCACTCTTCGACGATGCGATACCGCTTCCGCACGACGTCGGTGAAGTACTTGACGGCAGTGATGAGGACGACGACCGCCGCCAGCACCAGGGCGGTCGGAATCATGAAGCGGTATGTCCAGTCGGCGGTTGGGGGCTCGGCCTCCGCGTCGCTCACCTCCACCGCGGGGGACAGGCCACTGCTGATGGTCGTCGTGGTCGCTTCTCCGCCGCCCTCGTCGCCCTCCTCGGCGGCGATCACGGATAGCGGGAACAGGACCGTGGTTGCGGTCACTATCAGGAGAATCACCGAGTGGCGCACGGGACGGCTCATTTCTCGCAGACTACCCACTCCCCGGTCCCAGGAGCGAACCTCGCCGTGGCGAGCTCGACCGCGGAGACCAGCGAAGAGCTCTATGTGCTCGCTTGTTCCTGACGGATGAGGTCTTTGACCTTGTTGACCAGTGCCTCCGGCATGTCCTCGGACAGACAACCCCGGATCACGTCCTTCAGCCTTCGCTCGAATTGAAAGCCCTCGAAGCACCCGGGACAGTCCTCGAGATGACCTCTGATTGAGGCCGCCGTCCTCTCGTCCAGCTCAGCATCGAGATAGGTGTAGAGCTGCTTGGTTGTCTCGTCGCAGGTGTGACTCATGGTCTTTCGGCGCCTTCAGGCAGGAGCCCGCGCTCGCGTGCAAACTCCCACAACCTCTTCTGCATGGCTTTTCTTCCGCGGTGCAGCCGCGACATAACTGTACCGATCGGGATATCGAGGATCTCGGCGATCTCCTTGTACGAGAAACCCTCCAGGTCTGCCAGCAACACGGGGAGACGGAAGTTCTCCGGTAGCTCTTCCACCGCGGCTTTGATATCCGACTCCACCAGACCATCGAGAACCCGATCCTCGGTGGTCCGGGAGGCGTCGGCCGACTCCTCCGACCCAATCCGCCGATACAGGTAGAGGTCCTCGACATCACCGAGATCCACTTCGCTGGGGCGTCGGGTGTCCTTGCGGTATTTGTTGATGTAGGTGTTGGTGAGGATGCGGTAGAGCCAGGCCTTGAGGTTGGTGCCTTCGGTGAAGGTGTCGTAGGCTCGATAGGCCTTGAGGAACGTCTCCTGGACCAGGTCCTCGGCATCGGCAGGGTTGCGCGCCATCCGCATGGCGGCGGAATAGAGCTGACGGGAATACTGGAGCGCATCCCGCTCGAAGTCTGCCTGGT
This sequence comes from uncultured Acidimicrobiaceae bacterium, assembly GCA_964607685.1. Classification (GTDB taxonomy): domain Bacteria; phylum Actinomycetota; class Acidimicrobiia; order Spongiisociales; family ZC4RG35; genus JANQRA01. The sequence goes on along the minus strand of CAZSOF010000055.1, from coordinate 4,620 downwards.
CGGCCATGAGAAGGGCACGGTAGCGGTGGGGGGATTGGGGGCCTAGTTCGGAGCCGGAGAGGGGAGTCGAACCCCTGACCTATTCATTACGAGTGAATTGCTCTACCACTGAGCTACTCCGGCGAGCTCACGAATTCTAGATCTGACCGGCGATATCGGCAGGTCGATGTGGGTCCCGTTCAGAGGGACGTACGGCTCACCGTCCGAGGCACCTAGACGTCCGACCCCAGCGTGGAGAACAGGTTGGCCAGCACCAGCTCGCGACGCAGATTGGCCTGGATGTCGACCACGGCGTCCAACACCGCCTCCGCCGACGACACCGCTTTGCGCGGGGCGACATCGGTCAAAGAGCCGAGGTCGACGTCCTGGTTGCGGATTGGGCCCCCGAGCTGCAGGGCGGCGGAGTCCGAGTACCAGGACGCCAGGATCTCCAGACCGTTGACCAGCAGCGACAACTCGGCCCGGCGTCTCGCTCGTTGCGCACGGTCCGTGGGCAGGTCGGCGAGAATCGACTCCTCGACCAGGGGAGCCAACTCGGCCAAGACCTCCGCTGCCAGACGCTGGCCATCACCCGGGTGGGGGGTCACCTGAGACGGGATCGACAACCAGAGCTCGCGGAAGCGTGCCACCTCGGGCCGGCTCATCAGGGCCAGCGCCAGACCGGGCCGGCCCCCGGCCACCACGGCGACGCCGGTAGCCGCCTCCTCGGACAGCCCCCTCCCGACCAGGGCATCGACCAGCTCGGGTAACGCCACCCGACCCATGTGGACCGAGCGGCAACGGGACGCCACCGTGGGCGGGAAGTCGTCCTCCGACTCCGCCACCAGGAGAAAGACCACGGGAGCCGTGGGCTCCTCGAGCGTCTTCAAGAGAGCATTGGCCGCCGACTCGGTCATGGCCCCGGCGTCGGGGAAGAGGAAGACGCTGC
>CAZSOF010000055.1:0-3592 GCA_964607685.1 uncultured Acidimicrobiaceae bacterium | reverse complement strand
GCATTGGCCGCCGACTCGGTCATGGCCCCGGCGTCGGGGAAGAGGAAGACGCTGCGGGTGGCCTCGACGGGAACCATCGATGCCCGGGACACGACCGAACGGGCCTGGTCGACGCCCAGGCTGGTGGCACCTTCAGGCTCGAGGATGGCCAGGTCGGGATGGCTCCGCGCCAGAGCCAACCGACGGGCACGCTCATCATGGAGCCCGCCGAGCAGGCCAGCGGCAAAACGAAGCGCCACGAACTCCTTCCCCACCGACTGCGGACCCACGAGCAAGTAGGCCTGTGCCGGATGCTCCAGCTCCGCGGTGAGCAGATCGACCACACCCCTGTGACCGATGACGTCGGCGAACAGCCCGGTCATCCCACCACCTCGAGGATTCTGTCCACCATCTGCTCTACGGATAGCGACCCGTCGACGACCACGACCTTGTCCTCCTTCACGGCCATATCGAGATAGGCCGAGCGCACTCGCGACTGGAAGTCCGCCCCTTCGTTGCCGATGCGGTCGGCGTCGTGTTGGCGAGCCAGGGCAACCTCCGGCTCGACGTCGAGGACGAATACATGGTCGGGGACGACTCCCTCGAGACCCTCCTCGTTGATGGAGCGGATCTTGTCCTCACCGAGCCCCCGGGCCCGCCCCTGGTAGGCGATCGAGGAGTAGTACGTCCGGTCGGAGACCACCCATTTCCCTGCAGACAGGGCCGGGGCGATCACGTCACGAGCCAACTCGGCCCGTTGTGCGGCAAACAGGAACACCTCGGCCCAGACGTCGAGGGAGTCCGTGTCGAGGAGCAGAGCTCGCACCGCCTCACCAAGTGCCGTACCACCCGGCTCGCGGACCAACAACGCCTCGGTGTCGGCGTCCGTCAGATGGGCGACCAGGGCTCTGGCGACGGTGCTCTTGCCACTCCCATCGACCCCTTCCAGAGCTATGTACTTGCTCACCGACGACACGGTAACCATCGCCTGGTACACGACCGAAGAGATTGACATAGCCCCACGAATTGGTGTCAACTGCCACCCAATGGCAAAGAGCCTCGTCATCGTGGAGTCCCCCACCAAGGCCCGGACCATCGCCGAATTCCTGGGTCCGGAGGCCACGGTGGAGTCTTCGATGGGCCACATACGCGACCTGCCACGCTCGGCATCGGAGATACCGGCCAAGGCCAAAGGAGAGGAGTGGGCTCGTCTCGGTGTGAACGTGGACCACGACTTCGAGCCTCTCTATGTGGTGCCCAAGGAGCGCCGGTCCCAGGTCAAGAAGCTGAAGGCCCTCCTGAAGGACGCCGACGAGCTCTACCTGGCCACCGATGAGGATCGGGAGGGGGAAGCCATTGCCTGGCATCTCGTTGAAGTCCTCAAGCCGAAGGTTCCCGTCAGGCGGATGGTGTTCCACGAGATCACACGGCCCGCCATAGAGGAGGCCTTCTCCCATCCACGCGACCTGGACGAGCGCCTGGTCTCCGCCCAGGAAGCGAGACGAATCCTCGACCGGCTCTACGGGTACGAGGTGTCTCCAGTGTTGTGGAAGAAGGTCCAGCCCAGGCTGTCAGCCGGGCGGGTGCAGAGCGTGGCGATCCGCATCGTCGTCGAGAGGGAGCGCGAGCGTATGGCTTTCGTTCCAGCCGGGTATTGGTCGATAGAGGGCTCGTTCGCCCCGGCATCCGACCTGGACGCGGCCTTTGGCGCCACACTCTTCTCCGTTGACGGCCAAAGGGTGGCCACCGGTCGTGACTTCGATGCCACGGGCAAAACGGGCAAAGATGTGCTGGTCCTAGACCAGACCGCCGCCACGAGTCTGGCCACCAGCCTCGGCGACTCCGAGTTCGCGGTCGAGTCGGTGGAGTCGAAGCCCTACACGAGAAGGCCGTACCCACCGTTTCGCACGGCCACCCTGCAACAGGATGCCGGACGCAAGCTTCGTTTCTCCTCGTCGCGGACCATGTCGGTTGCCCAACGGTTGTATGAGAGCGGATTCATCACCTACATGCGCACCGACTCGATCGAGCTGTCCGACGCCGCGGTGACCGCCGCCCGGGCCCAGGTGAAGAAGCTCTATGGCTCCGACTATCTGTCGTCGAGCCCCAGGAAGTACTCGGGAAAGCAGGCAAGAGGTGCCCAGGAGGCGCACGAGGCGATCAGGCCGGCCGGCGACTTCCTGACCCCGACCCAGGTCGCCGACCAGGTCGGGCGGGACGAGGCAGCGCTCTACGACCTGATCTGGAAGCGCACCGTCGCCTCACAGATGGCCGACGCCAAGGGTGTCACCGTCTCGATCCGGCTCGCCGCCGATGCCTCTTCCGGTGAGAAGGCGGTGTTCGCGGCCTCCGGACGCACCATCACCTTTCCCGGGTTCCTGCGAGCCTATGTACAGGGCGTCGATGACCCGGATTCCGAGTTGGACGACAGGGAGCGCCTGCTCCCACCGCTGAGCGAGGGCGACCCACTGGCCTGCGAGCGTCTCAAGCCAAGCGGTCACGAGACGCGACCACCGGCGAGGTTCACCGAGGCCTCGTTGGTACAGAGACTCGAGGAACTGGGTGTCGGTCGCCCGTCGACCTATGCCTCGATCATGACCACCATTCAGGACCGTGGGTATGTCTTCAAGAAGGGGACGGCCTTGGTGCCCACGTTCACCGCGTTCGGGGTCGTCGGCCTGCTGGAGAATCACTTCCCGAGCCTCGTCGACTACGAGTTCACCGCCACCATGGAGACCGACCTCGATCGAATTGCGGAGGGGGATGAGGAGTCGGTGCCCTGGCTGTCGGCGTTCTACTTCGGAGACGAGGGGTTGAAAGAGAAGGTCGCTGCCCGCCTCGATGAGATCGACCCCAGAGCGGTGAACTCAATCCCCATCGGAGAGGACGAGGGGGGCACGCCGATCGTTGCCCGGGTGGGCCGCTATGGACCGTACGTGGAGCGTGGCGATGAGCGGGGCTCCATCCCCGACGATGTGGCCCCCGACGAGGTCACGGTGGAGAGGGCCCTGGAGCTGATCCAGGCGCAGAATGCCGGTGAGAAGATCCTGGGCACCGACCCGGAGAGTGGCCTCACCGTCTATGGGAAGACAGGCCGCTTTGGCCCTTATGTCCAGCTCGGAGAGCAGGAGGACGGGTCCAAGACCAAGCCCAAGCGAGCCTCCTTGTTGAAGACGATGACCCTCGACGAGCTGGGGTTGGACGACGCCCTGAGACTCCTCTCCCTGCCCCGGGTGGTCGGGGCAGACGACCAGGGTGTGGAGATCGTCGCCCTCAACGGCCGTTACGGCCCGTATATCCAGCGTGGGGACGACCGACGAAGCCTGGACAACGAGGATGATCTGTTCACGCTCACCAGGAATGATGCTCTGCGGCTCCTCGCCGAGCCACCGCGTCGACGTGGACAGGCCAGATCGTCGAGCCTGAGGGAACTCGGCGAGGATCCGGTTTCGGGGAAGACCGTCACCGTTCGCTCCGGCCGCTACGGCCCTTACGTGACCGACGGTGAGGTGAACGCCTCGCTGCGCAAAGGCGACTCACCGGAGACGATCACCCTGGAGAGAGCCGCCGAGCTGCTACAGGCCCGTCGCGACCGTCTCGGCGAGTCCTGACT
>CAZSOF010000054.1:5895-12223 GCA_964607685.1 uncultured Acidimicrobiaceae bacterium | reverse complement strand
CCGACGACCAGCCGCAGCCCTTCGAGCTGGACCTCCCACCCCCGGTTGCTGAGTCGTCGCGCCACTTGCTCGGCGTCGGCCAACACCTCGACCTGCACCGTTCCCCGTTGCTCGAAGCCCTTCAGGGGCCCTGAGCGAAGGAGATCCCCGGCATGGAGCATCACCACCCATGAGCAGGTGTCTTCGATATCGGTGAGGACGTGTGAGCTGACTATGACGTTGATGTCGAAGTCACCCAGCCGCCGGATCAGCTGGAGCATCTGGGCCCTGCCCGCAGGGTCCAGCCCCGAGGCTGGTTCGTCGAGCAGGAGCAGGTCGGGGTCGTGGACGATCGCCTGTGCGATCTTGACCCGCTGCTGCATACCGGTGGAGAAATCTCCTAGATACCTGAATCGCTCCTCTTCGAGGCCCACGAGGAAGAGCGTCTCCGAGGAGCGGCGCCGGGCCTCACGCTTGGGGATGCCGGCGAGCTGGGCTGCGTAGGAGACGAAGTCGGCCGCGGTCTGGTCCTTGGGGAGACACTCCCCCTCCGGCATGTATCCCAGCCTGGCCCGGACCTCCAGGGGCTCGGTCTCGGGGTCGTGCCCCAGCACCCTCATCGACCCGATCGTCGGGTGGAGGAGGCCGAGAAGCAGTCGGAGCATCGTCGTCTTGCCGGCCCCGTTGGCACCGACCAGACCCGTGACCCCGGCGGGTATCTCGAGACTCAGATCGCGTAAGGCCACGACCTCGCCGTAATCGTGGGTCAGGCCCGAGATCTCTACGACGTTTCCCTGACCCATCACCGGAAGTGTGGCAGGCGCGACATCGGGGCGAAATCAGGGATCACCCCGGTTTCCCACGCATCCCCATTCCTTTTTGTGAGTAGAAATGTGATCTACACCGCGATCTCTACTCACAGAACGGGATCAGCCGCCCACCACCTGACGAAAACCGGCCCCTTCGGGGCGCTCCAGTTGGTCCATGGTGCACTGTGCGGCCTCCTTGTCCGGGCGCCACCGGTGGAAGCGGGACGCGTGACGGAAACGGTCTCCCTCCAGCTGGTCGTAGGAGACCTCGACCACCACTCCGGGTTGTACCGGGATCCACGAGCTGTCTTTGCCCGCCGACCACCGGCTGGGGCCTCCGGGAGCCCGGGCCGCCTCGTCGAAGCTGTCATCGGCTCGCAGCTCCATGAATCGGTTGTAGATCTCGACCCGGTCGGCATCGGGAAAACCCGAGCAGTGACCAATGAAGTGGAAGTCACCGTTCTCGTTGTACAGACCCAGGAGGAGCGACCCGATCTTTCCGCCGTCCTTGTGCTCCCTGAACCCACCGACCACCACATCGATGGTGCGCCGGTGCTTTAACTTGACCATCGCCCGCTTCCCGTGCTGATAGGTGAGGTCGGGACGTTTGACGATTATCCCGTCGCACCCTGCGGGTTCGAACTCGTGGAACCACATCTTGGCGGTCTCCTCGCTGTCGGTCTGAGGGGTGAGATGCCACGGAAACTCGAGATCACCGGTGAGGTCCACCAAATGCTGGCGTCGCTCGGTGAACGGGGCCTCGCGCAGGTCCACGCCTTTGTGAGCCAGGATGTCGAATGCAACCAGCTCGGCGGGAGTCTCCTCCGAGAGCAGGCTGATTCTTGAGTCGGCGGGGTGGATTCGCTGCTGCAGGGTGTCGAAATCGGTGACGCCATCGAGCACCACCACGATCTCCCCATCCACCACCGTCCCCGACGGCAGCTGCTGCAGCGCCGGCATCAGCTCGGGGAAGTAGCGGAGGAGGGGTCTCTGATTGCGGGAGTCGATCCTGCTCTCCGGCTCCGACCAGGACAGGGAGCGGAATCCGTCCCACTTGGGCTCGTAGAGGAATGCTCCCTCGGGCCATTTCTCGGAGACCTTGGCTTCCATGGTTTCCAGAGGCGGTCGGAAGGGGTGACTCATCAGAATCGAGTGTATGCCCGGATACCCTGGGCCAAGATGTGGAACTGGCTCAAGGACCGTGCCGTGTTCACTTTCTCTGTCCTGAGAGAGGCCGGAGTGGCGTTCGGACAGGATCGCGCCAACCGGATGTCGGCGGCCGTGGCCTACCGGATGATCTTCGCTCTCGCCCCCCTTATGCTCATCGCGCTCTGGGTCTTTGGCCTGATCTTGGGGGATTCGACCGGGGCCGAGCAGGAGATGCTGGACCGTATCGAGTCCATTGCAGGGACCCAGGTGGCGGGGGCGGTGTCCATTCTCATCGCCTCGGCGATCGAGACCGGAGACGCCGCGGCGGTAGTCGGGTTCGTGCTGTTGCTGTGGACCTCCTCGAGTCTCTTCCTCGAATTGCAGAACGACCTGAACGACATATTCGAAGTGCCCTACGACCACATCACGGGGGTGGCCGCCTTCATACGTCAACGCGGGCTCGGCTTCCTCTGGACGCTGGGGCTGGGTGTCCTTCTGATCACGGTGTGGGCTGTCAATTTCCTTTGGGGCTTCTTCGAGAGTCTCTTCGATCGAAGTGGGCTGCGTTTGTTCCACGACGTGATCGGTCAGTTGTCGCCGTTCGTCTCGCTAGTTGTTCTTCCGGTTCTCTTCGCCCTGGTCTTCCAGTCGCTGACCAGGGTTCGGGTTCGGAGACGGGCACTCTTCTTCGGATCCGCCTTCACGTCGGTGATGTTCGTGATCTCCGCATTCGGGATCGGCCTCTACTTCAACTGGGACGAGAACACCTCGGCGTCTCAATTCGCCGGTGCCTTGTTCGTGATTCTCCTGGCCACCTTCGTTCTGTCGGCTGTATTCCTGTACGGCGCAGAGGTGACCAACGTCTACCACCGCTACATCGAGACCGGGGAGATCGAGGCCGAGGAGCCGCCGGGCCCCGAAGTGGTGGTCGCTCAGCCGGAGCCGGCTATGCCCCTGGCTGCGGTCCTCGGCTTCCTGGGCGGGCTCTTCGTGGGCTGGAGACGCCGTTCGTGAACGCCCTCGCCGTGTGTCGCTCTGTCCAATAACCTCTGGACCACATGGCGATTGACATTCCGGGCTTCATAGCCGACTTCAAGGAACACGCCACCGAGCACGGTTTCCACGTGCACGATGAGCGGCACTTCGTGGAGACCTATTCGCTTCGCCAATCCTGGGAGGTGGATGTCCATCCGGAAGCCGGATGTGGGGGTCCGATCGATCTCCATGTGGCTCTCGATGTCAACCCGGGCGTGCTGCTCTCGATAAGGGAGCGGCTCGAGGAGATGGCCGAGTTCGAGGAACCGCCCGACGAGTACTTCCTCGATCTCTATTTCAACTGGGCGGTCCCTCCACTTCACGACCCACCCGACCTGCTGGTTCTGGCCACCGATCTCGCCGGCTTGGGGGGGATGACCCTCTCGGTCGAGGTTTCGGCCGTCGACTCCTTCGCCGACGTCATCGGTGCCCCGGAGCGCCGTCTTCAGCTCACCGGGAAGACACAGGTCAGTCTGGTCGACATCCTCATGGGGCGGGAACAGCTCTGCGAGGTCCTCGATCGGTCACGAGAGGTCAGCGAGTACCTCCTCGATCGGGTGGGTGGCTGGATGGAGCTCCCACCGACTTAGCCGAGCCGACCAGTGAGGGCGAAAGGTGGTCCCGTAGTCAGCCGACGATCATGCTGATCAGAGACCAGATGGCCAAGGCAGCGGTGCTGACACATAGAGCGTAGAAGAGCGCCATGGTCATCGGCTTGGGTGGCGGGGCCTGGGTCACGCCGTCGGCCGCCAGCAGTCTCTGTCCCGGCTCCTTTGGCGGCACGGGCACCGCTGCTGTGGCCCCACCGTTGACCGCCGCCGCAAACAGACCCGGCTGGTTGGGAACGAAATGCAGCGTCTCGTTCTCGGCAGTGATCGAGTAGGTGGTCTCAGTGACGTGGGAGATGGCGCATTCGGCGGCGGACCAGTCGCCGATCTCGGTACCTGAGGCCGAGAGGCGGATTCGCTTTTCGTCGAGTTCGACGATTACCGGGATGTCGTCATCGGCAAAGGTGACGACGCCGTCATATGTGGCCAATCTTCTTTTCCCCCGTCGGGTGGCGGACACAAACTAGGTGTCGGAGGTGCCCCTGTCGACTAGAAGGGCACCCCGATGGCATCACATAAGAATCGGGTGTATGGCGCGGCATCCTTGAACTTCTTCAAGAGCTCATCGGCGAACGCACCCGATGTCACTGTCTTCTGGGTGACCATCGCACCCGCGGTGAAGCTCTTCAGTCTCAGATCGTCGGGAAAGGGATGGTCGGGGTCGAAGCTCTTGGGGACCCGCTTGAGCCGATCGTCCTCGTGGTCGCCAAGTGACCAGGTGTCGGTGAACCTCTTGGCGTGAGCCGCCCTCTTCCATCGGTCAGGATCGTCGTTGATCGCCTGGCGGATGCGGGATGCCACTGCACTCTCCGGATGCCACATGCCGACGCCGACAAAGTTCTGTCCTGGCTCGAGGTGGACATAGAGCCCGGGAGCGTGAACATCCTTGCCCCGGGCGTGTCGAAACTGAATCCCGACGTTGGTCTTGTATGGCGTCTTGTCCTTGGAGAATCTGATGTCCCGATAAGGGCGCATCAATGAGCCACCGTTGGCACGTGGATCGGCCAGGAAGTGGGGTGCGATCTTGTTCAGCTCTCGCCCGAAATCCTCGATGAAGTCGAGCGCCGGCTCGCGAATCGTCTCGCCATAGCGCTCCTTGTTCTCCTCCCACCATTGCTTGTTGTTGTTGGCGTCGAGCTCTTTGAGAAAGCTGAAGACGGCGTTGCTGAAATAGCGCGTGCCCATGTCGTTCCTTTCGAGGTCACCACCGAAACTACGCGCTGGCAGGTACCGATTTGAAGAGGGTCGGCTCTCAGACTTCCTGAGTCTGTCCTTCCAGCTCCGCCCACGGGGCCCGAAACCCGTCACTCAGCACTCGCGTGAAACGCTTGAAATCGTCACGGAGAACCCAAGCCGCGGCGAGGAGAAACATCACTCCAACCCCCACCCGGGCGGCAGCTGACACGTTCTCGGATATGACCCCGATCTCCGCCAGCCACGACTCACCCAGCTGAACGATGAACAGGCCGAGCATCGCCCAGGCCTCCCCTCTGCTTATGGATCTGCTGGCGATGATGGCCACGGCGAAGACCGACTGGGTGGCGGTTACCCACAACTCGTCACGTTGGACCTCGTTCAGCGGCAGCCCATGCAATTGCCCGGCGAAGATCATGAAGACGATGGGCAGTGTCCCCACGAGCAGAGTCCATTGATTGACTTTGGACGAGATGAGTGCGCCGATCCCGGTCCGAGCCGCGAGACGCCATGCGAAGAGACTGGCGATCAACAGCTCCGGGGCTTCGGAGGCGAAGGGCGCCAGCCACTTGATCAGCAGGAAATCGCTTATCCCGATCTCCTCACCGAGCGCTTTCAACGATTCGGCGAACGGTTCGGCAACCAGGACTATCACTGTCGCCGACAGGAGAAACAGAAGGTAGTTGAGGGCACGGCGGGCGGCTTTGGGCAGACTGGCAACATATGCGCTGGGACCGACGAGATGTGGCTCCTCCGGTGATGCACCGGAGAGACGGATCATGTAGGCCACATAGATGGCCACCAGGACGACTGCGTCGAACAGGCTCAGGGTTTCCTTCAGGAACAGCGTCATCCCGTACAGCGAGGCAGTGGCCAGATAGGCGACGTCCACCGACTGAGATCGAGACAGGTGGACGGTCGTTGCGGTGGCCATCTCGGACCTTTCCGGGGGTGCATTCATGCGCCGGACCCGCCACGTGCCGAGAAGGATGACGAGTGGCCAGCCGAAGCCGATGAGGAGCTGGTTGGCGCCAGTCATGTTGGCCAGCGCCAGGGGACCGAACTCATCGGCCGCCCCGGTGGCGGCGAACTCCCGGCCGGCTTCGGCAGTTAGAACGAAGTCCACCGCGTATTCGGGAAGCACCGCTATCAGAGCGAGAAGGGCCAACGCCAAGCCTCCACCCACGTCCAGCTGGATGATCTCGGCTGCCCAGGAGATCATGAAGGCTGCACCGACGATGGCGACGCCGAACAGAATGGCGGCGAGAAGAGCGTCGGGGTGGTCCGCGGTGAGCTTGAGCGCCACGCCGGGGATCGTCACCGCCAGGGCCAGGACCATCAGGCCGATCTGTCGGCCTGGATTGAGGTCTTGGCTCTCCATGTCGGGCGGCAGTCTAAGGATCGGCTAGTCCAACACCCACTTGCAGTTCCAGGGGTACCAGTAGTAGTAGCCCAACTCCTGATATCGGTTGGCCAGCCAGGCTGCAGTGCCGACATTGGCCTCGGCATCGGTGGGGTCGTAGCCGGAATACCCGGCGTTGGGAGCGGTTGTGG
>CAZSOF010000054.1:0-5795 GCA_964607685.1 uncultured Acidimicrobiaceae bacterium | reverse complement strand
GATGGTGTCGATGTCGTCGAGGTGGACGTCGGGGCCGGGTTGGCCCGGTTCTCCTGACGTTGCCGCTCGTCCTCCTTGGCTTTGGCGATCTCCACTGCGCTCAAGGCTGCTCGGTAGGCGCGATCGGCTGCATCGGCCTCACGGATGGCGGCGGCGACTTCGGTGTCCGCCTGCTCGTATAGGGAGGTGTATCTGGCGACTTCGGCATCGACCTCCTCCTGGAGATGCTGAAACTGCTCTTGCTCGGTGGCATAGGTCTCCTGGAGGGCGAGCAGACCCTTCCGCTTGGCGAACAACTCGCTGACGGTGTCACGTCCATCGGCTACAACGTCTTCGACCACCGAACTGGCAACGAGGGCCTTCTCCACCGATGAGCTGTTCACCACCGAAACGCTTGGCGAGGCGACCACGGTCATGTAGGCATCGATTGCCTGATCCTCGATGTCCGATTGGATTCCGGCCAGCGCGACGTCGGCAAATCCCACCTGGGCCGCGATCCGTTCGAGGTCGGCACCGGCAACCGAGAGCTCCGCGGACAATTCGTTCATCCGGGCGATGGATTCGGCGAGCTGCCTTTCGATCTCGTCTCGATTGGCCACCGCTTCGCCCACCAGGCCTGTGGCCACGTCCGCTCTCCGTTGCGCCCGCTCTGCCTCGTCTTCGGCCTGCTGGGCGGTCTGGGCCACGGCCAGTGGAGCCAACGGGAGGAAGGCCAGGAAGGCGAACGCGAGAACGGCCGGGAAGTGGTGATTGGACCGCATGGGGTTGATCGCGAGGGTAACCAAAGGACGATGGTGGGAGAAGTGAGCCGGAGTAGCTTGAGTGCATGGATCGTCGCAACATCTCATCCGGGTCGCCGTTCGAACCCCGCTTCGGGTTCAGCAGGGCGGTGCGAGTAGGCGACCGCTTTCTCGTCTCCGGGACGGCTCCCATCTGGCCTGACGGCCATGTCGACCCCGACCCGAGGAACCAGGCGCGACGATGCCTGGAGATCATGCTCACTGCCCTCGATGAGGCCGGTGGTGTCGCCGAGCAGGTGGTGCGTACCCGGATGTACGTCACCCACGTCGATCATGCCGAGGCCGTCGGTGAGGTCCATGGAGAAGTGTTCTCGGAAATACGACCGGCATCGACGATGGTTGTCGTGGGTGGTCTTCTCGACTCGCGTTGGCTGGTCGAAATGGAACTTGAGGCTGTCTTAACCAGCGAACTGGTTTGATGGTCCTGGAGGTTGATGATGTTTGGACGCAAGGCCATAGAGATGCCGGCTGCCGATGAAACCCTGCCCGGTCGTGGCACGGGTGTGGCGGTGCCGGAAGCACACTTTGTAAACGGCAACCCGCTGCAGGGCCCATACCCGGCCGGTCTGGAGACAGCGGTATTCGGAATGGGCTGTTTTTGGGGCGCCGAGCGTCGCTTCTGGCAGTTGGACGGTGTCTACACCACATCCGTCGGCTACGCCGGTGGGTACACACCCAACCCCACATATGAGGAGGTGTGCACCGGGCGCACCGGCCACACCGAGGCGGTGAAGGTGGTTTACGACCCGTCGATCGTTTCCTATGACACACTGCTCAAGGTGTTCTGGGAGACTCACGACCCGACCACTGGGTTTCGCCAGGGCAACGACATCGGGACCCAATACCGGTCTGCCATCTACACCACCGACGACGAGCAGCTCGACCAGGCCAAGAGGTCTCGAGACGTCTACCAGTCGGTGCTCACCGAACAGGGATTCGGCCCCATCACCACGGAGATCGAACCGCTCGACGAGTACTACTTCGCCGAGGACTATCACCAACAGTATCTGGGTAAGAACCCCCACGGCTATGACTGCCACGCCAACACCGGGATCGGGTACCCGGGGCTGGGGTAGACGATCCTCCCCAACCCCTGACCTCGTGGCGCATGGATGAGAGAGACCTCCGATCGCTCTTCGATGGCTATATGGAGTGCTTCAACCGCCTCGACGGACCCGAAGCCGCGTTTTACTACTCGGCACCTTCCTTTGTGGTGAAGAACGGAGGAGTGACCAGATTCGCCCCCGAGGAGAAGGTCGACTACTTCTCGTCCCTGATCACGGCCAACGCCGCCGAAGGAGAACACCGGTGGGAGATCGTCGACTTCGAGGCCACCCGGCCATCGGCCGTCGCCGCCATCGTCACCGTGCGCTGGGTGGGTCGACGACCAAGGCGCGGTCATTTGGGACTTCAAGGACACCTACTTCCTCGGTGATGATGGCAACGGTTGGCGGATCTTTGGCGACATGGTCCACGACTCCCTGTCGGCTTAGGGGGTCGGCGGCTGTCGCGCGGCTACGACTGCCACGCCAATACTGGGATCGGGTACCCGGGGCGCGGCGGGCTTTGCCATAGCAACGTGCAGCGGTTTCCGAGGCCTGGTGCACTACCGGACCTATGCGATAGACCTCTAGGCCGTCGTCGTCTCCAGGCTGCGGGCCGGCTCCGCGGTCAAGTAGGTGTAGACGGCGTACAGCAGCGCCAAGCCCAGTATCGGGGTGAAGATCCTCTTCACTACGTCATTCTCGACTATCAGGCCGACTGCGAATCCGAGAACACCGACATTGATCCCCCAGAAGATGACCTTGTTGACCCCGTCGGCGACGTTCGATGCCAGAACCATCATGGCGAAGATCAGATTGGTCACCACCATGATGAAGTTGACGTGGTCGAAGGCCAGCCCCACATGGAGCACTTCCTCGAACTCCTTGCCGGTGGAGATCTGACCTATGAGATAGACGATCAGGCCCACTGCGATGATCATCCCCACGACTGCGGTTCGCACGAAGAGGTTGACCGATGGCCCCGACCACTGTGAGGGAGCCAGCTCCCGGCGGAACCGGCCAATCAACACCAGCGCCCCGATCAACTGCATTGCGCCAGCAACCTGTAGAAGGGCATCGACGGCAAACAGGGACCCGACGACGAACAACAGCCCGGCAACGAAGAGCAACAGCATCTGCACCGTGCCCATCCGCGACTCGCTGGTGGAGGGCACCTTTCGTCCCGGCATCAGCCACTCGATCAGTGCCAGTCCGGCGAGGATGACGAAGCCGGCCACCATTGCTCCCGGGTGGGACTCGTAGAGCTGGTCGGAATTTGCCGGGTCGACGATCTCGACCTCGGCGAGCTGGAGACCGAGCAGAACGCCGAGGATGGCACCAAGCACCAGGAAACCGAGGGCGAGGCCCATTCCCAGCTCGGCTACATCCCAGCCTTGACCACGCTTCTTCCGGAGGGCCCAGACGAACATCCAGCTCATGGCGAGGAATGCGAGGACTCCTCCGATGGGTCGCTGGATGCTATCTGTGGTGATCTCCACCGACCAAAACGCCAGGATGTACAGCGACAGGGCGACGATCGAGAAGTTGGCCAGACGTGCCGACGAGTTGTCGTTGGGTGACCCGAACATCCAGATCGCCCCGGCGAAGACGGTCAAGGTGATCCACCCCAACGTTCCGGCGTGGACGTGGGTCAGCAAGGTGTTTCTCGGTGGCTCCCAGACATCGATCCCGTTGAGTATCCCGATGACGATCGTTATCACGAAGATCACCAGCGCAGCCCGAAACAGGTTCCGGACCCCAGGAGGTGCGGCTCTCATGATTCATGCCCTTCCGATTCGAGGGGCGAAATCTACGCCAAAGTCCTCCGGTCGTGCCGGATGAGCGGCGGCTCCCTTCAGGCACCGAGGTTGGCGACCATCGCCCACACCGCAAAGACGAGGAGCACCATGTGCGCCACCGAGCTCTGGTTCAGGACTCGACGCCACGACGCCATGTCCGGATCCTGGGACTCGGTTATTCGCTTGGCCCGGGGGCCGAAGATCGCTCCCTCGAGGATGCCGTCGACGATGACGACGCCGATGCCGATCAGGACGAAGGCGTCTCCCCAGCCAATGGCAGGCGACCCCAGCACCAGGCCCACCCCGGACAGGACCAGGGCGACGACGGCGGTTCCGAAGAACCTGGCGCCGAGGGTCTGGTCGAGAGCACCGAGTCTCTTCAGCCCCACGGTCTCCGCCAGAGAGGAGTACGAGAACGTGGCGAACAGCCCACCTCCGATCCAGGCCGCCGCAGACAGTATGTGGATGGTCAGAAGCAGTTCTCTCATGGCTGCGCAAGCTACGCGTTGGACCGGGGCCGGGGTCGGCGGACGCAGCCACAGAGGCGAGTAGGTTCGTCAGAACATGAGTCACGATCGGGTTCTCTGGGTGCTTCAGTGGATCTTCGGTGTGTACTTCATCGGTGTCGGGATCACCCACTTCGTCCTTCCCGACGGGCTGCCCCAGATGCTGTCGTGGATGTATGAGCTGGACGACACGCTGCACACGGTGAGTGGAGTTGCCGAGATACTGGGTGGGCTGGGATTGATACTCCCCTCCGCGGCCCGGATAAGGCCGGAGCTGACTCCGATGGCGGCCCTGGGGCTGTTGATAGTGATGATCGGAGCCGTGATCTGGCACGTCGGTCGGGAGGAGTACCCCCAGATCGCGTTGAACGTCTTCAATGCCGTGATCCTCGCCTACATAGCCTATGGGCGATGGAGGCTGGCGCCCATCGAGAAGACTCTCTGATCCAAGAGCCCACTAGGTAGGGGCAACGGCGGCCACCAGCTCCTCGGCGGTCAGCGCGTTGACGTCGAGCGCAACGTCCGGTGTCACACCACCGCCACCGAAGTCGTGCCCACCTGGCGTGAGCCAGCGGGCGATGGTGAGCTTGAGAGCACCCCCATTGGAGAGGCTGAATCTCTGCTGGACGGTGTTCTTGCCGAACGTGCTCTCGCCGACGACCGTCACGCGCCCTCTCTCTTGGAGGGTGGCCGAAACCACCTCCGACGCCGAGGCGCTTCCCTTGTTGACCACGAAGATGACACCCATGTCGTCGGGAACGATCGCGGTCCCCGAGACCGGGTAGCTGGTGGTCTCCCCAGGCCCTTGAGTGACGACCACATCACCATCCTCGATGAACAGCGACGTCACGTCGATGGCGGTGTCGAGGAAGCCACCCGGGTTGTCGCGAAGATCGATCACCAGCTGATCCACACCCTGAGAGAGCAGATCCACCACCGACGCCTCGAAAAGGGAGCCGGCGACACCGTTGAAGCTCCTCAGCCTGATGTATCCCACATCACCCATGACCTCCGATTCGATCACCGGGATGACTACCGCGGTTCGAGTCATCGTCACCTCGAACCTTCTGCCCTCGCGGTCGATGGTGAGTGTCACCTCCGCGCCCGCCGGCCCCCGCACCTGGGTCGTGACCTCATCAACGCTCCAGCCCAGGAGCGATTGACCGTCGACACCGACGATCACATCGCCACGGATCAAGCCGGCAGTCTCGGCGGGCGCCCCGGCGATCGTCGAGACGATGAGCATTCGACAGGTTGTCGATATCACCGAACACTGTTTGTTGTCACCTGGGATCGTCTCGTCCTCCGGTGACACCAAGGCCCCGATTCCCTCGATCTCGCCTTGCTGCTCCTCGTGCAGCAGAGCCAGCGCTCGGGCATCCAGATAGGCGGAGTTGGGATCGAGGGCGTGGAAGACGATCCCGGTGACCATGGCCTCGGCCCCCTCACCGCTGGTATCGGCCGAGGTTGCTGCGATGTCGCAGGTCGTATCGAACGATTCGCTGGGGGAGGCACAGACCAATGGATCGGTCGAGTCCGTCCCATCGAGGGTGGACAATCCCTGTGAGGCCGCCAGCGCCAGGGCGTGATCCCCGACTTCATCGACGTAATGAGTCTTGATGAGGTCGTAGGTCTCACAGACGATCG
>CAZSOF010000053.1:0-12280 GCA_964607685.1 uncultured Acidimicrobiaceae bacterium | reverse complement strand
GCTCCGCGGGTAGGACTCGAACCTACAACCAATGGATTAACAGTCCACTGCTCTGCCAATTGAGCTACCGCGGAATGATGCCGGCTGGCGGGGACAGGTTACCAACGGCGTGTATGTACTCGCATCTGTCGATCTGTCGTGCAGCCGGGCCGGTTCAGCCGGACGAATTGCACGACAGAGGGTTCAGGCGTCTTCCAGGAAACCCTCGAGCCGGCCGGATTTGTCGGGGTGGCGCAGCTTGGCGAGTGCCTTGGTCTCCAGCTGGCGGATGCGCTCCCGGGTGACGTTGAAGTGGGCCCCCACCTCCTCCAGGGTGCGGGGCTTGCCGTCGGCCAGCCCAAACCTCATCACCAGCACCTGGCGCTCCCTCTCGCTGAGACCCTCCAGGGCCCGGGCCAGCTGAGCCTGAAGAGAGGCGAAGGTGGCGACATCGACCGGCATCTCCGAGTCGACATCCTCCACCAGATCGCCGAGGGTCCCATCTTCATCCTCACCGACCGGGGTCTCCAAAGAAACGGTGTCCTGGGCGATCCGGCGCAGCTCGGCCACCCGCTCCACGGGGAGATCCATCTCGTCGGCAAGCTCCTCGACAGTCGGGGCATGACCCCTCACCTGGGTCAGCTCCCGCTGCAGCCTGGTGAGCTTGTTCACCGAGTCGAGGACGTGGATCGGCATCCTGATGGTTCGCCCCTGGTCTGCGATGGCCCGTGAGATCGATTGTCTGATCCACCAGGTGGCATAGGTGGAGAACTTGAAGCCCCGTCGATAGTCGAACCGCTCCACGGCGCGCATCAGGCCGACATTCCCCTCCTGGATCAGGTCCAGCAGCGCCATGCCTCTCCCCACGTAGCGGCGGGCCAAAGACACCACGAGCCGGAGATTGGAGTTGACCAACTGATCGTGGGCCGCCTTGGCCACCTCGACCTGGTGGAGGAGCACCGACATGTCCTCGTCGCTCAGTGGCTCGTTACTGGTCAACCGTTCCTTGGCCTTGCCGCCGGCTTCCAGCTGCATGGCCAGCTCGACTTCCTGCTGGGCGGTGAGAAGCGGATACCGTCCGAGATCGTTCAGATAGAGACGAACCGGGTCGGAGACCGATATCTGGGAGACTTCGATCGTCTCCTCGACCACTGCCGGCCCTTCCTCCATGAGCTTGATGCCCTTGAGGCGAAGCTCGTCGGCGACCTTCTCGAACGCCTCACCCGGAGCCTCGACGTCCTCGAGCTCCTGCTGCACCTCGGCCATGGTCAAGAAACCGCGGTGGTTGCCTCGCTTCACCAAGGATGCAGTAACACTTGTGACGTTTGAAGTCGTCATTGCCCCAGAGACCTCTTTTCCTGCTGTAAAGCTATCAAGCGGCGGAGGGTTTCGGAATGCGATTGTGTCCCCTCCTCCAATCGGGAGAGTTCACCCTCCAATTCGTCGATCGCGGTTTCCAGCCTCCGCAGACGCACCAGTTCTTCCATGTCGGACCACTCAGGCAGGGGACGGGTGTCCATCGCCAGACCGCGGATGATCGATTTCACTCCCGGATCGGACACCTGGGAAAGGTCGACCGGGGTCCCTGGAGCCGTCGAGGCGAGTTGGCCGGAAATCGACTCGAACGCAGTGCGCAGGCGCACGTCGCCGAAGTCGGATACCGAGATGTCCATGCCCGGCGGGTTGGTGAGAACCACCCGAAACAGTTCGGCCTCGGCGCGGTCCAGTGGTCTCTCCTCCAGGGACGGAGGAGCTTCAGAAACCGGCCGCCGACCACTGACCGCCTGTTCCGCATCCGCCAGGTCGACTCCGATCAACCTGGCCACGAATCTGGAGTACTCACGTCGGGCGATGCTGTCGTTGACTCGACGCACCTGGGTCGCGGCAGCGTGAAGGGCTCGTGCCCTCCCCTCCGGGCCGCTGAGATCATGTCTTCCCACCTCGGTCTGGATCCGATGCTCGAGGAGCGGACGGGCCGACTTGACCGCCGTCACCAGGTCCTCGACCCGACCCTCCTGGTAGAGATCGCCAGGATCCAGACCATCGGGCATGACGGCCACCCGGACATCCAGGTCGAGCCGGAACGGTGACTCCAGCTCATCGCTGCGAAGAGCCGCCTGCGTGCCGGCCTCGTCCGAGTCGAAGGCGAGCACCACGCGGTCGGTGAAACGACGGAGAAGATCGAAATGCCCATCACCCAGAGCGGTACCACAGGTCGCCACCGCCGTCTTAATGCCTGCCTGGTGCATGGCGATCACATCCGTGTACCCCTCCACCACCACCGCGGCGTCATCGGGGCCCATCGCCTGTCGGGCCCGGTCCAAGGCGAAGAGGACGCGTGACTTCTGGTAGACGATCGAATCGGCAGAGTTGACGTATTTGGCCTCCGGGGAGTTGGTCAGGGATCTGTCGAGGTCTTCGATCTTTCGGGCTCCGAACCCGATCGGGTCGCCGCGCAGGTCGTGTATGGGGAACATCAGCCGTCCCCGGAACACGTCGTAGACACCGTGTCTCCCCCGCCGTGCCAGACCGGCGTCGATCATGGCCCGGTCGTCGATGCCCCCCGCCCGCAGACTCTTGGAGAGAGTGTCCCAGTCGGTTCCGGCGAACCCGAGCCTCCACTCGTCGATCAGGTCGACGTCGTATCCCCGCCCTCTGAGATAGCTGCGTGCCGTTCCCGCCTCCGGATTCTTCTTCAGGCGTTGGTGATAGGTGTCGACCGCGCGACGCAAAGCCTCCACTGCCGCTTCCCGCCTCCCTCGCTTCTTCGCCTCCGTCGGGTCGCGGACCAGGGTGATGCCTGCCTTGGCCGCCAGGACGTCGAGGGCCTCAGCGAAGTCAACCCCTCGGGTCTCTCTGACGAAGTCGAAGACATCACCGCCCTTGCCACACCCGAAGCAGTGGTAGAGACCCCGGGCACGGTCGACCGACATCGACGGGGTCTTCTCTTGATGGAACGGACAGATCGCCATGTACGACCGACCCGACTTCTTCACCTTGGTGACTTCAGAGATCAACTCGATCAGGTCCGTTGCCTCCCGGACCCGGTCGATGTCTCCACGATCAGCCATGGGGTCGATGATAAGGAGGCTCAGGGCCTCTGGGCTCAACCGGCCACGGCCACGAAGTCGAGCCCGATCAACACCTCGTCTGTGACGTTGGCCACACCGGGAACGCTGGGGATTCCGATTCCGAACTGATCACGAGTCACATCGGCGACGGCACTCCCCTCGATCGTGTCGTCTCCCGTCATGGTCACGCTGACATCGAACGATACCGACTGGGTACTGCCCTTGACCGTGAGGTCACCAACGAGCGTGAAGTCGATCACCTCTCCCACGGCCGCCGATCCGGTCAATCCGT
This sequence comes from uncultured Acidimicrobiaceae bacterium, assembly GCA_964607685.1. Lineage (GTDB taxonomy): Bacteria > Actinomycetota > Acidimicrobiia > Spongiisociales > ZC4RG35 > JANQRA01. The sequence continues at coordinate 8,938 of CAZSOF010000053.1, read as the reverse complement.
CGACGGAGGTCACTTGCAGCGTTATCAACTCGAATTCATCGGCGGCGGAGTTGAGGATCACCGGTCCCCTGATCGCCCTATCGCGTCGCTCGGAGTCGGTGGCGAGTGTGCGTGCGTTGACCACGATCTCGGAGAACTCGGCGGTGCTGAGGTCGTCGGAATCCACCCGCACCTGGCCGGCGACCTGATCCGTCGTCCCCACCACATGATTCGGGTTGCCACGAAGCTCCTCATCGATCTCGAATCGTGCGCTGCTCCTGGTTTGGTCGATGACGAATGTGGCGGCGCCGGACGAGGCCTCGGTGCTCGACGGCGGGTCTGCGGTACCCGCGGTGGTGCCGGGAGCAGACGTTGTCGGCGCCAACTCGGGCACTGTCAGCTCGGTGGAGGGCTCACCTGACCCACCGGCGAACCAGAAGACATAGGCAAATGCCGCCGCGGCGACGGCGAGTAGGGCACCCACGATCCATCCAACCAGTGATCGTCTCATGCGGCGGATTGTCTCTGGACCCGGCTCAACATGGGCTAAAGGAGGCGCTTCTCGAGGTACGAGGAGATGTTCTCCATCGACACCCTGTCCTGTGCCATGGTGTCCCGGTCGCGGACCGTGGCCGCCTGATCCTCGAGTGAGTCGAAGTCGACCGTGACGCAGTATGGGGTGCCTATCTCGTCCTGTCGCCGGTAACGGCGACCGATCGACTGGGTCACGTCGAGCTCGACCATCCAGCGCTTCCTGAGTTCGGCCGCCACCTTCTCCGCGGGCTCGATCAGCTCCGCCCTCTTCGACAAGGGCAGCACGGCGACCTTGTATGGAGCCAGCTTGTGGTGGAGTCTGAGGACGGTCCGGGTCTCCTCATTCACCTCCTCCTCGGAATAGGCGTCGATGAGAAAGGCGAATGTGGTGCGGGTGGCTCCCGCTGCCGGCTCGATCACATACGGGTAGTACCGCTCGTTGGCGTCCTGGTCGAAGTACCGCAGGTCCTCGCCGGAGAGCTCGCTGTGTTGTTTGAGGTCGAAGTCGGTGCGGTTCGCTATCCCCTCCAGCTCGTCCCAACCCCAGGGGAACAGGTACTCGATGTCGGCGGTTACCGCGGAATAGTGACTCAACTCCTCGGGCCCGTGCTCCCGAAACCGCAGATGGCCAGGGCTCATGCCGAGGTCCACATACCACTGCATCCGCTGGTCGAGCCAATACTGGAACCACTCGTCACCCTCGTCCGGGTGACAGAAGAACTCCATCTCCATCTGCTCGAACTCCCGGGTGCGGAACACGAATTGACCCGGTGTGATCTCGTTGCGGAAGCTCTTCCCGATCTGGGCGATGCCGAATGGCAGCCTGAGCCGGTTGGTGCGTCTCACGTTCTCGAAGTTGGTGAAGATCCCCTGAGCTGTCTCCGGGCGCAGGTAGATGAGGTTCTCGTCCGACTCCACCGGCCCCATGTGGGTGCGGAACATCAGGTTGAACTCGCGGGGATCGGTGAACTGGCCCGTCGCCCCACACGAGGGGCACGTTTCTGAGTCCTCCAGCTTGTCGACCCGATGTCGGGTGTTGCAGTTCTTGCACTCCACCATGGGGTCGGTGAACACCTCTTCGTGCCCGGACGCCTGCCACACCTGGCGAGCCTGGAGGATCGCCGAGTCGAGTCCCACGATGTCGGACCTCTCCTGGACCATGACCCGCCACCAGTCGTTCTTGACATTGCGCAACAGTTCGACACCGAGCGGCCCGTAGTCGTAGGCCGATCGTAGACCCCCGTAGATCTCGGAAGACTGGAAGACGAATCCCCGCTTCTTGGCGAGGTTGGCGATGGTCTCGAGTGTTGGTTCGGTCATGTGCGAAACGGAAACGGTGGCCGATGTGGGATTCCTAGTCAACCCGGCGTGGACAGAGCCACCGATCAACCGACAGTCGTCGCCAGACGTTGCTCCTCATCGGGGACGGGTAGATCCGGCTCGGCCGTCTCTCCGGCTTCGGACCAATGCTCGAGCAACAGCTCTGCCAGTCTGGGAAGCCAGGTCTTCATGATCGGGGCGACCTGTTCGACGCCGGCGACGACGGCCTGTCGATTCTCCGCCCCATCGGGCTGGAGATTCTTGCGAATGAGAACTCCGCCGTCCTGCTCCACCACCTCGTCGGTCAGGACGAAAGGTTCGCCGTTCAACATTGTGCCCTTGTAGGTCACATAGCGAGGCGGGCGCCAGTCGATCACCTCCTCGGTGATCTGTTTGTCGCCATGGATGCAGTGTGTCTCGGCTCCGACACCGCGTCTGCCGTCATTCACGTCCACCACGTCCTCGAATCCGTCTTCCCACAGCTTTCGCTTGCTCGCAGTGGTCAGCCATTCCCACGCCAGGCTGGATGGCACGTCAGGGATGAAATGCTCCATGGTGAACACCGAGTCTTCCGGGTCGACATAGACGTGTCGTCGAGCTTGCTCCTTCCGCCACGCCTTGTCGAGGTCGTGGACCCAGCCGACCTGGTGGCCCACATCGGGGTATTCGGCCTTGTATCGCATCATGTCCAGCATGTCGGGCTCCAGGCCGGCGGCACGAACGACGGCGTCGGTGAGGAGGGCGTACGCCACCGCTCCCGTGACCTGTTCCACGTCGTTCTTCAACAGCCGGTGGACGAGGACGACGTCGGGGCCAACCAGCTCGTCCATGCCCAGCATCTCCTGGTGGGCGATCGTCCCCTGATGCATGATGATCTTGAGGTCGAGGCGGGGGATGAGAGAGCACGCACCGCACTGGCAGGAAGTCGCCCGCACGATTGATCGCACCCGATTGCGGAATGCGAAGTAGCAACCCTCCACCATGTCCAGCACCAGAGATCCGTTCACGTCCTCTGCCGGTGAGTAGAGAAACGCGGCATCGCCCTCCAGCTTGTTCAGACGGAAATGGGGTCGAAGTGGGGAAACCACGGCGGTCATCAGGTCGGCGATCACATCTTGAGCATGATCGAGCTCGACACCCTGGAGATAGGCGGAATAGCCCGATATGTCGGCGATCAACAGACAGGCACGCTCAGATGCGGGTTGACTCCCCATGGAAGGCAAAGAGTAGTCGGAGGGTCGGGTCGATCCGGGAGCTCGCTCACTCCGCGATCGATGGCTCATCCTGGGCCCCGCCGAATCTTCGGTCGCGAGCCTGGTACTCGACCACGGCATCGAGCAGGGCGTTGCGATCGAAGTCGGGCCACAGGATGCCCGGGAAGTAGAACTCCGCATAGGCCGACTGCCAGAGGAGGAAGTTCGACAGACGGTGCTCGCCCGAGGACCTGATGATCAGATCCACATCGGGCATGTCGGGTATGTAGAGGGCTTTGGCGAAGACGCTCTCATCGAGTGACTCGGGATCGGTCCCGGCTCTGATCAGCTTGCGGGCCCCCTCCACGATCTCCAGCCGGCTGCCGTAGTTGAAGGCGAACACCAGGTGGAGCCGGTCATTGTCCTTGGTCAGCGCCTCGGCATCGGCCATGTGAGCCCGGTTGCGATCGGGGATTCGGGGATCATCCAAGTCGCCGGCAAACACCATGCGGACGCCTTTGGCGTGGAGGTCGTCCCGTCGGCGCAGAAGGAGGTCTTCGTTGAACCACATGAGAAACTCGACCTCTTCCTCGTTCCGGTTCCAGTTCTCGGTGGAGAAGGTGAAAGCCGTGACCCATTGAATCCCGATCTCCAGCGCCCCATCTACGGTGTCGAACAGGGCCTCCTCCCCGGCGAGATGGCCTGCCGTTCGCGGGAGGCCCCGCCGATTCGCCCACCGGCCATTGCCGTCGAGTATCAGCCCGACGTGGACCGGGATACGGTCCCGGTCGATCCTCGAGAGATCGAGGCTCATTCCATGACCGCCAATGAGGCCAGCTTGCGATCGAGGTGGTACTCGACGAACCGACGGGCGACACCCATGGCCTCGCTCGACAACGACCCATCGCCCGGAGGTAGTGCCATCAGCTCCGAGGAGGCCAGCACCGCCAGATGTTGGGTGACACCGTCACGCAGCCTGACCGCCCCATCGCCGCGGCATCCATCGCAGATGGATCCACCCTCGGAGAACGAGAATCGATGCAAGCCCTCGATTCGACTACAGCTCGCACATTGCAGCAGCGCCGGAGCAACACCCACTACGTCGGCCAGTTTGAGCAGGAAGGATGTGATGAGATCAGGGCCCCTGGCCCCTACCTCCAGCGCCTTCAACCCCCGTTGCAGGAGGAGGAAGAGACGTATGGCAGGTTCGTCCTCTTGTGCCACGGCGTCCGCCGCCTCCACCATGGTTCCCGCGGCAACCACGGCGTCCAGGTCGGCTCGGAGTCGAGGAAATACCTCGAGGACGGCGGCCTGGGTGATGGTGTCCAGATTGCGACCCTCGTAGAGGACCAGGTCGACGTGGGTGAACGGCTCGAGACGCCCACCAAACCGACTCTTGGTCTTGCGCACCCCTTTGGCCACGGTCCGGAGCTTGCCGTGATTGGGGCTGAGCAGCACGACCACCCGGTCGGCCTCCCCGAACGGATATGAGCGGAGGACGATTCCCTGATCGTGACGAATTGCCATGAAGGCGTCAGCGTATCGAGGTTGCTGCGTAGTCTCGGGTACATGTCCCTGCTGACCGCAGACGAAGTCCAGGCTTTCATCACCTCACACGGGAACTGGCTGTGGGCCGACCGTGAGATCAGTCGCACCTACGTCTTCGACGACTTCGCCGGCTCGATGGACTTCGTGAACCGCGTCGCAGCAGAGGCGGAGAAGGCCGATCACCATCCCGACATCGACATCCGCTGGAACCAGGTGACACTGACGCTGTCAACCCACTCCGAGGGGGGTCTGACTCCTCAGGACCTCGAGTTGGCCGAGAAATTCGACGGCCTGACGTAGAGCGGTCTGTCAATCCCCTCGGGTAACCGTCCTCAATCGAAGCTCGGGCTCCGCTTCTCACGGGCGGCGGCCACGCCTTCGGAAGCATCGGGGCCAGCAAACCCGAGAAACTCGTAGGCCACTGAGGTGTCAAAGATCGGGAAGGCCATGCGCAACCAGTGATTCAGGGTGTGTTTCGTCCAGCGCAGCGCCTCCTGGGGCCCGGAGGCCAATTGCGAGGCGAGCTCGCGGGTGAACGTGTCGAGCTCATCATCGTCTACCACCCTGGCCACCAGACCCAGCCTCTCTGCCTCCTGTCCGTCTATTGGGTGGTTGGTGAGCAAGTGGTACTTGGCTTTGGCCATTCCCATGAGGAGAGGCCAGATCACCGCCGCGTGATCTCCCGCGGTGACTCCGATGGTCGTGTGACCGTCGATGATCCGTGCCGACCTCCCCGCCACCGGGATGTCGGCCATGAGAGCCGCAGCCAGACCCGCGCCCACGGCCGGCCCGCTGATCGCCGAGATGAAGGGCTTGAAGCACTCGATGATGTTCCGTACCAGGTCCCGGGTCTCTTTGAGAACGCGGCGGTGGGTTCCCTGATCGCCGAGAACATGCTCGATCATCTCATAGTCGCCACCGGCGGAGAACGCTCGTCCCTCGCCACGGAGCAGGACGACCCTCACGTCTCGGTCACGATCGACATCGGGCCAGATGTCGACCAGTTCGCGATGACCGACCTCGGAGAGCGCGTTCAGCCTCTCCGGGTTGGAGAAACTGACCACCAGAACCCCGTCGTCCTGTTGATCCGGTCGCAAGAACTCATACCTGCCCACATCCATGACTCGGACGGTAGATCAACGCGATGTTCCGGGTGGTTCAGTCGCCGGGTCGTCCTCCACCGGACGGAACAGCGTCACGAAGAGGGACCCGCTATGCAGCGCAACCAGGCTGAGCGGCTCACATCTCCTCGAACCCGAGCCTGTCGAGGAGCTGTGGCGTGCGTTGCCAGTCCTTCTCCACCCGGACCTGGAGATGGAGGTTGACCTTGACGCCGAGAAGCGTCTCGAGCTCGGCGCGCGCCTCGGTGCCCGCCGCCCGCAGCATGGAACCACCTTTCCCGATGACGATCCCCCTCTGACTCTTCTGCTCCACGATGACGTCGGCGGCGACGTCGATCTGCCCATCGTCACGCTCCTCGAGGTCCTCGACCCTGATCACGAGAGCATGGGGTAGCTCGTCCCGCAGCCGGTCGAGGAACTTCTCCCTGATGATCTCGGCGATCACCATCGCCTCCGGCTGATCGCTCACCATGTCGTCGGGGTAGTACTGGGGGCCTTCGGGGAGCCTGATGACGATCTCGGAGACCATCTCGGCCACACCCTCACCGGTCAGCGCGGAGATCGGAAAGATGTGCTCGAAGGGCCATTCCGCAGCCTCCACCAATTGGGTGACCGTCTGAGGACGACTGGCGTGGTCGATCTTGTTGACGGCCACCACGACACTCGACTTCGCCTCGATCAAACGCTCAGCGATGAGCCGGTCTCCTGGCCCGATGGGCATGGTTGCGTCGATCACGAACAAGACGACGTCGGCTTCGGCCAGGGTTCCATAGACGAGGGAGTTGAGCCGTGAGCCCAACGTGGTCCGCGGCTTGTGCAGGCCCGGGGTGTCGACGAGGACGATCTGATAGTCATCACCATTGACCAGGCCCCGGATCGTGTTTCGAGTGGTCTGGGGGCGTTTCGAGGTTATGGCCACCTTGGAACCGACCATCTGGTTGACCAAGGTGGACTTGCCGACGTTGGGACGGCCCACCACGGCCACGAAGCCCGACTTCACCCGCTCTCGACCCGATCGGTGACTGTCACGGCCACCTCGGCCACACGACGGCCTTGCATGCGGATCACGGTCAGTGCCAGGTGTGCCAGGGTGAACGCCTCACCCTCCTCGGGCACCCGTTCCGCCAGCCCGAGAACCAGGCCTCCCACCGTGTCTCCCTCGTAGTCGGGGGCCTCGACGCCCACGATCTTGCAGAACTCGTCCGCCGGGAGACGGGCATCCACCCACCACCCGTCCTTGCGGACCGTGATCAGCGGCTCCTCGGAGTCGGTCTCATCAGCTATCTCCCCTACGAGCTCCTCCAACAGGTCTTCGATGGTCACCAGACCGGACACGTCGCCGTACTCGTCGACGACGATCATCTGGTGGGTATGGGTCTCCTGCATCTCCCCCAGCAACGACGCGGCATGTTTGGTCTCGGGAACAAAGTCGACCGGGCGCATCACCTCTGCCACCGATGCGGGCCGATTGTTCTCGTCGGTCAGCATGCGGAGCAAGTCCTTGACGATGACCATGCCGACCACATCGCCGTCGGATGTCACCGGAACCCGGGAGAAGCCGGCATCGGTGGAGATCATGATCAGCTCCTCGATCGAACCGGTGACCGGGATGGTGATCATGTCCGGTCGGGGGGTCATCACCTCCCGCACAATCGTCTCCCCGAATTCCAGCACCGAGTCGATCAGCTCCCGCTCGTGCTCCTCGGCCTCCTCATCGACGATGTCGAACGTCTCTTCGACTCCGTCCTCGACGTCGGGAAGAAGATCATTGGCCCACCCACCGAGACGAACCGCCCATCCCAGAATCCGATGCGACCGGTAAGCGAGTCCGGTGGGGTTCAGCCGCCCCACACGTCGCGGAATCAGATCTCCCACCAGAAAGGCGAGTAACCCGACGCCGGCGGCAATCAGCAGCGCGCCACCCATGGTGGAGTCCCGAGCCAACACGGCGACACCGACAACCGCGGCGACCACAAGCAGTGCCGAGGCCACCACCCCCACCGCCGGAGCGATCACCTCCCGATCGTCGAGCAACTCGGCAACGGTGCTCGCCCCGGTCACGCCCTCGGAACTATCACGAAAAGCGTCTGCTCTCGGCACACGGGTGATGGCAGTCCCCGCCGCCCGCAGCCAGGCAACGAACAGCAACATGAGAACGGCCAAACCGAGCGCAACCCAAATCATCGTCTGATCCTCCCCGCGGCCGCCAGGATCTCACGCTCCCTGGCCTCCATGCGCTCAGCGTCTTCCTCTTCGGTGTGGTCATATCCCATCAGGTGGAGGATGCCGTGGGTCACCATCAGCGCCATCTCGTCTTCGAATGTCACCCCCAGGTCGACGGCCTGACGACGAACGTAGGCGGGTGCCACGATGACGTCGCCCAGAACCAGATGCGGGCCCTGGGGATCGAGGTCGGGAACCACCCCTGGTAGCAACTCCTCAACCGGAAAGGCAAGCACATCGGTGGGCTCTTCGCGGTCGAGAAAACGCTGGTTGTAGGAGGCAATCTCCGGTTCGCTGACGAAGATCAGGGTCACCTCGGCGTCCTCGGGGTAGCCCTCCTCCCTCATGACCAACTCCGCCAGCGAATGGAGCTCACCCAGGTCCATGGTCTCGCTCTGTTCGTCGGCGACAAAGATGCTCACGAGGGGCGATGCCCCTGAAGACTGGACGGTTCGTCCATCAGCTTCCGGGGAAGTTGGGGTAGGCGATGCGCTGATGGTAGTGACCGATCAGCGAGTCGAGGAAGGCCTTTCGTATCTTGGACAGTTGTCCCAGGGTCAACGGCGACTCTGAGAGCTGGCCGTCCTCCACCTTCTCGTCCATGATCCGGTTGACCACCTTCTCGATGGCGTCGGCGGTCGGTTCCTCGGACTGGAAGACGGCACGGCATGCAGCCTCCAGGGAGTCGGAGAGCATCAGGATCGCAGTCTCGGCCGTGCGTGGTTTGTGCCCGATGTGGCGGAAATCGTCGATGTTGACGTCGACGCCGAATTGCTGTCGGGCCTTCTCGTAGAAATAGCGCATTACGCCATCCCCGTGGTGGCTGACGATGCCGTCGGTGACGTCGGTCGGGATCTTGTACTGGCGAGCCAGGGAGACCCCTGCCGTCACATGGCTGCGAATCATGTCTGCCGAGTCCCGGGGATCCATGTCCTCGTGGGGGTTGGTCATGCCGAATTGGTTTTCGATGAAGTAGGTGGGGTTCTCGGTCTTACCCAGGTCGTGGTAGTAGGCCATCGC
>CAZSOF010000052.1:8091-12336 GCA_964607685.1 uncultured Acidimicrobiaceae bacterium | reverse complement strand
AATCATGGACATACGTCCTCCTTACATACCCAAACCCTGCTAATAGAACCCAAAGCCGAATCAGGCCCGCATCACGCCGACGATCGAACGCGGTGTCAGCCCCCGACCGGGATCGCCTCAAGACGGCTCTTGGAGGTCTGCTCGCCGTTCCAGATAGTCCTTGCGGTCGATCTCTCCTCTGGCGTACCGGTCGTCAAGGACATCGAGGGCGCTACGGGCTCCGGTTCGGCCCGGACCGCCGCGTTGAGTCGCTGCCACGATCAACCAGACGATGAGACCGATCAACGCCAGCATCACGATCAGACCAACGATGCCCAGGCCCCAACCCCAACCGCTCATATGTCCAAAATCGTCCATATGCCCAAAGCCGGTATCCGCGACCAACAGTCCACTGACAATCATGCCCAGATCATGGATCCGATCGGTCGACATTCCCAGAGTCAAAGGTCCCATACCCTCAGAGGGCATCCGCCGCGGAAAGTGGTCAAACGCATAGGGTCGACCGGTCCGTACCCTCCCATTGCAGCGGCTTGTTGGTGCAACGCAAGCCCGACGGCCTTGAATTCTGGGGGATGATCCAGGTCTAGGACGAAAGACTCTGTGCCTCGGGGACACCACAGTGGAGATCGCACATTCCAACCCCACGCCTGAGCGACAAGACCAGAACGGAGACGGTTGCCAGGAGCTGGTAGACCTGCAGCAGAATGAATACAGCGTCTTTGAGCATGATTGCATAGGCGAGCAGAAGTACTGCGGACACCGCCCACACGAAGTACGCCCATAAGCTCACCCCAGCAACACACCGAGAGCGCCACAAGTGGCCCACCTGAGGTATGTATGCCAAGACCACCAGAGCTGTCCCTACGAATCCCAAGTATTGAACCGGCATTTCGACCTCGCTAGACACCTCCAGATTCCGTTGTTCTCCCTCTACTCGGGTGGATAGGGTTCGAATCCTTCCACCCTCTGTTGTTCCCTGACGAATGCGATGATGGCCTCGATGTCGGCCTCGGAAAGACCTGCTATGGGTGGCATGCGTCCGAACTTCCAATGATGCTGTGGAGACCCTGCGACGACTGCGACCTGGAACGCCCCATCCCCGTGGTGGCTCGGCACATAGACCTCCGAGAGATGCGACGGGCCTCTGTCGGTTCCACGCAGATCGGCGCCGTGGCACTCGGCACAGTTGGCTTCGTACAACACGGCGCCGGCCGCCACCAGAGCGGCGTCCTGGGGCGGAATGTCAGATCGAGTTCCGGACTCACCTGCGCACGACACCACCACCAGCCCCAATGCCACCACACCGAATCTCAGGAGATTCCGGCCGCTGAAACTCCTGGTATCTGGTCGACACCGCGCAGAAACTGAGTGTTGATCGACACGATCACGGTGGACGCGGTCATCAGTAGCGCCTCCACCGCCGTAGGTCCGACCCCGATGCCGGCCGATGCGAGAGCTCCAGCCGGCAGTCGTAGGTGATGCCACCAATCGCTCATCACTTGCTTCTGAGGTTCTGCTCACCTCGTTCCTTTATACACCTTCCATTCGACTGGAAGGTCAAGCGCGGTGTGGTCACCTGTGTGCAGATTCAGAGATCCCTATCCGGTGAAGTCCTGGTCGTCGGCGTTGACGACGCCGGCAAAGCCAACGAGAGCCACTTCACTGCAAGCCCAATTCCACTGCTACGAAGTGGCCCCCGTCCGTTGGCACTACGACGTATATCGGCAACCGTTTGGGCGTCGCCGCTAGGTCTCCGGCCCCAAATTGAGGAACTGGCCCTTCCTGTGTCCTCTTTCCCGCCCTCGCAGGGAACCAGGAACCACCCAATCTCAGTCAATCCCGAGTGCTCACTGGCAACCGGCATCCGGTCCATCGGGGGTTGCGATAGCGGTGCAGAACGGCTCGTTCTGCCTGCTTTACAAACGCGCCCGGGTTTGGATGTGGCGGGATGGTCAACTTCCGTGACGGCTCCTGCCGCGCGTCTCTTCCCAGGGCGCGTCTCGTCGCCGTCGCATGAAGCTACAGAGACCCCGGGCGTTCTCGGAACTCTCGACTATGCGCGATGACCGTGTATGTTCCCAATACAGGACGGTTCTAGTCAAGGAGGCCTGCCGGTGATAAGGATGTATGCGCGCCATCACGTCGAGGACTACGAGAAGTGGCGAAAGGTCTACAACGATTTCGCACCCAATCAGGCTGAAATGGGCGTTCGGTCTGCGGGTGTGTACCGCGGCGTCGAGGACAAGAACGACGTCACAGTCTTCCACGATTTTCACACCGAGGAAGAGGCTCGCGCCTTCGCTGATTCCGAAGAGCTGAAGAACGCCATGATGAGCGCCGGTGTCGAGGGCCCGACCCTCGAGCTCTGGTTATCTGAAGAAGATTGACTCCCGGTCGATGCCGTAGTAGCAGGTGATGAGGAGCGGGCCTCGGCTGCAATGGCCGAGCACCTCAGATCTGTGATCGACCTATTGGAACGCTGGGTCGAGGTCTGATGGCTCCGGGGGGCCTCGTGTGATCATCGACTGCCACGGGCACTACACCACTACACCGCCTGGAGTCGGGGCATGGAGACAAGCGCAGGTCGGAGCGGTGACGGCCGACCCTGAGTTTGTGGGATCAAAGGGGGTGATGTCCGTCACCGATGATGAAATCCGGGAATCGATCGAAGGTGCGCAGCTCCGGCTTCAGAAAGAGCGGGGAACAGACCTGACCATCTTCTCGCCCCGCGCCAGCTGGATGGGACACCACGTCGGCAACGCCAGCACGTCACTGTTCTGGTCACAACATCAGAATGAGTTGATTCGCCGTGTGTGCGATCTCTTCCCCGAGAACTTCGCCCCGGTCTGCCAGCTCCCTCAATCTCCAGGGGAGCCGATCGCCTCCTCGGTCTCCGAGCTCGAGCGGTGTGTCGTCGAGATGAGTTTCATCGGCTGCAACGTCAACCCCGATCCGACTGGCGGTATGTGGACCGGACCACCGTTGTTCGACGGCTACTGGATCCCCCTCTGGGAGAAGATGTGCGAGTTGGACATCCCGGCGATGATTCACGTGAGCGCAGCCAACAACGACAACTTCCACACGACTGGATCCCACTATCTGGGAGCAGACACCACCGCATTCATGCAGGCACTCACCTCAGGCTTCATGGAGAAGTTCCCTGGCCTGCGCTGGATCATCCCTCATGGCGGCGGGGCAGTTCCCTACCACTGGGGGCGGCTCAAGGGAATGGCCGCGGACCAGGGATGGGACTTCGCCTCGCTGATGGACCACATCTACTTCGATACCTGTGTCTACCACCAGAGGGGCATAGACCTTCTGGTCGATGTGGTGCCCCCGGAGAACATCCTGTTTGGTTCCGAGATGATTGGAGCCGTCCGCGGCGTAGATCCAGATACGGGTCGCCACTACGACGACACCAAGTTCTACATAGATAATTCACCCCTTGGCGATGCCAGCAAGGACATGGTCTTCTCCGGCAACGCTCTCGAGGTCTTCCCCCGCCTGAAGGTCGAAGCCAGGAGCGCATGAGTAGATCCGGATCGCGAAACGTCGTGGTGAAGGACATTCCACGCACGGATCCGGAGATGCTCGACGCGCTAGCCGAAGCGGGTGTCTCGACCGTTCACGAGTCTCAGGGGAGGACCGGCTACATAGGGCCGAGCATCCGTCCGATTCAGGACGGTGTATCCGTCGCCGGCAATGCGGTGACCGTTTCCTGTCACCCTGGCGACAACATCATGATCCACGCCGCCGTCGAGGTGTGTCAACCAGGGGACCTGCTGGTCGTCACGAACACGGGCCCGTCATCTCATGGGATGTTCGGAGATCTGTTGGCAACCTCCCTGGCTGCCCGTGGTGTCCGTGGGTTGGTCATAGACGCAGGAGTTCGCGATGTGGCCGATCTGCGGGCAATGGGGTTTCCGGTCTGGTCTCAGTACGTCTCCCCTCAGGGCACGGTGAAGGAGACACCCGGTTCGGTCAACATCCCCGTTTCCATATCCGATGTGACGATCGCCCCAGGTGATGTCGTTTGTGCCGACGATGACGGTGTCGTCGTCGTGCCTCACGATCGTGTCGAATCGGTCCTCGATAGCGCACGCGCCCGACTGGAGAGGGAAGCCATCAAACGGAAACGTCTCGCGGCGGGCGAACTGACGATGGACATGGACGAGCTCCGATCCAAGCTCCTCGACCTCGGCGTCCAGTTCGTCGACGAGTAGTTCTCAGCCCGGGACGAGCCGG
>CAZSOF010000052.1:0-7991 GCA_964607685.1 uncultured Acidimicrobiaceae bacterium | reverse complement strand
CCTTCGCCTCTCTCCGCCCCATCGCTACGCTCGCATCGTGTTTCGAGGAACGCCGGTGGCGCTCCCCCTCGCTGCCGGCCCTGAGAACGAGGAGGCTCAGCGTTGAGTTGGAAGAAGCATGACTATGAGAACATCCCAGGCACATACGTGTTCGATGGCAAGACCTCGCACTCGTCGTATGCCCTGAACAAGCTGTTCTACTCCTTCAACAAGGCGGAAAACCGCGATGCGTTTGCAGAGGACCCGGAGGCGTACGCCGACAAGTACGGGGTCACGGGCGAGCAGAAGGAAGCATTGCTCGCCGGCGATTTCCTCAAGCTCTTGAAGATGGGGGCCAACGTCTACTTCCTCGCCAAGCTGGCCATCCCCAGCGGTGTCTCGGTTCAGGACGCGGGCGCACAGTTCCAGGGGATCACGACAGAGGAGTTCAAGCAGAACCTCTTGAAGAAGGCCGAGGGATTCCAGGAGAGACTCGAAGAAGAAGGAGGATATTGGAATGGCTGAGATCGTCGGTGGTATCACGACCTCGCACATCCCGGCGGTGGGTAACGCCCTCGCCGACGAGAATGCAAGGAACGATTCTTACTGGAAGCGTTTCTTTGACGGCTACGAGCCGGTCAAGGAATGGCTGGCGGAGGTCCAACCGGACCTGGCGATCGTGGTCTACAACGATCATGGCCTGAACTTCTTCCTGGACACCGTCCCCACCTTTGCCATCGGTTGTGCCGACACCTATTCCAACGCCGATGAAGGATGGGCACTGCCTCAACTCGTCACCTTCGAGGGCGACGCCCAGTTCTCATGGCATGTGGCCGAGTCGCTGATCAACCAGCACTTCGACATCACCACTTGCCAGGAGATGCTCGTCGACCATGGTTTCGTCGTGCCCATGCAGCTGATGTGGGGGCATCTCGAAGGCTGGCCGGTCAAGGCAATCCCCTTTGCAGTCAACACCGTGCAACATCCACTTCCCACCGCTCAACGATGCCTCGAGCTCGGCCACGCGCTGCGCAAGGCAGTCGAGTCCTACCCCGAGGACATGAAGGTCGTCGTGTTGGGGACCGGTGGCATGTCACACCAACTCCAGGGTGAGCGCGCCGGATTGATCAACGTCGACTTCGACATGAAGTGCATGGACAGCGTGATCAATGACCCCGACTGGCTGGCCGGCATGACCAACTCCGAGATCATCGAGCAAGCTGGCACCGAAGGCGTCGAGATCATCATGTGGCTGATCATGCGTGGCGCCCTCCATGCCAACGTCAATGCGGTTCACAAGCACTATCACGCACCGATCTCCAACACCGGTGCGGGGGTGCTGGTCCTCCAGAACGCCTCCTGAGCTTTCGCTTGGAGCGGATATGAGCCGTTGAAGAGAGGATCTGCCTGCTCGGCCTTGGCGAAGCAGGCCGGGTCTCCGATCCTCCTCGGTTGGCCACACGCAGCCGTGTCCTTGGGATGTGGCGGGGGCCGATGGTGGACGCCTCCTACGATGACCGCGCTGCCGGTGTGAAGGAGTCTTCATTGGACGAGGGATGGCTCGTCTTCGACCAGAACCCGTCGCGACCCCAGTTCGTGGTCCCACGCGGGGCCGTCGATGCGCACTGCCACGTCTTCGGGCCGGCAGAGGCCTTCCCCTACGCACCCGAGCGCAAGTACACCCCTGCCGACGCTCCCAAAGAGAGGCTCTGGGAGCTACGCGACCATCTGGGTTTCGATCGCAACGTCATCGTTCAGGCCTCATGTCACGGGACGGACAACCGAGCACTGGTCGATGCCCTGGTCGACTCGGACGGGCGTGCCAGAGGTGTGGCCGTAGTGAGGAGCGACACCACCGAGGAGGATCTGGGCAGCCTGGACGCCGCCGGCGTGCGAGGGATTCGGTTCAACTTCCTGCCACGTCTCGCCGACCCGCCTCCTAAAGGTACCGTCCTGGAATTGGTGGATCGCATCAAGCGGCTCGGATGGCACGTTGTCATCTACCTGCAGGCCGCCGACCTCCCTGGCATGTATGACTTCATATCGGCGATCCCGGCAACGCTGATCCTGGATCACATGGGACGGCCTGACGTCTCCCGCAGCCCTGAAGGCCCGGAATTCGGCCTGCTGCTGAGGCTTCTCGAAGAGAACGAGAACATCTGGTGCAAGGTGGCCTGCCCAGAGAGGTTGTCGATCATGGGACCGCCCGACTACCGGGATGTAGTGCCGTTTGCGGCCAGGGTGGTGGAGGCCTTCTCCGACAGAGTCCTGTGGGGCACCGACTGGCCCCACCCGAACATGAAGTCCCATATGCCGGACGACGGCAAGCTCGTCGACTTCATTCCCCTTATCGCGCCCACGGAGGAGCTGCAAGAGAGGCTGCTCGTCGACAACCCGATGAGGCTGTACTGGCCAGAAGAGTCGCCTCTGTGAACGATCCAGATAGAGAGGAAAGGGACGACATATGAAAGTGATACTCGCCGGCGCCGGCGCCTTTGGTATCAAACACCTGGACGGGATCGAGAAGATCGACGACGTCGCAGTGGTTGGCCTGGTCGGGCGGAGACTCCAGCCGACCGAGGAGGTAGCCGCCAAATACGGCATCGAACATGCTTTCACCGACCTGGACGAGGCGCTCGCTCTGGACGACATCGAGGCAGCAATCCTCTGCACACCGACCCAGATGCACGCCGCCCAGGCGATCCGGTGTATGGAGGCAGGAAAGCATGTCGAGGTAGAGATCCCGCTGGCGGACAACTGGGAGGACGCCCTCGAGGTCGACCGGGTCCAGAGGCAGACCGGGTTGGTGTGCATGGTCGGCCACACCCGGCGTTTCAACCCTTCACATCAGTGGATCCACAGCCGGATCGAAGCCGGTGAGTTGAGGATCCAGCAGATGGATGTTCAGACATTCTTCTTCCGTCGAGAGAACATCAACGCCAAGGGTGAGCCGCGGTCTTGGACCGATCACCTTCTCTGGCACCACGCCGCCCACACAGTCGACCTGTTCCAGTATCAGACCGGCGAGAAGGTGGTGGCGGTCAACGGGCTGGAAGGCCCCCATCACCCGGACCTCGGGATTGCCATGGACATGTCGATCCAGTTGCAGACCGAGAGTGGCGCGATCTGCACACTTGCCCTGTCGTTCAACAACGACGGCCCCCTCGGGACGTTCTTCCGCTACATCTGTGACAACGGCACCTACATCGCCAGATATGACGATCTGGTCGACGGCTACGACAATCCGATCGACGTTTCGAAAGTGGCCGTGTCCGTGAATGGCATCGAGCTGCAGGATCGGGAGTTCTTCTCAGCGATCGCGCAAAGTCGCGAACCGAACTCCTCGGTGGGCCAGGTCCTCGCCTGCTATCGAGTGCTCAACGAGGTCGAGGTTCAATTGAAAGGTCACCGCTAGTAGCTGCGGGGAAAGACCTGTCCATCCATCAGTTTCCGGGCTGTGCGGATGATGCCCGCCCGGTGCACGTCGACGTGACCGCCGTCGACCGATAGGTCGACCACGGCGTCGAAGCTTCCAGTCGGGTGCTCCAGCCTGACGGCTCCAATGTCTAAGGAGCGATCGAAGACGCGAGACGCCGGGGAATCCTCGAGCAGGGCGGCGGTTGCCACCGACACAGCACCGAGGACGCCGATCGCCTGATGGCACCTGTGCGGGATGAAGGTGCGTGTGGAGATATGGCCGCCGTTCTTGGGTGCCGCCACCAACGTCAGCTTGGGAACGGTCGTATCGGACACGTCCCCAAGATTCATCATCGGGCCGGCGGCCAGGCGGATCCCCTCGAGCCGGGACCTCAGGGAGTCGTTTGTCTCCAGCTCATCACAGGATTCGTAGCCGGAGATCCCAAGGTCCTCGGCAACCATCACCACGACGGGCATCCCGTTGTCGATCAGGGTCGCATCCACCCCTTCCACCTGGTCGACGACGTTCCCTGTTGGAAAGAGACTCCCCGAGCTGCCCCCTGCCATTCCCTCGAAGTCGAGACGGATCGGTGCCGCGGTCCCGGGGACGCCCGATATCGACGCATCCCCCGAATAGACCGGACTCCCGTCCCGACAGCCGAACCCGGCGACGGCGACACCGTCGGTGTTGAGCATGTGGATGCGCACATGAATGTCATCGGACGTCGCTTCGACCAGACCCCGCTCGACTGCGAACGGTCCCACTGCGGCGAGGATGTTGCCGCAGTTCTGCCTGTCCGTGACCAGCGTGCTGTCCACACCGAGCTGAAGGAACAGGTAGTCGACTTCGCCCAAGCCGTGGTCACAGGGAGTGACTACGGCCACCTTGCTGGTGAGCGGATGCGCTCCGCCCAGGCCATCGATTTGACGGGGATCGGGGCTGCCCATGAAGGCGAGGAGAAGACGATCGCGCTGACCGGTGCCTGAAGGCAGATCGGAGCCGACGAAATACAGGCCCTTCGAGGACCCTCCTCTCATCACCATGCATCGCGTCCCGCCCAAGTCAGCTCCCATGCTCGATCCCGATGGCCATTCCCGTCCAGAGAACATCGAGTTCCCCAACAATCAGAACTCGCGCGATCTTCCGCTTTGCATCAGGTTCCAACGATGGCGCCCGCAAGTGACTCCAATCGACCTTCGGGGCGCTGTTCTTTCGGACGTTTCGGCGCGTCTCGGATGGGACTTGTGCCGTCCTGTATCGAATCGTTGCGGCCTTTTCGGTTGCGCGATGATTGGGTTCGACGAGGCTGGGGGTGTCGGTTCGGCTAGGTTTGGCCATAGTTGGGGGCGCCGTTGGAGGAGGATCGATGAGGAATCGTCACCAATTACTGGTACTAAGCACTTGGGTGATCACGGGTCTTTGTTTGACGGGATGTTCTGACCCAACGACCTCAGAAGAGTACCAACGACTCTCAATGAACACCAGGAACTCCTTGACGAAAAGACGGCGCTCGAGACCGAGCTAGCGGAAACGAAAGATGATGCTGCCAACGAGTCGAAGCGGGCAGAGGAGGCTGAAGCAGAAGCAGCCGAGATCCTCGACGAGCGCACCCTGTTGGTCGAGGATGTGGAGCGGGTTTCAGCCGCCGTCACGGCCGCACGCTCGCTAATGGAGGTAGAAGCTTCCGACTTGCTCACCGGCGATCCGGCTGCAATCGCAGACCTCCCCGATGACCTGCTGACACTTCGCGAGGACCTCGCTCAAACCGTTGGGTGGTTCGAAACGGCGGAGGAACACAACCTGTTCCTTAGCTTTCGCGCATTCAACATGGCCGCTGGGATCGTCGCCGATTACGGCGACGCCGAATTGCTAGCGGCATGGAACACTTTCTGGGATGCAGAGCAAGGTTCGATCGAAGAGGCATACGCCGCCGTCGAAACCCAAGTAGGCCTCCAACACGAGATCCTGGATCGTCTTGACGAAGCACTCGCAGCAACCCAACCCTGAGAGCTAGGGCCGACAGATCGAAGCGCGGTCTACGTCGGGGGCTCTGCGTTCGCATCTTCCGTTGTCGAAATTCCAGACTTTGGCGGCTGGGCCACAACGATGTTCGCATCACCTTGTCGCCATATGCGCACACGATTCCCAGCCAGGACGAGGAGGTCACTGGCATCGTCTCAGTTGTATGGGTAGCCGGGAGATACCTGCACGATCGGGTCATATGAAGACTCTGCCTCGACGTTCATGGCTTCCCGGCTCCTCCTGCTGGAAGGGCGAGGTTGGGATCTTCGAGGCTGAGCCAACGGCTGACTCCCACCCACCACACCACACTCAGAAGCACCACCAATGAGGCAACGAGCAACAAGGGGGGAGGTGTGAGCGAGCCAATGATGAGGATTGCGACCGAGGCGACAGCCAACGATACAGAAAGTGGCCGATAGACGGACAGGAGCCTCCTGTAGTCGTTGAGGGCACGCACGATGATCAGAAGCGAGAGCAGGCCCACCGCGACCGAGCCTGATAGCAGCCAGGCAGTGCGTAACGGAGAGCGCTGGTCAGCCGCGTGTTCGACCAAGCTGACCATGGCGGCTCCAGTCGCAACGACGGACATCGCCACTGGAAGATGGGCGAAGATCCAGCCGGCGAGGGGCAGAGTGCGATTGTCGGGTATTCGTCGACCGACAAAGTCGAAGTAGTTCCACCAGAAGGCAAATCCAACCATGAGCCCGACCATGCCGGTGGCAACGGTGAGAAACGTTCGGTCCGATGCAGAGAGTCCGGCCACGACACCGACGACGACCTCGCCGAGCACAATGATGATGAAGAGGCCGAATCGCTCCACCAGCGAGTGGGTCGAGGAGATGCCGAACTCCCGGGCCGTTTCGGAACTCATACCAGCCAAGAGCGAGCCACCTATCCAAGCGAGCACCCAAATCGCCCACACCCAAAGGCGAGCTCGACTGGGGAGAAAGCCGGTTGCAGCGAAGGCGACCGGCGTGACCACACTCAATATGTAGTAGCGCCTTGTGGCCAGCCGGTATGTTTCCGAGTCCCACCGGACCGAGTACCAGAGCCAAGCCAGCAACAGCAGGTATGCGGAGTAGGTGAGGGCAAATGACCTGCCGCTTTCTCCCGCAGCGTCAGCGGTGAACACCGCGAGGAGGGCGATCAACAGCATCTGCAGGAAGACGGCGCTTCGGGTTCGTCCGTCTTCGCGGCCATGGAGCTCGTAGTAGATGGTTCCGTTGAACCAGGCGATCCAAATCAACCCGAATACCACACCAAAGTCCCACGTCGACTGCCATGAGACATCATCGGCAAGGTTCTGTGCCGCCTGGGCGATGAGAACCACATAGACAAGGTCATAGAAGAGCTCCAAGAAACTGACGCTGCGATCTTCGATCAAGTCGCCGTGGGCTCTGGGAGGGAGCCAGAAGTAATGCTTGAACCTGCTCCACCTCACGCGGCACCCACCTCCGGGATACACCCCATCATGGGATCCGATACCAGATCGTACCCGGACAGGGCCAGGTGGATGCCACGTGGCAGGCTGCCCAGCGCCTATACCGCCTATTGCGTGTGGCTGAGGTGCTACGGGTCGACCGCCGGAGAGGGAAGCGAAATGACACGAGCCTGTGGGCGTCAAGTCTGGCTCAATTGGATACTTAGGGTCCAAAGCCCCTATGACCAAGGTTGACATGGGTCAAGAGTCTCAAAGGAGGAGAAGGGTCTTCTTGCCTTTTTTAGGTGAAGGTCCGGTTCTCCCTTCTACAACCCCGAGACGGAAGGGGGTGTGTGCATAGCCAAGACACCGATACCTGTCACCGCCATTGCGGATGAAAGGAGGCCATTCACAATGATGATGGGTTTCGAAATCCTTCTTGTGGTCGGAGTGATTGCCCTGGTCGTATGGGGAGTCCAGCAAGGCTGGAACCTGCCTGGTCGGAGGGAATCGACCGAGGCGGGTACACCTCTGGCGATCTTGCAAGGACGCTTTGCCAGGGGTGAGATCGACCGCGAGGAATTTCAAGAGCGTCGCGCGATCCTGGAAGACCAGGAGAGTAAATCAGGGTGAGGTGAACCGGGCTTTCATTGCCGCCAACCTCCTCCAAATCGTGCAACACATCTTCTGGAGTCGGCTGACCAGTGGACACCGGGCTACGAGTCCGATTGGTGTCGACTGGGATGATCCCGTGGTGTCTGCGCGGTCGGTTTCAGCTCGTTGGCAGCGGGCCGCGAGGCAGAGGGCGTGATGACGAACGTCAGCGGAGAGTACCCAACCGTCTCGGAAGAGGTCGATACCACACTGCTGCCGTTCAAACCGACCTCATCGCAGGAGTCACCTGAGTCGCCTGAAGTGGATTCTCCAGAGCAGACCCTGGACTCCTTTTTCAAAGCGTTCTCCCCGGCACCGAAGTGGGATCAGCTTTGTGCCTGGCCACCTGACGTCTTTGCGATTTCCAATCTCGTCCTCGACCACACGGAGGCTTACCGATTCGCGGTCTCACCTCATGAAGGACAAAGCTGGCCACCCGCCAATGACTGGAATCAGCGGGTGATCTCAGCGGCTGAGGATTGGCGCCTTGTTGCCCGA
>CAZSOF010000051.1:1417-12570 GCA_964607685.1 uncultured Acidimicrobiaceae bacterium | reverse complement strand
GTCCCGGCATCCTCCATTGGCGACCTGCAAGTGGCCGTAGACGGAGGAAACGGCATGGCGGGAATCGCCATCAATCAGGTGTTCGACCGACTGGAAGCCCACCTCCACGGGCTCTATCTGGAGCCGGACGGCACCTTCCCCAATCATCCGGCCGACCCCCTGGTCCCCGAGAATCTCGCCGATCTGAAGACACTGATGGGTTCGGAGGGCGTGGATCTCGGTGTGGCGTTCGACGGCGACGCCGATCGGGCCTTCTTTCTCGACGATGGAGGTCAATCGCTCCCGGGCAGCACCGTGACTTCACTCGTCGCCCGGCGCATGTTGGCCAACCATCCGGGATCGGTTGTGGTCCACAACCTCATCACGTCGAAATCGGTGCCCGAGATAGTGATCGAAGCCGGTGGCACCCCGGTTCGAACACGGGTCGGACACAGCTTCATCAAGCAGGTGATGGCAGACACCGGAGCCATCTTCGGGGGCGAGCACAGCGGTCACTACTACTTCCGGGACAACTATCGGGCAGATTCGGGGATGCTGGCGATGCTCTTTCTCCTCGAGGTGGTCAGCGAGGACGGGAGACCGCTGTCGGAGATCCGTGCCGACGTAGAGCGCTACGTCCCCTCCGGTGAGATCAACTTCCACGTCGACGACGCGGCATCCACGATCGAACGAGTGGAGCAGTCGTTTCCGGATGCGGAAGCCGACCATCTCGATGGGCTCACGGTCGACCTCGGGAGAGAATGGTTCAATGTCCGACCCTCCAACACCGAGCCTTTGCTTCGTCTCAATGCCGAGGCAGCAGACACCCCGACCCTGGATGCCCTGGTGCGACGGGTGAGTCAGATCGTGGAAGGAGCATCATGAGTCTCATCGACCCCACTCTCGCCGAGGTTCTGGTCTGTCCTGTGGACAAGGCCGACCTCGTCGAGGACCTCGACGCACAGCGGTTGGTCTGCACCGAATGTGGCCGTCGGTACCCGGTGCGCGATGGCATACCGATCATGCTCGTCGACGAGGCGGAGGGTGGGCCCGATGAGTGACATGCTGTCCCAGATCAACAGTCTGGGAGATCAGCTGCGCTGGGCCGAAGAGGTGGATGCGCCGCACATCGGGACTTTCTCCGAGGTGCTCTATGTGGGCATGGGAGGGTCGGGGATCGCAGGTGACTATGCCGGAGCCATCGCCCTGCCCTCGGCGACTCGAGTGTCGGTGCACAAGGGATACGGGCCGATACCACCCTGGGCGATACGGCAGCGGCCCCTGGTGATCGCCGCCTCCTACTCGGGCAACACCGAAGAGACCCTCGACATGGTGACCTCGGCCTGGGAGTCGGGGCTGACGGTGGCCAGCATCACCACCGGCGGCCGCCTCGGCGAGCTGACGGCCCAACACGGGTGGCGGGGGATAGCAGTCCCGGTGGGGATGCAGCCGCGGGCCGCGGTGGGATACATGCTCGGCGGAGTGGTCAGGCTCCTCGAGAGCTCCAAGTCCATCGATGACCAGCGGCTGGCCCTCCTCGAGGCCGCCGACACGGCCGACGAGATGATCGCCGAGGGGAGTCAGGCCTGGCAGCACGCGGAGAAGATCGCTGAAAGGCTGGAGGGGCGAATCCCGATCATCTATGGAGGTGGGCCGGTGTCGCGGGCGGTCGCCCAGCGCTGGAAGACCCAGTTCAACGAGAACGCCAAGATCCCCGCCTGGTATTCGTCGCTGCCCGAGCTGGACCACAACGAGGTGACGGGTTGGGAGACCATGCCGGAGACCACTCGAGAGCACGTCGGAATCGTGGTGCTCACCGACCGCACCGATCACGACCGCGTCGGCAAGCGGATCACCCACACCAGAGCTCTGACCAGTGAGGCCGTGCCCTGGGTGGCCGAAGTGGCGTCTTCGGGATCCTCGACGTTGGCCCGGCTCATTTCGCTGACCGTGGTCGGTGACCTCGCCTCCTTCATGCTGGCCGACCGACTCGGGGTGGATCCGGTGCCGGTGGCCACAATTGAGAACCTGAAGAGACTGTTGACCGAGGACTGAGAGTGATGATGAACTACGACATCGCCAACCCCGATCTGGCCGAGGGGGGTGCGCGCCGGATCGCCTGGGCCGGTCGCCGCATGCAGGTGCTGGAGACGGTGCGGGATCGATTTCGGGACGAGCGCCCGCTGGAGGGACACGTGGTAGCGGCCTGTCTTCATGTCACGGCCGAGACGGCGAACCTCATGCTCGCACTGAGAGACGGTGGGGCGGAACCGGTTCTCTGCGCCTCCAATCCTCTTTCCACCCAGGATGACGTGGCCGCAGCGCTGGTGGCCGATGGGATTCCGGTGTTCGCCATCCGCGGGGAGGACGACAGCACCTATTACAAGCACATCCACGCCGCGCTCGATCATGCACCGGCGATCACCATGGACGACGGTGCCGATCTGGCGACTGTCCTCCACAGCGATCGACGTGACCTCGAGGTCATCGGCTCCACCGAGGAGACCACGACGGGTGTGATCCGGCTCAGGGCCATGAGCGCCGATGGGACGCTCCGGGTGCCCGTGGTGGCGGTCAACGACTCGGCCACCAAGCACCTGTTCGACAATCACTTCGGGACCGGACAGTCGACTCTGGACGGGATCATCAGGGCAACCAACATCCTCCTGGCCGGTCAGAACCTGGTTGTCGTGGGTTACGGCGATTGCGGGCGAGGTGTGGCCAACCGCGCCGATGGTATGGGAGCCAAGGTCATCGTGGTCGAGGTGGATCCGGTTCGGGCCCTGTCGGCGGCGATGAGTGGCTATCGGGTGATGACTGCCCGTGACGCGGCCGAGGTGGGCGACATCTTCATCACGGTGACCGGAAACAAACATGTGTTGCGTTCCGAGCACTTCGCCCGGATGAAGGACGGGGCGATCCTGGCCAACAGCGGACACTTCGACATCGAGCTCGATCTCGCCTCACTCAACGCCGAGGCCTCAGCGCGACGGCGGGTCCGAGACAATCTGGAGGAGTATGAGATGCCCGATGGGCGGCGGATCCTGGTTGCTGCCGAGGGTCGTCTGGTCAACCTGGGGGCCGCCGAGGGCCACCCCGCCGACGTCATGGACATGTCGTTCTCCAACCAGGCCCTGGCAGCGGAGTATCTGGTGGTCAACCGGGACTCCCTGGAGCCCAAGATCTACACCCTCCCCAAAGAGATTGACGACCAGGTGGCCTCGATCAAGCTGCAGCATCTGGGCGGAGATCTGGAGACGCTCACCACCGAGCAGATCGAGTATCTGAGCGGCTGGCAGGAGGGCACCTGAGGGTGATTGAACCCGTTCTGTGAGTGAAAAACGCGAGATCGCCTCACATTCCACTCACAGAGCGGTAAATGTCCCGGCGGACCCATACGGTCAGGGGATGGTCTGCCTCGCGTGTCACAGCATGGGCCGAGGGCGTATCTGTCGATCATGTGCTGTTTCCATGCGTCCCGCCCCCGATCGTCTGCTCCCGGGCGGGGTCAGGCTGGTGGCCGCCTTCCGGCACGAGGGGGCGGCGAAGAAGCTCGTCCACCAGCTCAAGTATCAGGGGATGACCTCATTTGCCACGCTCACCGCCGAGGTTCTCGCTCCCAGGCTCACTCCTCTCCCGCTGGTACCGGTGCCGAGGTCATGGTCGAGAAGACTCAAGTACGGGGTCGACCCGGCCCGTCTCATCGCTCAGCGGCTCTCTTCGCTGCTCGAGGTGCCGGTGATCGACGCACTTCAGGCCCCACTCCATGCACCCCGTCGGGCGGGCCGCGACCACTCGCGACCGGTCGCTCCATATAGGGTGCGTGTGTTCCCCCCATCGCCGGTGTGGATCGTCGACGACGTGGTCACCACCGGATCCACCGTTTTGGCGGCGATTGCAGCTCTTGGCCCCGGCAACGTCCGCGGGGTTGTTTCAGCCAATGTCGTCGAAAACGTCACTAGTGTCCCCTTCACGTGACTAGTCCACCGATCACGATCTGTTGACAAGTGGCGGCATCCGTACTGATCGTCGATGACGCCGAGCTGTTTCGGGAGGCTCTGAAAGTCGCGTTCACCCAGGAGGGTTTTCAGGTCGCCGGGGTGGCCGCCGACGCCATGGCCGGTATCGACCTGGCTCGCGAGCACGAGCCCGACCTGGTGATGCTCGACCTGCTGATGCCCGGCATGTCGGGTCTCGAGGTGGTGGCGACCATCATCAAAGCCAGCCCTCGCAGTCGGGTCGTTCTCCTCACTGCGTCCGAGTCGGCCGAGGATCTGCTGGCTGCGGTGAAGGCGGGAGCATCCGGATACCTGACCAAGAACACGCCGTTGCCCCGGCTGGTGTCGGCAATGAGGGAGGTCCTGGACGGCGGAGCCGCGGTGTCGCCGGCCATGGGGGGCAAGCTGTTCTCCGCTCTCCGCGATCTGCTGCGTCACGACGGCGCCACCTCCATCCGACGTCCCGAGCTCACCGGCAGGGAGATCGAGGTTCTCGGCCTCGTCGGCGAGGGCAAGACCTCCCGAGAGATCGCCGAACAGCTATTCATCTCCGAGAACACGGTTCGCAATCATGTCCGGAACATCCTGGACAAGCTGGGCATGAAGTCCCGCTTCGAAGCGGTCAACTGGGCTTATCGGGAAGGTCTCATCAACATCAGATAGCTTCGCCGACACTCCGGAGTCACCCCGGGTGACTCCGGTCAAGGCGCCGAGACCGGTACCATGAAGGGGCCAGATGCCTATCTTTCAGAAGGTTCTTCGAGCTGGCGAAGGCAGAACCCTCAGGGAATTCCACCGGATTGCCAATGCGGTGAACGAGATCGAGCCGCAGTTCGAGAAGTTCAGCGACGAAGAGCTCAAGTCCAAGACAACCGAATTCAAAGACCGACTGGTCAACGGCGAGGAGCTCGACGACATCCAGGTCGAAGCGTTTGCCGTCGTACGTGAGGCGGCGAAGCGAGTCCTTGGTCAGCGTCACTTCGACGTGCAGGTCGTCGGTGCCGCGGCGCTCCATCGGGGCATGGTGGCGGAGATGAAGACCGGTGAGGGCAAGACCCTGGTCTCAACCATGCCGGCCTATCTCAACGCACTCACCGGCTCGGGCGTTCACATGGTCACGGTCAACGACTACCTGGCAAGTCGAGATGCCGAGTGGATGGGTCAAGTCCACCGGTTCCTCGGTCTCACGGTGGGTCTGATCTTGAACAACATGCCCACCGCGGATCGTCACCCCGCATACGCATCCGATATCACCTATGGGACGAACAACGAGTTTGGTTTCGATTACTTGCGGGACAACATGGCCATGGCCGCGGGGAACCGCGTGCAGCGGGGACATGTCTACGCCATCGTCGACGAGGTGGACTCGATCCTCATCGACGAGGCCCGGACCCCACTCATCATCTCCGGCAAGCTCAGCGACAGCGCCAAGTGGTACCGGGACTTCGCCCGGATCGCCCGTCGTCTGCAGGAGGAGGTTCATTACGAGGTAGACGAGAAGAAACGCCAGGTTCTCGTCACCGAGGAGGGCGTTGCCCGCGTGGAGCAGATCCTCGGGGTGGAGAATCTCTACGACCACGCGGCAGTCGATTTCGTTCATCACCTGGAGACGTCGCTCAAGGCGGAGACGCTCTATCACAGGGACGTCGAGTATCTGATCGATCACGGCGAGGTGAAGATCGTCGACGAGTTCACCGGGCGGGTTCTCGAGGGGCGTCGTTACTCGGAGGGTTTGCATCAGGCGATCGAGGCCAAGGAGGGGGTCCTCATCAAGGAGGAGAACCAGACCCTGGCCACTATCACGCTGCAGAACTACTTCCGGCTCTACGACAAGCTCGCCGGCATGACCGGTACCGCCGAGACGGAGGCAGCGGAGTTGGCCTCGATCTACAACCTCGAGGTTGTGGTGATCCCGACCAACGAGCCCGTTGCCCGTGCCGATCAGGGTGACCTGGTCTACAAGACGGAGGCGGGCAAGTTCGGGGCCCTCATCGACGACGTCAAGTCCCGCAACGAGATCGGCCAGCCGGTGCTCCTGGGCACCATCTCCATCGAGCGTTCCGAGATGTTGTCCCAGGCGATGGACAAGGTGGGCATCAAGCATGAGGTGCTCAACGCCAAACACCACGCTCGCGAGGCCGACATCATCGCCCAGGCAGGTCGTCCGGGGGCCGTGACCGTGGCGACCAACATGGCAGGTCGTGGTGTTGACATCATGCTTGGCGGCAACCCGGAGGGCATGGCCAAGACCGAGCTGAAGCGACGTGGTGTCGATGCCTCCGACCCGTCCTACGAGGAGCTGGAGAAGAAGCTCGCCGAGGAGTTCGCCAGCCAGATCGAGCCCGACAAGCAGAAAGTCATCGACGCCGGCGGCCTCTACGTGGTGGGGACCGAGCGTCACGAGTCGAGACGCATCGACAATCAGCTTCGTGGTCGGTCGGGGCGTCAGGGTGACCCCGGGGAGAGCCGTTTCTATCTGTCGCTCGAGGACGATCTCATGCGTCGATTCCAGGGGGAGTGGGTTGCCGGGATCATGGACCGGCTGCGGATGCCCGAGGATCAGCCGATCGAGGCCAGGATGGTCAGCAAGTCGATCGAACGTGCGCAGCGTCAGGTCGAGTCACAGAACTTCGAGATCCGCAAGAACGTCTTGAAGTACGACGAGGTGATGAACACCCAGCGGGAGAACATCTATGCCTGGAGGAAGTCCATTCTCGAGGGGACGGCCTCCGAGGATCTGATAACCAAATGGATCGAGGATGCGGTCGCCACCCTGGTGGAGGCGGAATTCGATGGTCTGCCCAAGAGTGAATGGGACTGGGATGCCCTGAAGCGGGAGTTGGAGCAGTTCTATCCCACGAAGATCGACGTCTCCAAGTTCGAAGGCGGTTACAGCATCGACAACGTGGTCGACTTCGCCGTCGACGAGGCGTTGGCTCGCTATGACGAGAGGGAGGAGGAGCTCGGCAAAGAGGTTCTGGCCCGGGTGGAGAAGTCGGTGATGCTGTCGGTGATCGACAACAAGTGGCGGGAGCATCTGTCCGAGATGGACTATCTGCGGGCCGGAATCGGGCTACGGGCCATGGGACAGCGCGATCCGCTCTCCGAGTATCAGCGCGAGGGCTATGACATGTTCATGGACACGGTGGACTCGGTGAAGCGGGATGCTGTCCGCTATCTGTTCCACGTCGAGGTCGCCCAACCCAAGACCCAACCACAGCGGGTGCAGGCCAACCCCACCGGGGGCAGAGGCCCCAGCAAGCCGGTCACTTCAGAGAAGATCGGCCGCAACGATCCTTGCCCGTGTGGCAGCGGCAAGAAGTACAAGCGCTGCCATGGCGCCGCCACCTGACTGGGATCCAACGTGGAGATCACCGACCCCATCTCATTCGCGTCCGAGCTGCGCAATCGCCTGGCCGAGGCAAGGGGATTCCTCGACCTCGAGGGTAAGTCCGAAGAGCTCGAGGAGCTGAGGAAGAAAGTGGCATCCCCTGACCTCTGGGATGATCCCTCCGAGGCCAGGGTGGTCAGCCAGAGGCTGGCCCGCTATGAGTCGCTCTTCGACAGAGTCGATGGCCTGGGCAGACAGATCGAGGATGCAGAAGTCTTGATCGAGCTCGCCGCAGAGGCCGACGACGACGAGTCGCGCCACGAGGCCATCGCCCTGCTCCAGGGTGCCGCCGGCTCTCTCGACGACCTGGAGCTGGAATCGCTGTTCTTCGACGAATACGACGATGCCGATGCCATTCTCAGTGTTCACGCCGGTGCAGGTGGGGTGGATGCCCAGGATTGGGCGGAGATGATGGCCCGGATGTATCAGCGCTTTCTCAGCGAGTCCGGGTTCTCGGTCACCGTGGAGGAAGTCACCGAGGGCGACGAGGCGGGCATCAAGTCGGCGACATTCACGGTGAAGGGTGATAGGGCTTATGGGACCCTGGAGTCCGAACGTGGAGTCCATCGTCTGGTCCGGATCAGCCCCTTTGACGCCAATGCCCGCCGTCACACCAGCTTCGCTGGTGTGGATGTCGTGCCCGATCTCGGCGACGAAGCCGACGTCGAGATCAACGAGGACGACTTGCGCGTCGACACCTATCGGGCCCAGGGAGCAGGTGGCCAGCACGTCAACAAGACCGACTCCGCGGTTCGGATCACCCACCTGCCGAGCGGCATCGTCGTGCAGTGCCAGAACGAGCGTTCCCAACTGCAGAACAAGGCCCGGGCGATGGCCATGCTGAAGGCGAAGCTCGCAGAGCGGGGGCGTCTGGAGCGACAGGAGCACCTCGACGAGATCCGTGGCGAGCAAGGCGAGGCAGCATGGGGTCGTCAGGTGCGCAGCTATGTCCTCCAGCCATATCAGATGGTCAAGGACCTGCGCACCAGCTACGAAGTGGGCAATGTTCAGGCCGTCTTGGATGGCGACCTGACCGGGTTTGTCGAGGCCTATCTCCGCTGGCGGCGGTCCGAATACGAAGCCGGCCACAATTCCTCGTAATCCGCCGATGCCCGTTACCGTCCGGTTTTCCCCGGCTTTCCACCCCGAAGCTGGGAGACTTCGGTTCCGATCCTCATGATCAGACTCGACCACGTCACCAAGGTTTACGAAGGCGGCATCGTGGCCGCCAATGACGTCTCGCTGGATATCCAGAAGGGCGAGTTCGTCTTTCTCGTCGGAGCCTCGGGGTCCGGCAAGTCGACCCTGATCAGGCTCATGCTTCGGGACGAACCCGTCACCAGGGGCAAAATCTGGGTGGCCGGCAAGGACATCACCACCCTGCCGAGGTGGAAGATCCCCTTTCTGCGCCGATCGGTGGGCACGATCTTCCAGGACTACAAGCTGTTGCCCAACAAGACCGTCCGGGAGAACGTCGCCTTCGCCCTGGAGGTCCTGGGACGGCCGCAGTCGGTCATCGGCCCCCAGGTGGAGCAGGTCCTCGAGCTCGTGGGCCTGGCCGACATGACCGACCGCTATCCCCGACAGCTCTCGGGTGGTGAACAGCAGCGGGTCTCCGTGGCCAGGTCCTTTGTCAACCGCCCCCCGATCATGCTCTGTGACGAGCCGACCGGGAACCTGGACCCCGGCACCTCGGTGGGGATCATGAAGCTCCTCGACCGAATCAATCGCACCGGAACCACGATCGTGATGGCCACCCACGACTTCTCCATCGTCGACGCCATGAAGCGAAGGGTGGTGGCGTTGGAGAGCGGCAAGGTGGTGCGTGACGACGAAGCCGGCGGATACGAGGCACAGGAGGCATGAGCCGCATCCTCTTCCTGCTCAAGGAGGCGATGATCTCCCTACGCCGCAACATCCTCATCGTCGTCGGGGCGGTGCTGGCGGTGTTCATCTCCCTCACCCTGGCGTTAGGCGCTCTCGTCGTGAACGAGATCCTGCGGCTCAACACTCTCGCCTGGCAGGAAGGGGTTCACGTGATCGCCTTCCTCAACGACGAAGGCGAGAACGGTGTGCCCATCGGGGCCCACAACGAACTACTCGTCGACGTCCAGACCTGGGAAGAGGTGGAGTTGGCCTTCTACTGGGACAAGACCCAGGCCTGGGGGGAATATCAGGAGTTGTTCGCAGGCCAGGAGGAGTTGCTGGACATCGACCCGACGATCCTCCCGGCGTCGATCAGGATCGAGCTGACCGACATCGAGCTCCACTCCTCGGTTCGCTTCCGGCTCGAGCAGCGGACCGGGACGGTCCGCCAGGTGGCGACCGCTGCTGAATCGATCGAGCAACTGCAAAGCCTCTCCAACGTCCTCAACGTGCTGGGTCTAGGGATGGCCATCGTTCTCGGTGTGGCCGCGGTCGTCCTCATCGCCAACACCATCCGGCTCGCCATCTATGCCCGTCGCGACGAGGTGTCGATCATGAAACTGGTGGGGGCCTCGAACTGGTTCATACGGATACCGTTTCTCCTCGAAGGGATGATCGAGGGTCTGGTGGGAGCGGCTCTGGCGGTGTTGGCCGTCTGGCTGGGTGCGACCAACCTGGCCCGCGCCGGAGAGACGTTCGTGCTCTTCCGGCTGGATGTGAGTCAAGAGTTCTTCTTCCGGTGGGGCATGCTGTTCCTGATATTCGGGGCCCTGGCGGGGATCATCGGCTCGATGCTCGGTCTCAGCAAGTACTTGCGCGACGCCGAGGGAACCGGGCCCGACGTCCCAACCGGTTTCTGATCGTGGCCGACGAGGAGCGCCCGCAGCGGGTCAAGGTGGTGGCAACCAACCGCCGGGCCCGTCGCAACTACACCATCATCGACACCTTCGAGGCTGGTCTCGCCCTCCTCGGATCGGAAGTGAAGGCGCTTCGTGAGGGCAAGATGGAGCTCAAGGACGCCTATGGCGACGTCCGCCGCGGGGAGGCCTACCTGGTGGGGGCCCACATCGGTCCCTACGACTTCGCCCGCGACGGAGGCCACGAGCCGGAACGGGAGCGCAAGCTGCTGCTCCACCGGCGCGAGATCGACCGGATCGCCGGGTCCATCGCCGAGAAGGGGCTCACCCTTGTCCCGCTCCAGGTCTACTTCAAGGACGGCAAGGCCAAGGTCGAGCTGGGGTTGGCGCGCGGCAAGACCACGGTCGACAAACGCCAAACCCTCCGCGACCGCGAGCACGCCCGGGAAATGGAACGGGCCACGCGTCGCGGGCCACGGAACCTCAGGTAGTTGGCCCCGTATACGGGGCCAACCGCCTCGAGAACGCGGTTGGGTCAGTGAAAGCACCACCGCTAGAATGCATGGTTCACCCAACAACGGGGGTGAAACGGTTTCGACGTTGAGTGTTGAGGCGTTGGAAGCGAGCCGGGGTCTCCGGGACCCCGTCAACAAACCGGAACCAACAACAAGTGCCGAAGACAACTTCGCACTGGCTGCCTGATTGAGTAGCCCGTCCTCCTGGTCGGCTCCCGCCCGATCAGGTCAGGGCGTCGCAATGCGGGATGCTCCGCCCGGGATTCCGGGACCTGGCGGCCAAGACCTACTCCGGATAGACGCAGGGAAACTCGTCGTCAGGGTTCTTGCGCTCGAAGCTCGCTGACGACTGCGCTCGGAGATGCCAGCGCTGACGGCTTAGCGGACCGGGGTTCGACTCCCCGCACCTCCACCATGCAGGAAGAGTCATTCTTCCTGTTCACATCATGTTGTCGAACCAAACGCTGGTTCGACCAGACCAGGATTG
>CAZSOF010000051.1:0-1317 GCA_964607685.1 uncultured Acidimicrobiaceae bacterium | reverse complement strand
GGGCCAGCTTCCATTCGGGACGTCTCCGAAGGTCTGTGATATCGACGTTGGGCCATGATCGGAGTTGGTCCAGCAGGTCGGCCATCTCCGTGGTGACAGGCGTGCAGCTCACGTCGGGAGGCTACGGCCAGCCGGTGACGGGTTCTTTCGCGATGACTAGTTCGTTGGGTGCAGTCTGGATTTGATACCCAAGTCTCTCCGCTGAACATGCCGATTACAGCCAAGCTGGGTTGAACCGGGAAGCGGTTCCACCAACGGCAGCGAGGGGGAGCGCCGGTTATGGGCGATACAACAGACACCAAGAGCAAGTGTCGACGATGCGACCAACCAGCCGTGTTCATCACACCGGCCGGCTATCTGTGTGCCACACATGCCCTATCCGAAATGAAAACCGACCCTGATTGGGTGCCACTCATCCGCACCGACCTAAAAGCCCCGGAGAAGCCGCAAACCTGACCTTCAAGTTCCAGGCATGACGACGCCGATAGACAATGCGTCTGAGTCACACACCTCAGCGACAACTAAGAACCCCGGGTCAGGCTCCTCCGGGCTCGGGGTTCTGGCTTTGCGGCCTGCATCTCCCTGGGGCCGCAAGGGACGAAACGTCAGCCGGTCAACCGGGGCTTCTCGTTGCGGACATAGCTATAGCCATTCGGCTCATAACTGGCTGACACCAGACGCCACGACTTGAATCCGGCACCTAGTAAAATCCCCTGCGGTGGCTGAAAATCAGCCACCAGTCGACACTCGCCAGCATCAAGGGGCGGGTTTCGACTCCCCGCACCTCCACGAGACCGCGATTCTTCCAAAAAGGCGGGCCGCGTTCCCACCCCCGGGAGTTTGCAGGCAGACTCTCACACTGGATCTCGAGCCAAACACCAAGTCGATGCAGTACGCCCCTCTCCCCACCGAAGAACAATTGCACCGTGTCCGGAATGCGATCGGCGCCGGCTCGCTGCTGCATTCCCATCGCATCGAGAGTGGGCTGGGTGCCACCATGGATGTGCTGGTAGACGGTTCCACCCGTCTGGTGCTTCGCCGCTACGGACCGTCATCCCACGCACGAGAGGAGACCGCGGCATATCGGGAGATGCGTGCCCTCGAGCTGCTGCAGCGGACAAACGTGCCCGCTCCCGCACCCCTGTGGGTCGACAACGATGACGTGTTCCCCGAGCAGGCGATCCTCATGTCCTTCGTGGAGGGGTTGCCCGACCTGACCCCCTCCAATCCATTCGAATGGGCGGAGCAACTGGCGGGAGTGCTGGCCAGGATCCACGAGGTGAGGCTGGCCGACGAGGACCTCGAGTTGTTCCCACA
>CAZSOF010000050.1:10466-12588 GCA_964607685.1 uncultured Acidimicrobiaceae bacterium | reverse complement strand
CCGGTATGTGACGACCCAGTGGTCGATCTGGCGAGCGGGAGGAGTGGCGGTTCCGCTGTGCCTCACCCATCCCGCCCCGGAGCTGGAGTATGTGCTCGATACCACGACGCCCGAGGTGGTGGTGTCTTCATCCCTGTACGCCGGCATGCTGAACCCGCTTGCCGAGGCACGAGGCATACCGCAACTCCGAGTAGACGAGCTGGAGGCCGAGCCGACCGATCTCCCGGCTGTCGATCCGGGCCGACGGGCGATGATCTTGTTCACCAGCGGGACCACCGGCCGGCCGAAGGGGGTGGTCAGCACCCACGCCAACATCACCGCGCAGATCGAATCCCTGGTGGAGGCCTGGGAGTGGGATGACACCGATCGCATCCTGCTAACACTGCCTCTCCACCACGTCCACGGCATCGTCAACGTGACCGCCTGTGCGCTCTGGAGCGGAGCCCGCTGCGACATGTTGCCGGCATTCGACGCGTCCACCGTCGCCGGGCGGATCGCCGCCGGTGAGCTCACCTTGTACATGGCGGTACCCACGATCTATCACCGATTGATCGCCCACCTCGAAGGGCTCTCCCCCGAGGAGCGGGAGGGGTTCAAGGCTGCTGCCGGTCGACTCCGTCTCATGGTGTCTGGATCGGCCGCGCTGCCAATCCCGGTACTGGAACGGTGGCGGGAGCTTTCAGGTCAAACGCTTGTCGAGCGCTACGGGATGACCGAGATCGGGATGGCTCTCTCGAACCCCTACCGGGGGGAGCGGGTCCCCGGGTCTGTGGGTACCCCGCTTCCCGGGGTCGAGGTGAGATTGATGAATGAAGACAACCGGCCGGTGCCGCTAGGGGAACCCGGTGAGATCCAGGTGCGGGGCCCCAGCGTCTTCCTCGAGTACTGGGAGCGTCCCGATGACACCCGGGTCGCTTTCACCGCCGACGGTTGGTTCCACACCGGCGACACCGCCGTCATCGAAGAGGGCCGCTACCGGATCCTGGGACGCTCCTCGGTAGACATCCTCAAGACCGGAGGCGAAAAGGTATCGGCGCTGGAGATCGAAGAGGTCCTCCTCGGCCATCAGGCAGTGAGCGAGGCAGCAGTAGTCGGCATCGACGACGAAGAGTGGGGCCAGCGAGTGGTGGCGGTGGTGGTGACCGCCCGCTCCGTGGAAGCGGAGGAGTTGCGCCAATGGGTCAGGGACCGGCTGGCAGCCCACAAGGTGCCCAAGGACTTCCTCTTCGCCGACTCGCTGCCCCGCAACGCCCTGGGAAAGACGGTGAAGCCAGAGGTGCAGCGTTTCGTCGCCGACGAGACCAAACGCTCCTGATCCAGCTGCAATCGCTGCCAGGCGCGAAAGATGACGATTTCGCTTGAATTCGCCATTCGGCATTCTGTATCTTTCATCCTGGGATCCGAGGCTGTGAACCAGCGGCCTGGATGACCCTGGAGGAGACACATGAGATCGAAATTTCGTTTCATAACCGTTCTCGCGGTGTTGATTGCGCTACTCACCGCCGCCTGCGGCTCCGACGAAGGTGAGACCACGGAGGAGACCTCGATCGGTGCCGACACCGGAATTGCGGGATCCATCCGCTTCGCCTTCGCCCCCGACCCCGCCTGGGATTGGGTAGTCGACGAGGGGATCCTCGAGGAGATGGAGCAGGAATCGGGCTACCGCATAATCCGCAGCGAAACCTGGGACGAGCTGGGCGTCTTCGCTGGAGGTCACGCAGACGTCGTCTCGATCGGCAGCTATGAGACGCCCGTCCTGGAGTCCGAGCTCGGCGTGGACACTGCAACGTTCGGCAAGTTCAACAAGGCAAAGGACGTAGTGATCGTCGATGCCGCGAATACCGACTGGCAGACGTTCGCAGACCTCCCCGCCGGCTGTGTTATCGGCGTCGAGAGCTTCGTGGGAGGCTCAACGGTTTGGCAGGCCCTGGCCGACGACTTGGATGGCCGCGAGATCGCCGAAGGTTCCAGCGACTTGCCGATGGCCACCGCCGACTACCAGGTCATGCCCGACCTGGTCCTCGAGGGTGAGTTCTGCGCCGGGATCATCGACCCGACCCAGGCCATTCCCGAGCTCGCTTCCGGTGCAGTGCGGACCCTGTACGACGGGAAGGCGGGCTCG
>CAZSOF010000050.1:5895-10456 GCA_964607685.1 uncultured Acidimicrobiaceae bacterium | reverse complement strand
TCAACCCGGTCACGAGGGTATGAACAGCAACAACTTCGTCGCCCTGCTCGACTGGTATGAGGATCATCCCGGCGAGGTTGCTTTCTTCCTCGAAGTCTGGGATCGGGCGCTACAGGAGTGGGCTGCCAACCGCGAGGCGATCATCGACGCCTATCCCCAGCACTTCGCCTCGGAGTCACCCGAGCAGATCGAGTTCATCAAGGGCTACTTCGACGACCAGTTCGACTGGTTCGTCGATAGTCCCTACCTGGACGAGGACTGGATCAATGGCGAGGAGGAGATCACCGAGATCCTGCGTCGGGCCGGCTTGATCAGCGAGGACCTCGACATGACGACCCACGTCTGCATCGACCCGGCGACCGGAGAGGAGACGTGTCGGATCCCCTGACATCCGAAATCGATCCGGAGGCGATTAGAGAGGCCAGTACCCCTGGCGTCGACGTCGCCGAGACAGCAGCGAGTATCCGGCGCCGGGCCGCCGGATACTCGCTGCTGGGAGCCCTGACCTTCTTCGCAGTCTGGACCCTGGCCCACTTCTATCTGAGAAACGAGACATTCGAGTACGTGCCCAGCCCATGGCTCGTCGCCCAGCGAATGTGGGGTCTGATCGTCGGCGATCCGACACGAAACGTGGCTCCGGGCACGGTGTTCGTCAACTTCTGGGAGACGCTGCGCAAGGTCATGTACGGCTGGGGGGCCGCCGTTGTGGTCGGTATCCCAATTGGGATCCTGATGGGACGCTTCCGATATGCCAAGAGCTTCTTCTTCGACTTGGTCTATCTGGCGGCCAACGTCCCCTTGATCGTGTATGCGGTCCTCTCCCTTCTGCTGTTCGGGATCGGAGACACCGGCCCGGCGGTGGTGGTCGCAATCCTGGTTCTTCCGATCGTGGCACTCAACGTCGCCGAAGGCGTGGAGAGCGTCGACCGCGACCTCCTCGCCATGAGCCGTGCATATGGCCGGTCGACCTCGGCAGCCCTCCGTCACATCGTGTTCCCCTCGTTCTATGCATTTCTCTTCGCGGGAGCACGTGTGTCTTTCGCAGATTCGTGGAAGCTGGGAGCCCTGACCGAGACATTTGGTGGCCAGACAGGGGTCGGCGTGCAGTTGCGCAAGGCATTCCAGATCTTTGCCGTGCCCGATCTCCTGGCGTGGATGTTCTTCTTCGTCATCTTCGTCTTGTTCATCGAACGTGTAGTGCTGATGCGGTTGGAGCGCTTCGTGTTTCGTTACCGACTCAAGCGAGGCGAGGACGTTCTCAGGTATTGATGATGGTCGAGAGCCAGCCAGCACCGAGTCCGCGTCCCGGCGTGTGGGGCCGCATCAAGGCCTTTGTCCTGGCCGACAAGACGGCGCGCTGGACCTCGCGTCTGGTGCTCGTCCTCCTCTGGCAGCTTGGCGGGACGGTCGGTACCAGGGTGCCCACGCCGCTCGGGACGCTGCAGTTCCTGTTCGAGGAGTGGAATAGGCCGTACGAGGGTGCGACGTGGGGGGTCATCAACAACGAGCTGATGCACAATCTCCTGATCAGCTTGGCGCGGGCAGGCGTCGGCCTGAGCATCGTGTTGGTGGTGGGGCTGATCATCGGCTACCTGATGGGCCGTAGCTGGCGCGTTCAGGCGTATTTCACCGACCTGGTCATCGTGGGGATCGCCCTTCCAGCGTTCATCTGGGCACTGCTGGCAGTCATGTGGTTCGGCTTCGGCAATATCGGGCCTGTCTTCGTCTGTTGCGTCTCGGCAACCCCGATGTTGGTTGTCAATACGTTCCAAGGGTCGCTGGCCGTGCCAAGGGGTCTGCGCGACATGTCCGATGCCTATGAGGTTCCCTTCAAGCTGCAGGCACGACACCTCGTCCTTCCTTCGATGGCCGGATACCTGATGGCGGGATTTCGCGTTTGCGTCCTGGCCGGATGGGGTGCCGTCACACTCGTGGAGTGGTTTGGTAACACCCAGGGTGCAGGGCATCGCGCCCACTACTGGTACGACGCCAGCAACTTCGACGGGCTGATGGGCTGGGGCCTGGTCATCTTGGCTGTGGTGATTGCAGTCGATCGCGGGGTGTTCGAGCGCCTGATGCGTATGGCGCACCGCTGGCGTTCAGACATAGTCGCGATCGGTTCCGACAGGGGAGCGGCCACCTCGGGTTTGACCTTGGAGAGGCTGACGTGAGACCTCGGCGGGTCGTGACATGGCCCTGCTGAGATCGGAGGGGCTGGTCAAGGACTTCCCGCCACCCACCAAGCTCCAACCGACCATCCGGGCTCTCGATGGACTGGATATCGAGGTGAGTGGTCAGAGCTTTGTGTCGATGGTGGGACCGTCGGGTTGTGGTAAGAGCACCTTTCTCAACATCGTGTCCGGTGTGGAGTCTCCCACCGAGGGTCGTGTCATCGTGGCCAATGATGAGGGCGGCCCGGCCACAATTGGCTATGTGTTTCAGGACCCCAGGCTTCTACCGTGGCGAACGGTGGTCGACAACCTGCTGTACGCAATGGGGGACACCTCGGACGAGACACGGGCGCACGTGCAAAGATACATCGATCTGGTAGGTCTCACCGGTTTCGAGAACTCCTACCCCGCACATCTGTCCGGGGGGATGCAGCAACGAGTCGGCATAGCGAGGGCTTTCGCCGTTGAACCAGATCTGCTGTTGATGGACGAGCCGTTTAGTCACCTCGATGCCATCACGGCGCGCACCCTGCGGAACGAGCTACAGAGGATCTGGGAAAAGACCCGGAAGACGGTCCTGTTCGTGACCCACGACGTCCTCGAGGCAGTTCAGCTGTCGAGCAGAATCGTCATCGTGGAGTACGGCGGCAGGAAGTTCGCCGAGACCAACATCGACCTTCCGTATCCAAGACTGCAAACCGACTCGGCGGTGGCCACGCTGCAAGCCGAGATCCTCGGCGTGTTCGAGGAGATGGAACGGCGGCGTGAGGAGTTGGACCCAAGGATCGCGGAGCCGGCCAAGTCCCAGCGCGACACCGTGGGGTGACGCGTGCGGGTGATCGACATCCACGCACACGTCACGCCGCAGCGGTTCATCAGCGCGATCCGCGGCGGTGAGAGATGGCACACACTTGGGCCCGACATGGGTGAGCTCGAGAACCCGCGGAACTCGATGGGTCCGGAGGGGCGGCTGTCGGAGATGGATGAGCTCGGGGTCTCGGTGCAGGCGGTCTCGTCTACGGATTGCTTCTACCAATACGGCAACGCGGTCGAGACAACCGTGGCAATAGCGCGTGACGCCAACGAGGAGTTGGCGGAAATGCACCGGTCATATCCTGAGCGCTTCATCGGTCTTGGCGCCCTTCCGATGCAGAACGTGACGGCGGCCATCGAGGAGCTCGAGCGGGTCATGGGTGAGTTGGGGCTCAAAGGGGTCATGGTCGACGACCATGTGAATGGAGTGACGTACGACGACCAACGATTCCTCCCGTTCTGGGAGGCAGTGGAGGGGCTGGGGGCCGTGGTCTTCTTCCATCAAGGAGCGCCGACGGTGGTCACCGGTCTCACCGACCGCTGGTTCCTGCCCAACACGATCGGGAACCTCGCCAATCGGACCATCACCTTCGGTTCCCTCGTGTTCGGCGGTGTCATGGACCTGTTTCCGGGCCTGAAGCTCTGTCTCGGCCATGCCGGTGGATACACAGCTTTCGCTGTCGACCGGATGGACAAAGGGTGGGAGGCGGCGCGCCTCGACTACATGTCCGATATGCCTCGCAAACATCTGACCAGACCGCCGAGCGA
Organism: uncultured Acidimicrobiaceae bacterium; assembly: GCA_964607685.1. Classification (GTDB taxonomy): domain Bacteria; phylum Actinomycetota; class Acidimicrobiia; order Spongiisociales; family ZC4RG35; genus JANQRA01. Next base: position 6,704 of record CAZSOF010000050.1, on the reverse strand, counting down.
GTACCTGCCGGCCTTCTACTACGACACGGTCACGTATCGGGAGTCGACACTCCGTTTTCTGATCGACCGAGTCGGTATCGACCGGGTTGTCTTCGGGACCGACTACCCCGCTCCGATGGTCGTCAACGACGCGGTGAGCTGGATCCTGAGGATGGAGACCATAGGCGACGACGAGAAGCAGGCGATGCTCTCCGACAACCCGGCTCGGCTCCTCGGGATTTGACCGGCCGGCCGTCACTCACGCAACGCGACGACAACGCGGACACACTTTTCGATCAACTCGACTATCTCGGTTGGCGTGGGCAAGTTGCTCCGCGCCCGGCGCTCGGTGGCGTCGATGGTGTGATCGGTGACCAGGAAGTTCGGAAGCTCGCGCGCCAAGTCCGTCAGCTCCGCGACGGTCTCGGGGGTGAGGGCCTCCCGTGCTCGCTCGGCGTCGCGGGCGCGGATCCACAAGTCCTCCGCACCCTGAGGTTCAATGTCCACCCGCGACCCAAGCACCGAAAACCGGAGCGGCGAGAAAGGAAGCCTCCGGCGAATACGCAACCCGAGGTCGAGGTCGGGGTAGGAAGCGCCGTAGAGCATGTCCACGTGGCGTCGCCCATCGCGTACGACCACATTCACCGAGGCGATACCGATAGTGCCGGCGACGTGCGCACTCCATCTGAGGGATTGGCCGCCGAAGGGCTTTCCCCCGAGCTTCTCGAGGAGGCCGGGGACATAGTGCAGGCTCAGTGCGTCCGCTACTGCCGGCAAAGGGTTCCATTCATCGGTCGCCACGATGGCCTCGATCCTCGGTCGACGCAGAC
>CAZSOF010000050.1:0-5795 GCA_964607685.1 uncultured Acidimicrobiaceae bacterium | reverse complement strand
ACGGATTGGTCCGGTCTATCGCGTCGGGCGGGCGCTTGGACTCAGGCCGTGGCCTCACGACCACCCCGAATGGGCGTCTCGTGGTATCAGTGGACGATGAGACGAGCGGTGCCGGCATCCTGACAGTGGACCCTCTCGGCGGTGAGGTGGAGGTACTCGCCGAAACGCTCGATCTGGACGAAGTCGGAGGGATCGCCTCGGCCGATGGCAATCTGATAATCGTCGGCTCCCGTTTCGATGCGGGTGAGGCAATCCCACTGGTGATCCGGCTCACCTCCGAAGGCAATCCCGAAGTGATCGCCACTGGCGACGCATCGATCCGGACCCAGCTGAACCGACCAGTGGATGTGGCAGCCGAATCTGGGCGCATCTTCGTTCTCGATGTGCGATCACGAGGAGCGGCCGCACAAGATGAAGTCCGCATCTTCGAGATCGCCTCCGACGGCGGGACACAACTGCTCACTGTTGGGATCGAGGGTGTGGTGAACGTCGAGGGGGCTCAGCCGTTCCTCGGGATCGACGTGACCCACGGGCTGATATATGTCATCGACTACGCCGTCGGGGGGACTGCCGGTGGCATCAACGTCTTCGATCCGGCCACCGGCCTGTTTCAATCCATCACGATCGAGTCGATCGTCGAGGAGCCCAGCGGCCTTGCCGTGGTCCCGGGCGCCCTTGCCGAGGACCTCCCGTTCCCCGATGCCGGCACCGGCACTTCTCCGGTCACGACGATCGTGGTCCTGTCGCTTGGCGTGCTGGCGCTGGTCGCGTTCGGAATCTCGGCACGCAGGCGAGCAGCGCAGCTGGGTTCGTGAGTGTAACTACCGACTCCCGTCCTTCATCGAGCGATGAATCGATGGCGCCGCGCTCTCATTGGGCACGAGTCGACAGGCTGCGATGGTCATCCTGTCCGGTCTGTGTTGATCCTCCTGGGTTCGCCGTACAGCTCTGTGTTGAACAGGTCAGGTGGACGTTCGCCGTCGACCATCGCCCGTAGATTCCTCACCACTGCCATGATCATCTGATTGCGTGCTTCGACCGTCGCACTCCCGATGTGAGGTGTCAGGATCACGTTCTCAAGCTCGAGGAGCTCAGGGCTGGGGGAGGGCTCAGAGATGGGCGGCTCGTTCCAATAGACATCGAGGCCGGCCCCCGCGATCTGACCACTCCGCAGAGCTGCAATGAGAGCCGGTTCGTCAACGATCCGCCCGCGGGCCGTATTGATGAAGTAGGCCGTCGACTTCATCATCTCGAACTCTCGCTCGCCGATCATTCGGTGTGTTGTCGGGTTGTATGTGGCCATCACCACCAGAAAATCAGACCTGCGAATGACCTCATCCCTCTCGTCGACCCAATCGACCCCGAGCTCAGATTCTCGAAGCGAATCGAGTCGCCTTCGCTTGGTATAGATGAGCTCCATCTCAAAAGCTCCGGCCCGCTTCATGATCTCGGTTCCGATCTCCCCGAGCCCGATCATTCCCAAGGTCTTTCCTGTGACTCCCGTAGTGAGAAACGCCGTGGACTGTTCCTGACGGAACCGTCCAGAGCGGGTGAAGCGATCCGCCTCGTTTATCCGCCAGGCGAGACCCAGGATCAGTGCCATCGTCAGGTCACACGTTGCCTTGGTGATGACGTGCGGTACGACCGTCACAGGGATGCCGCGCCCGGTGGCGGCGTCAACATCGACAACGTTGGGGAAGAGGGCCATCGTGGCGATTCCTCGAAGCCGGGTCGACTCTTCGATGACCCCCGCGTCGATCGGTGTGTCCCCGAGCATCAGGATGAAGTCAGCGTCTCGTGCGCCCATCAGCAGCTCGGCTCGTCGAATCATGCGATCTGATTCGTGCACTTCGACATCCGCGAACTCGGCGAGTGCCGTGGCCCCAATCTCCATGATGGGCTGAACAACGAACACCTTTGGTTTGCTCATACCATCGCGCAAAGTCTCGACGGCTTGGGTGCCGCCACCTGATCCAGCAGCGATCTGCAGCCGTAAGGGCGAAGGACTCTTACAGAGATGTCCTTCATGATGGCACGATTCTCGTTCGGCATCGTGTCCGATCTTTGACAGGGCCGGCCGGCCTTGGATGGCATGGGTGAGAGACTCCTCGGGAGTGATTTCTCTGAACGCCACGCCGCGAGTGAATATCGTCACCGGCATCACGAGCGCATGGCAAACCGCTGGCCGGCGCGTGTGCACGCTGGAGTTGTGGAGGAGACTGTTGCGACTGGTAGCCAGAACACTCGATCAGATCGATCCGCCAGTGGGTCTTCTCGATGATCTTCGGGAGAGCTCTGCGGTGGACGACATGCTGGACATGGCCCAGGGAGCCCCTGCATATCCGACGGCGCCATCGATCATCGAGAGGATCCAGGAGGTCGTCGCCCATCCCGATGGGGCTCGATACACACATGGGTGGGGACTTCCAGCCCTGCGTTCCGCATTGGCCAACGATCTGAGCGATGACTACCAGGGAAGTGTCAACGAGGAGAGCGTTCTGATCACCGCCGGCAGCAACCAGGCGTTTTGCCTGACCGCATCCTCGTTGGCCGAAGCCGGTGACGAGGTCATCGTCACGGTTCCGTTCTATTTCAACCACGACATGTGGATTCGACTTGACCAACTTCGTCCGGTCTACGTCGACACCTCCCCTGCGACGGGCCAGGTGGCGGTGGATGACGTTGCTCGAAGCGTCACACCAAGGACACGGATGATCGTGGTGACCTCCCCGGGGAATCCAACCGGCGTGACCGCGGACCAAGAGATAGTCGACGGGCTCGCCGACCTGGCGCGAAGTAGAGGACTGGCTCTTGTTCTGGATGAGACATACCGGGCCTTCCGATCGAACCCAGGACCACTGCATACCCTCTTTCAACGCTCAGACTGGGCCGACTACTTCGTGAGTCTTCAGAGCTTCTCCAAAGATTTCGCCCTACCCGGCTATCGGGTCGGCGCCGTGGTGGGTTCGCCGGGCTTGCTGAACGAAGTGATGAAGCTCATGGATTGCGTCGCCATTTGTGCACCGCGTGTAGGCCAGGAGGCGGCTCTCGAGGGTCTGCGCACGGCCCGGGAGTGGCGGAACGATCGAGCCCGGGATCTTGCCGCGAAACATGAGAGGTTTCAGGCCGTGATGAGCGGCTCACCAGGAGGGTTCCGACTGCAAATGTCTGGTGGGTTCTACGGGTGGCTGGCACATCCGGGACCGGGCGACGACACCGTTGAGGTTGTGCGACGACTGGCTGTCGAGTGCGGTGTCTTGACCATCCCGGGGAACGTCTTCACCCCTACTGACCGCGGGCTCATTCGGGTCAGCTTCGCAAACCTCGAGCTGGATAAGCTCGACGAGTTTGGCAGACGCCTGGAGAAGTTTTGAACGATGCGACGTCCATAGATCTCCGGATGCCGTTCCGGAAAGGTAATGGCCCGGTGTCTGCAATCGGTGACCGCGGAAGGGCTTCCGACCCGGTGTGGGGCTGGTCCTCCGGCCGCTCCGGTGGAAAGCGTCTACCTACAATCGGCTTGATGTGCTGCCGTCGAGCCCAGACTTGTGACTAGCCCGGTGAGGCTCGGCTCCATCGGGCTCGGCTGGTGGGGGGGTGTGCTCGCCGAGGCGGTGTCGGCGACTGGGATGGCTGAGGTGTCCGCCTGTTATGCCCGCTCGGAGCAGAGTCGGCAGCACTTTGCAGCCGAGTACAACTGTGAGCCGGCAGAGAGCCTCACGGAGCTGCTCAGTGGTTTCGATCTCGACGGAGTGTTGATCGCCACGCCTCACACCACACATGCCGATCTCGCGGTCTCTGCCGCACAGGCCGGACTCCATGTCTTCGTGGACAAACCGATCACTCTCACCGTGAACGACGCAGATCGTGTGATCGCCACTGCCGACGAGGCGGGCGTGAAGCTGCAGGTGGGCCACAATCGGCGACGTCAGCCTGCCAACAGGAGAATCAAGGAGCTGATCGCCTCGGGTCAGCTCGGTGATGTCCATCATCTGGAAGCAAACCACTCCGCCCCGCTGATGTTCAATCCCAATCTGGCGAGCTGGCGTCGTAGGGCCGAAGAGTCACCGGTTGGGGGCATGACCGCGCTGGGTGTTCATCAGGTGGACACTTTTCAGTACCTGGCCGGACCTATTGCTCGGGTTGCCGTGATGAGCGCTCGGCTCCTCCCTGAGGGAGAGATCGATGACACGTCGGTCATCAACTTCGAGTTCGAATCGGGTGCTTTGGGCCAGCTGGTCACCTCACAGGCGACAGGACCGGCCGTCGACGTCCAGGTTCATGGCACCGACGCCTCGGCGCGCAACCTGGGGGACGGTTCGGCGTTGACCCTGCAGAAGCGGGGCTCGACAGAGATCGAGATGCTGGACGTGGCTCAGGAGGACACCATCCTCGATGAGATGACCGAGTTCGTGAGGGTGATCAAGGGAGAGACGAAACCGGAGACCGGCGGCGAGGTGGGCCGATCGGTGGTGGCGGTTTTGGAGGCGGTCATCGAAAGCGCGGCGACCAAGAGCTTCGTCGAGGTGGTGCGATGAGCACCCCCGACCTCGGCCCGGGAGGTTGCCGAGGTCGCGGGTGAACCCTGGGGCCGTCAGCCGGCCTCCTGCTTCGCCGAGCTCGCCGCTTCTTGCGCTATGCGGGGATCTAGCTCGCGGCGTCTGCTCTCCATGTCCTCGAAGATTGCGAGTATCTCCGCCTGCATCGTCGCCACCGCAGGATCTGTCTGCAGGCGGGGGTAGGGGAGATCGATCTCGATCTCGGCGAACTTCGTCCCCCCGTAGGCGACGATGATGACCCTGTCCGATAGCTGTACAGCTTCCAACACGTCGTGAGTGACGAAGAGGACCGTCGTCTTCGAATGCTCCCAGATGGCCTGTAGCTCCTCCCGGAGAGCCCGGGCGGTGATGGCGTCGAGGTGGCTGAAAGGCTCATCCATGAGGAGCAGGTCTGGTTCCACCGAGAACGCTCTGGCCACTCCGACTCTCTGCTGCATACCCCCAGAGAGATGGGCCGGGTACATCTCTTCGAATCCCCGCAGACCCACCAAATCGACGTACTCCTGAACATGTTCCCGGGTCTCCGGATTCCGGTTGCCGTGCACATACATCAGGTTGTCGATAACCGTTCGCCAGGGGAGAAGCCGGGGATCCTGAAACACGTAGCCGATGTTCGCCTCGCCGCCATCGTCGGCGGATACCTCGACGTTGCCCGAAGTGGGTGTGTCGATCCCCGATACGAGATTGAGGAACGTGCTCTTGCCACATCCAGAAGGACCCACCATCGACACGAATGTCTGGCCTCCCATCTCGAAGTCCAGACCGTTGAGCGCTCGGACAGTTGGCTGGTTCTTCGTCGGCGGCGGAAACTCCTTGACGACGTTCGTGGCCTTCAGCCTTGCCATCCTGCCCTGATACTCCTCTTCTAGGCCCGCGCCTTGGCTCTTCCAAAGCCGACGTGTGCCGATCGCCATTTGTGAACCGATTTGTCTATGCGTTCGACGATCCCACGGTCGAAGGTAATCACGACGACGATGATCACCAGACCCCAGCCCAGGAGCCCTGTGAACACCGCGGAGTCATACCAGAGACGTGCACGCTGGCCGACGCCCTCATTCTGACCAAACCACTCGACGAGCATTGTCACGCCCCATGCGGCGAGGATTGCCAGCCTGAACCCGGCGATCACCTGGCCGGCCATGGCAGGCACGATGAGATGTCTCACCCTGTGCACAGGAGGCACCTGGTAGGCACCGGACATGTCCCTCAGGTCCGTCGGGATCGACAGCGCCCCCT
>CAZSOF010000049.1:0-12682 GCA_964607685.1 uncultured Acidimicrobiaceae bacterium | reverse complement strand
CGATGGTCAGCGCATATGGACACAGGAGTGCGCTTCGTGTCATGGCAGCTCCATCTCGTTCGCAGGAGACGACGATGAGCTGGAGGAGATCATCCGGCTTGGGGGAGGTCATCTGGAGATGCCGGCGTTCGAGGGTGCCCTCGACGAGGCCAACATCGACACGCTGGCGCTCTATCTCGTCGATCCTCCCGCGGCACCGGAGGGAGCCGAGTTGTTCGGCCGGAACTGCGCACAGTGTCACGCCACTCGGGTTCCGCCAGCCACCGACTACGAGGCGACCAGGGAGCTAATCGCACGCGGTGGAGCCCATCAGGACATGCCGGTGTGGGGCGACATCCTCACCAATGAGCAAATCGATGCCCTGGTCGCCTACGTGCGAGCCGCCAGCGAGCTCCCCGACATGAACGAAGCCGAGCGCCTCTTTCTTCAGAATTGCTCGTCGTGTCATGGAGAGTTCGGCGAGGGTGGCTCCAACCCGACACGCGCCGGCGACATAATCGCACCGATCTCCACTGCCGAGTATCTCTCCACCAGGGACGACGCGACCCTGCAGGCGATCATCTCACAGGGCCAGCCCAACTTCGGCATGTCGCCTTTTGCCGAGACCTTCGGTGGCCCGCTCACGAGCGAGCAGATAGATCTCCTGGTGGCGTATCTGAGAGCCTGGGAGTCCGATCCGCCTGTCGACCTTCCGCCCGACATCCCGACAGCACCGGGGAGCGTTCAGGGTGCGGAAGGTCTGTTCCTGACGTTGTGTGCGCAGTGCCACGGGGCCGCGGGTGAGGGTGGTGTGGGTCCTGCGTTCGATGCCGCCTGGCAGACGTCGAAGACCGACGAGGAGGTCTTCGACGACATCAACCTCGGGCACCCGGCCACGGCGATGATCGCCTGGGGCGAGGTCCTGAGCTCCAGTCAGATCGAGGACCTGGTGCGTTACCTCAGGACACTCACCGGAGAGGCCACTGACGGTGGGTCCGTGACCTACGTCTCCACGATCCGGCCGATCTTCAACACCTACTGCACCGTCTGCCACGGTACGCAGGGTGGATGGACCGCCACCAGCTACCAGGAGGTCATGGCGCCGGGAGAGGGTGGGCGGTCACTCATCATCCCCGGCGACCCGGACAACAGCCCATTGGTGCAGAGTCTCATCGGAACGCATCCCGACGGAGTCGTGATGCCCCCGTCCGTCAAGATGAGTCCGGCAGACATTCAGAAGATCATCGACTGGGTCGCCGCGGGAGCCCCCGAAACCTGAGAAGCCCGAAACGGTACAGCCGTGTGGTCCAAGATCCACTCGTCAGCGAAGCTGTCCCGGCCTCGTGTCGGGTCGTTTGCCGACTCGCTGTCGACGACACCTCTTTCTAGGGTCGCTTCCCCGATGGCGGAGGTGCGGACGAACGACGGTCGATACCGCCTGACCAGCTTGTCCTATGCGTATCCGGAGGTCAGCGCCTCTGGGCGCTCCGTGTTGTCCTCACCGAATGGGAGCTTCGCTGATGACGTGGGGGGCCGAATACACGGGGTGTTTGTGCTCCCAACCTGTCTCCGGGTCGAGGTGGTCTGGTCGGGTGGCCCCGAGCTGGCAGACGAATTGCTGGCCCATCTGTACCGCGAGCCGCCACGGACCGCCGACGGTGTCATGCGCACCGACTTGGAGGCATTTCTCCACCTGTGTCGGGTCGCCACGGGATTGGACTCGCCTCTGGTCGGGGAAGCCGAGGTCTTCACACAGTTCCGCAAGGCGGTACGTCACTTTGTGAGCGATGCCACAGGGTCCGATCGGTTGGTTCGGATTCTGCAGTCGGCGATCGGCGTCGGGCGAATCACTCGCCGATCACTCGGATCCATCGCAGAGGGATCCCTTGCAGTCGAGGCGGCGCGGATCGTGAGCTCTTCGGAGAGGGTGGCGATCCTGGGTGGCGGCGCGATGGCGGGTGTGGTGGCACGAAGTCTCGACGGACTCGACCTGGCTCTCTTTAACCGCCGCGCCGCAACGGTGGCGGGACGACCGAGTCGACCCTGGGATGGCGTTCCGGAGGCGTTGGCCTCCTATCCCGCGATCGTTTCCACCGTTCCCGGCGGCGTGCCGCCCTTCGACGACGACACATACCTTCCTTTCATCCAATCGCGCCACGAGCCCCTGCTATTGGTCGACATCGGGATGCCCCCCGTTCTCGATCAACCACCATCGGACATCCCGCTCCGGTACGTGGGAGTGGACGACGTTGCGGCGTCGGTGGATGTCGATCCCGCGCCGGAGGCCGAGGAGACGGTGGAGCAGCAGGCTCTCGCCGCCTGGGGCAGGCTGGCCGCCCCGAGGCGCGCCGGCACGATCATCTCCGAATTGGACATGCGGGTGGACCAGGTTGTTGACGACGAGGTGCTTCGCTTCCTCAATCGTGTTGCCGACTCATCGGACCCGGAGCCCCTGCTTCGACAGCTCGCTCAAACGGTTGCCAAGCGCATCCTCCACGCCCCGGTCTCGTATATAGGGTCGAGACCGCTGGGGAGCGAGGAGCTGGACATGGTTGTCGAGGTCCTCGGGCTCGAGGATGAATGAGCTCCGGATCGCCACCCGACGCTCACCACTCGCCCTATTCCAGGCCCGCAGAGTGGCAGACATGTTGACGGCGGGCGATCCCGATCTCGTGGTGGGGCTGGTGGAGGTCGACACCTCGGGTGACAAGGACCGGTTCGCTCCGATCAGCGGCCTCTCCGAATCGGGTGCCTTCGTGCGTAGCGTCCAACAGCTCGTACTCGACGAGCGTGCAGACCTCGCCGTCCACTCCCTCAAGGATCTTCCGGTGAGCGGGCCCGAAGGGCTGGTCATGGCGGCGATCCCGGAACGGGCCTCGCCATACGATGTGCTGGTCGGTGCCTCCGTCCAGAATCTTCCCGAGTCTGCGTCGGTGGGGACCGGCAGCCCGCGGCGCTCGGCCCAGCTTCTCGAGATCCGACCCGACCTCCAACCCACCGAGATCCGGGGCAATGTCGGTACTCGAGTTCGCAAGGTGGAGTCTGGTCAGTTCGACGCTGCCGTGCTCGCAGAGGCGGGGTTGGAACGCCTGGGTCTGATCGATCGCGCATCCCAGCGGTTCGGGACAAAGGAGATGGTTCCTGCACCCGGCCAGGGCGCTCTCGCTGTCGAGGCCCGAAAGGGGAGTGCAGGAGCGGAAGCGGGCTCGCTGATCGACTCTGAAACGGTGCGGCCTCTCGTTGAGGCGGAGCGGAATCTCCTGGCGGAGACCGGGGCGGGCTGCCGATCGGCGCTCGGGGCCCTCGCCACATGGGACGGCGACCAGATTCGACTCGACGTCTTCATCTCCGACGGGAGGGGGCCGAGACGTGGGGTGGGGTATGGGTCCACAGTCGAGGAGGCGGTCTCCAGGGCGCGAAAGGAGGTGGGGCTCTGAGCCGGGTGGCAGTCACCACCGATCGCTTCTCGAAGGCCGCGCCCCATTTCGCCCGAGCCGGCTTGGAGCCCGTGCCGACTCCTTGCATCCTCATGAGGCCGGCGTCGGCCGAGATCCTGGGTCGGGCTCGGAGGGCGGCGGGCGTGGCCGACCTGATCCTCATCACGTCGGCGCGTACAGTCGAGCTGCTCTGGCCGGCGGGTGGTATGCCGGCATGTGATGTGGCAGCTGTTGGTCCGGCTACTGCCGAGGCAATCGTGTCGGCAGGCGGCCGCGTGGTGAGAACGGGAGGCGGGGGGCTGGCCGACCTCGTTGATTCCCTGGCCGGGCATCTCGATGGGCTCCGTGTGGCGGTGATTCGCGCTGCCGGCTCGGACATCACAGCCTTACACCGGCTCGATGCACTGGTGTCGGAGTTGGAGGACCACGTGGTCTACCGGGTCGAGCCGATCGGGCCGGAAAGGACACCGGTGGATGCCGTGGCCTTTGCCTCCCCGTCGGCCGTCGACGGGTGGCTGCTGACCCGCTCCCTGGACCACGTCGTGGTGGGCGTGATAGGCGACACCACCGCGGCGGCACTCGCCTCGCACCGGGTTCCCGACGTAGTTGCTTCCCGACCTTCCTTTCCCGCTTTGGCAAGCGCGCTCAGCTCTTTCATGGAGGTGACCTCATGAGCTATCCAACTACCCGACCCCGGCGTCTTCGGATGAGCGGTGCCATTCGTCGCGTAGTGGCCGAGACCCGGCTTCATCCGGCCCAGTTCGTCCTGCCCGTTTTCGTCGTGCCCGGGCAGGGGGTGCGCCGGCCAGTGGAGTCGATGCCCGGCCACTCCCAGCTCTCCGTGGACCAGGTGGCGTTGCTGGCCAAGGAGGCCGAGGCGGTAGGAGTTGGCGGAATGATCTTCTTTGGAGTGCCCGAGGAGAAAGACGAGATCGGCTCAAGTGCCTGGGATCCTTCCGGCCCGGTTCCGCGGGCGATTGCTGCCGTCGCGGATGCGGCTCCGGGCCTGGTGCGCTGGGCGGACGTATGTCTCTGTGAGTACACCAGCCACGGACATTGCGGCCCGTTGCGGGGAGACATCGTGGACAACGACGCGGCGCTCCCGTTGCTGAGCAAGGCGGCCCTGGCCTACACCGAGGCCGGTGCCGACGTCATCGCCCCTTCGGACATGATGGACGGTCGGGTCGCCGCTATCCGAGCAGCCCTGGACGCCGAGGGTCATCACGACACTGTTATCTGCTCCTATGCGGCCAAGTACGCCTCTGCCTACTACGGGCCCTTCAGAGATGCTGCCGGCTCCTCGCCCTCCTTTGGTGATCGGCGCTCCCATCAGATGGATCCTCCCAACGTGAGGGAGGCAATCCGTGAGATCCGGTTGGACATCGTGGAGGGTGCGGACATGGTGATGGTCAAGCCGGCCGGTCCCTATCTCGATGTGATCCGAGCCGCCTCGGAGGTCGTCGAGGTGCCGGTGGTGGCCTATCAGGTGTCCGGCGAGCTGGCGATGATCGAGGCGGCAGCCAGCCGAGGCTGGATCGAGAGGGAGAGGGTGATCGTCGAGTCGCTGACCGGTATCGCCCGGGCGGGCGCCAATGTGATCCTCACCTATTTCTCTATCGAAGCCGCGGCTCTGGTCGGGGAGACGCAATGAGCGTCCCGGCCTCATTGGCCACGACACTCGCCCAGGAGTGGCATGAGCGTGCCACCAGGGTGATGCCGGGCGGAGTGAACTCTCCCGTGCGGGCGTTCAACGCCGTGGGTGGCTTCCCTCCCTACGTCAGATCCGGTGAAGGGTCGCGTCTGCGAACTGTGGACGGAGGGGAACTGATCGACTTCATAGCATCCTGGGGAGCCTTGATCCTCGGCCACGCCCGTCTCGAGGTCGTCACTGCGGTCAGTGAGGCGGCCGCCGCCGGGACATCGTTTGGAGTGCCCACCCGAGCCGAGGTCGAGTTGGCGGAGCTGATCTGCGATCTGGTGCCCTCGATCGAGGTCGTGAGGATGGTCAACTCTGGGACCGAAGCCACCGCTTCTGTGTTGCGTCTCGCCCGAGCCGTCACCGGCCGGTCCGCCGTGGTCAAGTTCGAAGGGTGTTATCACGGGCACAGTGACGCGTTCCTGGTGAATGCGGGCTCCGGTCTGGCCACCTTCGGCCAACCATCCAGCCCGGGGGTCACCGAGGCCACCGCCGCCGATACGCGTGTGGCCAGATACAACGATCTCGACTCGGTGAAGAACCTGCTCTCCGACACCACGGTGGCAGCCGTGATCGTCGAGCCGGTGGCCGGAAACATGGGATGCATCCCGCCCGCCCCCGGGTTTCTCCCCGGGCTCCGAGAGCTCTGTGACTCCACCGGGGCCCTGCTGGTCTTCGACGAGGTGATGACCGGGTTCCGGGTGGCGCTGGGCGGCGCCCAGGAGCGCTACGACGTCACTCCCGACTTGACCGCACTGGGGAAGGTGGTGGCGGGGGGCACCCCTGCCGCCGCCTACGGGGGACGATCCGAGCTGATGCGGATGATTGCCCCCGACGGCCCGGTCTACCAGGCAGGGACGCTTGCCGGCAACTCTCTAGTGACGGCGGCGGGTCTCGCAACCTTGCGTCGACTCGCTGACCACGCCGATTTGTATGACCGCTTCGATGACGCCGGTGAGTTGATCTCGGATCGGCTTGGCACCGCTTTGGCCTCCGCCGGCCTGCCCGGGGTCGTGAATCACGCCGCCGGAATGGTCGGAGTCTTTCTCGGAGTCGAGAGCGTCCAGAGCTGGGATGATGTTGCGAATATCGATCAGGATCTCTTTGGGCGATTCTTCCACGCTGCGCTGAGTCGCGGGGTGCTGGTGCCACCATCTCCGTTCGAGACATGGTTTCTCATGGAGGCGCATCTCGATGGGACCTTGGAGATCGCTCTGGACGCTTTGAGCGATGCCATAGCCGAGGCGGCGTCGTGAGGCTTCTCGCCGCGATGAGACGTGAGCCACTCGACCGTCCTCCGGTGTGGCTCATGCGTCAGGCGGGACGCTATCTCCCCGAGTACCGAGAGCTCCGAGCCAGACACTCGTTCGAGGAGGCTATGAAGAGCCCGGAGCTCGCCACCGAGATCTCATTGCAGCCGTTGCGCCGCTTTCCCCTCGATGCTGCCATCGTCTTCGCCGACATCATGACTCCGCTGATCGGGATGGGTGTGGACGTCGAGTTCGCTCCGGGACCGAGATCGAACCCACTCACCGTCAGTCGAGTGACGCAACTCGACGAGCTCGATCCGTCAACGGTGAGCTATGTAGGCGAGACCATCTCCCAAATACGCGCGGCAGTCGGCCCGGACACCGCGGTGGTCGGCTTCGCTGGCGCTCCAATGACTCTCCTGGCCTATCTCCTAGAGGGAGGGGGCTCTCAGCACTTTCCCACATTTCGCTCGGTTCTCCACGCGGAGGACCCTGGACCGGCCCTGTCCAGGCTTGCCGTCGAGATGCGCAGCTACCTTCAGATGCAGATCGAGGCGGGGGCTCACGTGGTGCAGCTCTTCGACACTTGGGCCGGGTTGCTGTCGAGGTCGCAATTCACACGCTGGGTCGTGCCGGCGGTTCGAGAGGCCCTCGACGGCCTCTCTGTTCCGGTGGTGTACTTCGCTCCGGGTGGTGCTCACCTCCTGGACCTCTTTTCGGAGATTGGTGCGACCGCGTACGGAGTCGACTGGCGTCTCCCATTGGCCGAGGCCTGGCGACGCGTGGGAGAGAGCGCGGTGATTCAGGGCAACCTCGATCCGGCGCGACTCCTCGCGGACGTAACATCGGTCCGCACTGGTGTCGAAGACGTTCTGTCCGAGGCCGCGGGCCGCCCCGGACACATCTTCAATCTGGGCCATGGCGTCCTCCCCGGGACGCCCGTCGAGAGCGTGGCTGCCCTGGTCGAGACGGTGCTGGCCCATGGCCGGCCGCTGGAGCCGAGAGTGGAGGAGGCCGCGGCACGATGAGCGCTCCCGAGACCTTGGAGGGATGGTTCGCTCTCCACGATCTGAGACGCCTCGATCTCAACTCCTGGTATCGCCTGTCGTCGACGGACCGGGACAAGGGCCTGGCAGAGGCGATCGACATGCTCACCTCTGCCGAGGGGGCGACTGACTCCGATGGGGGCCACAGTGTCACCTACGAGATCATCGGTCACAAAGGCGACCTGCTCGTTCTCCACTTGCGTCCCGACGTTGCCGCGCTCCACGTTCTAGAGAGACGATTCGACCGGACCATCCTCGGATCATGCACCACTTCCGCCTTTTCCTACCTATCCGTGATCGAAGTCAGTCGTCACGGGGCCCCCGAGGGGTCGGCGGAGAACGTCGAGGACTCGCCATACATCCAGAGTCGGCTCTATCCGGAGATCCCCGAGCACGACGGCTTCATCTGTTTCTACCCGATGAGCAAGAAACGGGACGGCGCGGACAACTGGTACATGCTCGACGCGACCTCCAGAGCCGAGTTGATGAGGGCACACGGCCGTACCGGCCGCCGCTATGCGGGAAGAGTTACTCAGATCGTGACCGGCTCGACAGGGCTCGACGACTGGGAGTGGGGGGTGACCCTATTCGCCGACGACCCGCTCATATTCAAGAAGCTGGTGTATGAGATGAGGTTTGACGAGGTCAGCGCACGCTTCGCCGACTTCGGGCCGTTCTTCGTCGGGCGCAGGCTGTTGCCTGACGACCTGGGGCGGGTGCTCGGTGGCTGAGGGAGACAAAGCGACAGTTCTGCTCGCGGGCTTCGGGGGGCCGGAGAGCCTGGAAGAGGTCCCGGCTTTCGTGGAGAGTGTGTTGGGGCGCGTCCCCCCCGACCATGTCACACCGGCGGCAATGAGCCGGTACCGCACCATAGGCGGCGGCTCACCACTGCCCGCCACCACGCGCAGGCAGGCGGCTCTCCTCGAAAAGGAACTGGCCTCACGTGATTATGACGTCAAGGTCTACCTCGGGATGCTTCACGCCAGACCCGGGATCATCGAGACGGCGGAGCAGATAATGACGGACGGTGTCGAGGAGTTGGTTGTCGTCAGTCTCGCCCCCTATCGCTGTGAGGTATCTACCGATGCCTATGAAGAGGCAGTGAGGTCTGCGTTGGATGGGCGGGGCCCTCGTCTTCGTCTTGGGCCGGACTGGAACGCTGCCCCGCGCTATCTGGACGCGCTCGCCGAGATGCTCAGAGAGGCCCTCGACCGAGCACCGGCCAGCACTCCAGTGATCTTCGCAGCCCACAGTCTTCCACAGCGCATGATCGATCAAGGGGACCCCTACGCCGACCAGCTGGCGGAGACGGCAAGCGAGGTGGCCGATCGTCTCCAGCTCGACGCCTGGCAGATTGCCTATCAAAGCGTCAGCGCCGCGGCCCGCGAACCGTGGTTGGGGCCGTCGGTCGAGGAGCTCATGGACCAGCTCGCCTCCGCCGGGGCGCAGTCGGTGATGGTCGATCCGATCGGATTCATCTCCGACCACGTCGAGACGCTCTATGACAACGATGTCGAGCATCGAGCCCACGCCGCCGGTCTCGGGCTGACCTTCTTTCGATGTGGGTGCCTGAATGAGCATTCGGGTCTCATCGCCGCCCTCGCAGACGTTGTGGAGGAGGTTTTGGGAACGTCCGAAACTTGAGTGCCGACGTCGTCGTAGTGGGAGGCGGCATCTCCGGGATGGTCGCCGCTCTCAGGCTGAGTCGTGCCAATTCCCGAGTGACGCTCATTGAGAAGACGGAGCGTCTCGGGGGCATCATCGAGACCACGGAGGACGATGGTTTCATCATCGAAGAGGGACCGGACAGTTTTGTGGCCCGCAAAGGGGTTGTCCTCGAGCTCGCCAGCGAGCTTGGGCTCGCGAGCGAGGTGATCTACAGCAGGCCGGAGAGCCAGGGGTCATATGTGTGGTGGGACGGCAAGCTGCACCCGCTCCCCGGAGGGTTGCTGTTGATGGTGCCACAGCGGTTGCGACCACTCTTCACGTCCTCTTTGCTCTCGTGGCGGGGGAAGACACGTGTTCTGGCCGATTTCCTGCTACCTCGCTCCCGGGAGGACGGCGACGAGAGCCTCGAGTCCTTCGTCACTCGCCGGCTGGGACGTGAGGTGCTCGACCGGATCGCCCAACCGCTGGTTGCCGGAATCCACGCCGCCGAACCGGAGACGATGAGCTTGCGCGCCAGCTTTCCCCGCTTCCTGGAGATGGAGCAGACGCATCGAAGCCTGATCCTGGCCGCCCGCCGGTCGGCTCCAACATCCTCGGGACCTCCGAGCCATTTCGCCAGCTTCCGTAAGGGAATGGGTCAACTCGTCGTCCGACTCGCCGCCGCGCTCGAGGGCGTGGAAGTGCGCACGGGTGTTGGCGTCGTTGGTATGGACACCGGCAGCGGCTATCGCCTGAGTCTCGACGACGGATCGGGGGTGACAGCAAACAGGGTGGTGCTGGCGACACCTGCCCCAGTGGCAACCACCTTGTTGGCCCGCGTGGCCGATAACGCCGCCGAGGCTCTGGGCAGCATCGATCAGGTGGCGAGCGCCATCGTCACTCTGGCCTACATGACCAAAGACTTGCCGCCATTGGAGGGCTCTGGGTTCGTCGTCCCATCCGCCCAGCTGCGGCAGATCCGCGGGGTCAGTTACTCCTCGAGAAAATGGGAGGGGAGGGTCCCCAGTGAGGAATACAGCCTTCTCCGGGTGTTTGTGGGCTCGGGAGATAGATCTGGCCCAGATGCAGACGATCTGATCCGGGTCGCAACAGATGAGCTGGAGGCCATGTTGGGGATAACCGCGCGACCCCTGCGCTCGTGGCTGCGGATTCACGAGCACGGTCTTCACCGCTATAACCTGGGCCACAACGAACGGGTGGCTCGCGCCGAGAGCGCCCTGGCCGCCCGGCCGGGGCTGGTACTGGCCGGCGCCGGCTACCACGGAGTCGGCCTCAATGAATGCATCGAATCGGGCTGGCGTGCTGCCGACTCGCTGATGACAGAGGCCAGTCGCACGGCTTCGCCAATCGGAGACGGCTGAACTGGAAGACACCGCACCTTGGGAGGGGTCCCGACCCGCTACCAGAGGTGTGCTTGACTAGTCTCGATCCAGCCCAGACCGTCGGGTCGAGCGTCTGATCCCTGCCTAACATTGCCTGTACCCGCCAACCCAGGAATTGAGGGTCGTCGGCAACCCTTGTAATACTTGACAGCTCCCGCGCCCGTAGCTCAATTGGATAGAGCGTCTGACTACGGATCAGAAGGTTGAGGGTTCGAGTCCTTCCGGGCGCGCTGACAAAAGCACCTGTTCGTAGCCATTTGCTTTGCGTTCTGGATACTGGAAGTCGGCGAATACCGGCTCGGCAGGTCACAGAAAGGTCACAAGCATTTCATCCGGAGCCAAGAGCTAGCCCTTCGCATACTGCCTCAAGGTCATGGCTGCCCGGGCATCGGGATCGCCCGTCAACAGGCGAACATATGTGCCGTTATTCGCGGCCTCTTGGTCGGGGACTTTCGCCTCTGGTGGCTGGGCCGTGAGGCGATAGATCTTGTTGGACGTACCGAGATGGAGGCTTGTGATGGCGACCCATGTGAATGTCGATAATTACGTGAGGGCGGAAACGGCGCGGATGTTCGATGGGCTTCTGGCCATGACTGGCGGTGTGAACGAGTGGTTTCATTATCGAGCGCCTACGGCTATCGATGCTCAGCCCGTGATCCGCATGCAGCGGGACACTTTGTATTCGGTTGCGATCGTGGATATCAGCGAAGGTGCGGCGTTGGAGATTCCGGACCCAAGGGACCGCTACTTGTCGGTGATGGTTGTCAACGAGGACCACTACATCAATGACATCTTCCACGACCTTGGAACCCACGAGTTGACCACGAACGCCTTTGATACGCCGTACGTGAATCTGTCCATGAGGGTCCTGGTTGATCCTCGGAACCCCGACGACCTGGCGGAGGCGCACGCGTTGCAGGATGCGTCGGTCATCGACGCAGGGTCGGCGGAGCCGTACACCCATCCCGACTACGACGAGGACAGCCTCAAGCGGACCACTGGTCTGTTGCTGGAGCTTGCCCAGGGTGTTCCTGATTCGAGTGGCATGTTCGGCCCCAAGGGCGAAGTGGACGCGATCCGTCACCTGCTGGGTACGGCTATGGGATGGGGCGGTCTCCCCGAATCAGAGGCCATCTACATTCCCGATGCCACACCCAAACCTGCTGGTCATTACACGATGACAGTAAGAGACGTCCCCGTGGACGGGTTCTGGTCGGTAAGCATCTACAACAAGGACGGATTCTTCGAGGAAAACCCCTACGACTCGTACAGTCTGAACAGTGTGACCGCTACGCCCAACGAGGACGGCTCGTTCACGCTCAATATGGCTCCTGACGGTGAAGGGCTTACCAACCACCTCTATGTGATGGACGGCTGGAACCACGTGTTCCGTTGCTACTTGCCACACCAGGCTGTCAAGGACGGAACCTGGACACCCCCAGCTCCGAAACTGGTTACCTGAAAGAAAAGGACCATCTCAGATGGGCGATGCGATAGGCGAGTTCCTCCCCTATGCCGTGGGAGTCGCCGTCAGTCCTCTACCGATCGCTGCGGTGATGCTGATGCTGGTGACGAGGCAGGCCCGGACCAACGGGCCCATGTTCCTGTTGGGCTGGCTGGTTGGTCTCGGTCTCGTCGGGGTGATAGTCCTGTTCATACCGGGACTGGAAGCGAGTCAAGGTGAGCCGTCGACAGCCACCGGCTGGACAAAAGGGATTCTCGGTGTGCTCCTTCTGTTGCTCGGGTTCAGAGCGTGGCGAGGAAGACCCTCGGACGATGCTGCTGTTGAACCACCCGGATGGATGAGCAAACTCGACCGGATCAGTGCCGGTGGGTCCTTCGGTTTGGCGTTCCTGCTCTCGGCCCTCAACCCCAAGAACCTTCTGCTCACTGTTGCAGGCGCAGCCACCATCGCCGCAGCAGGACTATCCACCTCAGACGAGTACATAGCCGTGGTCGTCTTCGTGGTCATCGCCTCCCTGAGCATCCTGATACCCGTCGGCACCTACCTCCTGCTCGGTGACCGGGCCGAGAAGACCATGGGGAGCGCCAAAGACTGGCTCATCAACAACAACCAAACCGTCATGGCCGTTCTTCTGCTCTTGATCGGAGCCTCACTGATTGGGGACGCTATCGAGATCCTGCTGTAGAGCACAGCAAACAAGCGCTCCATAACCGGCTGGGAGCGATGATTGTCGTGTGGCGCCCACCGGTCGGGCGGTGG
>CAZSOF010000048.1:3894-12719 GCA_964607685.1 uncultured Acidimicrobiaceae bacterium | reverse complement strand
GCACAAACAACGAATACGCCCACCCCGAGTCTCTCGTCACCACCGATTGGCTGGTCGACCATCTGGACGATGCGTCGCTGCGAATCATCGAGGTAGACGAGGACACGGAGGCCTACGTCACCTCACACATTCCCGGCGCCATTCCGTGGAACTGGTCCAGCGATCTGCACCATCCCACTCAGCGGGACTATCTCGATCAGGAAGGCTTCGGTCGGCTGCTGTCCGAGTCAGGGGTGACCGACTCGACCACCGTCATCCTCTACGGAGGCAACAACAACTGGTTCGCCGCCTACGCCTACTGGTTGCTCCGTCTGCGCGGCTTCGATGCCGTCAAGCTGCTCGACGGGGGTCGCAAGAAGTGGGAGCTCGAGGAACGGGTGACGACCGCAGAGATCCCTGCTGTGGAGCCGACCGGGTTTCGAATCACAGGAGCCGAAAGACCAGAGCTGAGGGCATTGCGCGACCAGGTGCTCGATCACGCCCGGTCGAACGGAGCCACGTTCGTGGATGTCCGCTCTCCCGAGGAGTACTCGGGGGAGAAGCTTGCTCCCGACCACCTGCCTCAAGAGCAGCCCTATGTCGGCGGGCACATCCCGGGTGCGGTCAACATCCCCTGGTCGAAGGCGGCCCGAGAGGACGGCTCGTTCAAGCCGGCATCCGAGCTCGCCGAGCTGTACGGCCCCGCGGGAGTCACCTCTGACGATCAGGTGATCGCCTACTGCCGCATCGGTGAGCGGTCGTCGCACACGTGGTTCGTCCTCCACGAGCTGCTCGGATACGACCAGGTTGCCAACTACGACGGCTCCTGGACCGAATACGGGTCGCTGGTGGCGGCACCGGTAGAGAGGTAGTGACGCCGTGAGTGATCTCGACCAGGGCGGGCACGTGGACCATCGAAAACGGGTGTACGCGTCGATGCTCGGCCTGCTCCCTGACATCGACAACCCGACGCCGTTGGTGCGACTCAATCGGGTGACCCCCTTCGAGCACACCGAGGTGTACGCCAAGCTGGAGTGGTACAACCCGTTTGGCTCGGTGAAGGACCGGGTGGCGTCGAACATGCTGTCGACTGCGATCTCCTCCGGCGCCCTGGCGCAGGGCACCCGACTGGTGGAACCAACCTCGGGGAACACCGGCCTCGGACTGGCCATGCTGGGCAATGTCCACGGCTACCGCCTGACGACGCCCCTCTCCAGCGCAATACCGGAAGAGAAGCGCACAGCGCTTCGGACCTTCGGAGCCACCGTCGAGGAGCTCGAGGACGACTTGTGCCCGGCCCCTGGTGCCCCCGAGGGGGCCATCGCCCGGGCGCACGAGATTGCCCAGGATCCTGGTTTCCACATGCCCAACCAGTACGCCAATCGCGCCAACCCCGACGCCCACTATCGAACGACGGGACCTGAGGTCTGGGCCCAGACCTCAGGCGGGGTGACTCACTTCGTTGCCGGCCTCGGGACGTGCGGGACGATCACCGGTACCGGCAGGTTCCTCAAGGAGCAGAACCCGGACGTGAAGGTGATCGGCGTGCACCCCAACGATGGCCACGACATCCCGGGAGTTCGCAGCATTCCCCGACTTCGCCACACAGAGTTCTTCTCACCGGAGGAGTACGACCGCCTGGTGGAGGTCAAGGATCGGGAGGCCTATGAGTTGGTGCTCAGGATCAACCGAGAGGAGAGCATCCCCGCCGGGCCCAGCTCGGCCCTTGCCCTGGCCGGCGCGTTCGAGACGGTGCCGGACGAGCCCGGCGCCAAGGTGGTGGTGATGTTCCCTGACAGCATCTTCAAGTACACCTCGGCGCTGTCGAGACACCTCCCGGAGCTCGACCCAACCGAGGTGGGTCCGGTCAGGAGAACCGAGCGGGAGGTGCTGCTCGACGCCATGATCGAGAACGCACGGCGGAACGCCGACCTCACGATCGACGTCGAGACGGCAAGGCGCCTCGTCGAAGAGGGCGCACCCGTCGTCGATGTTCGATCCAGTGAATCGTTCGGCCGGGGGCATGTGCCCGATGCGCAGAACATCCCGGTTCTCGATCTGCCCGCCAATGCAGAAAGACTGCCTGCTGATCGGGATACGCCCATCCTGAGCATTTGTGAACGAGGGAACCTGTCGCTGTCCGGAGTCCTGTTCCTGCACAGTCTCGGCTACCGCAACGCGAGGAGTGTCAACGGTGGCACCAACGCCTGGATCGAGCACGGCTTCCCGATAGAGACGGATTGACGAATTGGTGTCTGGGTATTGACGATCGGGCCTCGACCCTGTAAACAGTGCCGGACATGGTCTACGACAGAAGCGCGCCCAATTCGCACGCATGGTGGTGGTTCGCCTCATAGAGGTGGCGCCACTACTCGTCGTTGACCCAGTACCAGAGCCCACCTCAGAGACCGTGAGGTGGGTTCTCTCGTAGGTTCACCCGATCTCCCGGTCTCGGATCGGGAGACATGAACACACCATTCGACATCGCGGCCGATCTGCAGACACCGGTTTCTGCGTTTGTCCGCCTGGCCCCTCTGCGACCCCGCTATCTCCTGGAATCGGTGGAGAGCGGTCATCAGGGCCGCTACTCGTTCATCGGGTTCGGCGAGACCAGCCGGGTCGAGGTCACCTCGGCCGGCGTGGCCCTCGACGGCTCACCGGTCGACAGCGACATCCTCCGCGGTCTGCGCCAGGCGATGAGATCCGTCGCCCACCTGGCGCCACAACTCGACGTCGGTCGGTTCTCGGGTGGACTGGTGGGTGCCACCACCTTCGATTTGGTGCGACGCTTCTACCGTCTTCCGACGCCACCGCATCCCGAGCCATCGACGCTGGGCACCTACCTGGCCACCGAATCGGTGCTGGTCTTCGACCATCTCACCAGGAGGGCCGCCCTTCTCCACCGCGACGAACGGGAAAGGCCCCACCTGAGGCGTGAGGTGCTCTCTTTGATGAGGGGCCCGCTGACGCTCGAGGAACGCCCCGGCGGCTACTCCGTGCCGCAACCGAGTCTGGGCAAGGACGCCTTCATGGACGGCGTCGGCTCGGTGAAGCGCCACATCACAGCAGGTGACGTCTACCAATTGGTCCTCTCGCTGAAACTCACCGGGAACCACGATCTCGACCCTTTTCAGGTCTACCGGGCGTTGCGCATCCTCAACCCGTCTCCCTACATGTACTTCCTCGATTTCGGTGACCGGCAGGTGGTCGGCTCGTCCCCGGAGGCCCTGGCCCGGCTCGATGGCAGGACCGCCGAGTTGTGGCCCATTGCCGGTACCAGACCTCGGGGAACCGACCACGAAGAGGACCTGGCGCTGGAAGCCGAGCTGCTCGCCGATCCCAAGGAGGCAGCCGAGCACGTCATGCTGGTCGACCTCGCCCGCAATGACCTGGGTCGGGCCGCGGTGGCGGGCACCGTGACGGTCGATCCGTATCGCAGTATCGAGCGCTACAGCCACGTGATGCACATGGTGAGTGGAGTCACCGGAAGACTCCGCGCCGAGCTCGACTCCTTCGATCTGTTTGCCGCCGCTTTTCCGGCGGGAACGGTGGTGGGTGCTCCCAAACTGGCTGCTATCGAGCTGATCGATCAACTGGAGCCGGTCCCCCGCGACCTCTATTCAGGCTCCGTGGGCTACTTCGACCAGAACGGGTCGATGGACCAGGCGATCACGATCCGGACCGTCGTGTTCGAGGGTGACACCTACAGCTTCCAGGCCGGAGCCGGGATCGTCGCCGACTCGGTACCCCACCGGGAACATGAGGAGGTCCTCTCCAAGGGAGCCGCCATCAGAGCCGCCCTCGATTTGGCCAAGGAGGGCCTATGACCACCCACATCCTGATGATCGACAACTACGACTCGTTCACATACAACCTGGTGCAGGGGTTCTCCAGCCTGGGAGCACGGGTGACCGTACGCCACAATGACGAGATCGACCCTGCCACGGCGGCGGCCCTGAAGCCCAGTCACCTGGTGATTTCTCCCGGACCCGGGCGGCCCGAGGCAGCGGGCGGCTCGATGGGGATCATCGAGTCCATGGCGGGTCGGGTTCCGATCCTCGGCGTGTGTCTCGGGCATCAGGCGATCGCCGCCGTGTTCGGAGGTTTCATCGGGTCGGCACGCGATCTGATGCACGGCAAGTCCTCCGACGTGTATCACGACGGAAAATCGATCTATCGCGGGCTGCGACGACCCTTCAGCGCCGGTCGATATCACTCGCTGGCGGTTGGCGGTGACGATCTCCCCTCCGAACTGATCGTCACCGCCCACACACTCGATGGGGAGATCATGGGGATCCGCCACTTCTCCCTCCCCATCGAGGGTGTTCAATTCCATCCCGAATCGGTGCTCACCCCTGACGGGGAACTGCTGATGAGGAACTTCCTGGGGATTCCTGCCGGAGTGGAGATGGCGGCCCGGGAGGCGGTGGCGTCATGAATGAGGTCCTGGAGACACTCGTCACTGGCAAAGACCTCGAGGAGGCCGTGGCACGCTCGGTCCTCGAGAGCCTCACGGAACCGGCGACCGATCCCGCCCTCGCCGGTGCGATCCTGTCCGCTTTGCGGGCGAAGGGCGAGAGTGCGGCAGAGGTGCGAGGTTTCGCCATGGGCCTGCGGGAGCGTGCCATACGTCCATCGATCGACGAGGTGAACGATGCGGTGGACATCGTTGGCACCGGTGGAGACGGATCGGGGAGCTTCAACATCTCGACCGGCTCCGCCGTGCTGACGGCCGCCTGTGGGGTGCCGGTCATCAAGCACGGAAATCGGTCGGTGTCCAGCATCAGCGGCAGTGCCGACGTCCTCTCGGCGCTGGGGCTCGATATCCCTCTCGACGAGGTGGAGTCGGCGGCTTGTTTGGAGAAGACCGGCTTCACCTTCCTCTTCGCCCCCCACTTCCACCCGGCGATGAAGGCTGTCGTCCCGGTGCGTCAGGCCCTGGGCATCCGCACCATCTTCAACATGGTCGGGCCCCTGGCCAACCCGGCGACTCCACCCTTCCATGTCATCGGCGCGTACAGCGTCGAAGCCGCCCGGCTCCTCGCTCACGCGGCTTCCGGAATGCCAATGGAGAGGACTTTCGTGGTCCATGGAGCGCCCGGGTGGGATGAGCCGACCCCGGTGGGGAGCTATCACCTCCTCGAGGTTGGCAACGGTGAGGTGACAGAGACAGTCGAAGACCCGCTCGACTTTGGGATACCCCGCTGCGAGCCGGAGGATCTAGCGGGCTGGGACGCCGAGTACAACGCCGAACGGCTGCGGGGAGTGTTCGAGGGTGAGCCAGGACCTCACCGTCACGCACTCCTGCTCGGGGCGTCGCTCGCTCTTCGCGTCACCGGGCGTATCGAGGATGCGGTGGAGGGCATCGAGACCGCCGAGAAGGCGATTGACGATGGCCGCGCCCTGGCGCTGTTGGAAAGCCTGGCCAACTTCTCCAAGGAGAGTGATGCTCGTGTCGGATGACTTTCTGACCGAGATGGCCCGCTCCGGGATGCGCCGTGCGGGGTTGGCGCGTTCGCGCGCTGCGGATTATCGCCATATGGCCGACTCGATTGCCGCACCGAAGAGCCTGGACGCCGATTCGACGGGCTTCGGAGTCATCGCCGAGACCAAGCTGGCGAGCCCGGCGCTGGGGCGGCTTGCATCCGATGGCGACGACCTCTCCAGCGTGGTGAGACTGGCGAACGACTACGAGCAGGGAGGGGCGGTGGCCGTCTCGGTGCTCACGGTCCCGGAGCGGTTCGACGGATCCATCGACCATCTGTCGGCGGTGGCCGACTCGGTTGGTTTGCCGGTGATGAGAAAGGACTTCCTCCTCGACCCGGTCCAGGTTTTGGAGTCCCGTGCTCAGGGTGCGTCCGGTGTCCTCCTCATTGCTCGTCTCCTGGGATCCGGCCGTCTGGCCGGGATGGTGGACTTCACACTGGAGCTGGGGATGTTCTGCCTGGTGGAGCTGTTCGATGAGGGCGATCTCGATGTCGCATCTGCGGTCTTCGACCGTGACGTGCTCATAGGGGTCAACGCCAGAGATCTCTCCGACCTCTCGGTCGACCCCACCCGTCTCGAGCGAATGGCCGCGCTGTTGCCCGAGACACGGGTCCGGGTGGCAGAGAGCGGAGTTCGGAGCTCAACCGAGGTCGGCCCCCTGGTGGCGATGGGCTATCAGTTGGCTCTGGTGGGGACGTCGCTCGTGACCTCTTCCGACCCGGGCAGGTCTGTGAGCGAGCTGACGGCCGCCGGGCGCCGGGCGGTATCCGAGGTGGCGTCGTGAGTCTGTTCGTGAAGATCTGCGGTGTCACCGATCAGATCGCGGCCCGGGCCGCTCACGAAGCCAGGGCCGACGCGATCGGTCTGGTCTTTGCCGAGTCGGTGCGACAGGTCAGCACGGAACGTGCTGCGGATATCGTCGCGGGGCTTCCTCGCCAGGTGACGCGTATCGCGGTCTTTCGCAAGCCAGATCAAGATCAGGTGGACATGGTGTTGTCGGCAGTCGACGTCGACGTCGTTCAGGCCGATCACGACAGCCCCTTCGATCTCCCCCCATCGGTCGGGTTTCTCCCGGTGTGCCGTGACGGCGGTTCCACCCCGGCACAGACCGAGTTCCTCTACGAGGGGCGACACAGTGGCACCGGGGAGCGCGCCGACTGGGAGCGTGCCCGGGATCTGGCCCGGGAGTATCGCTTGATCCTCGCCGGCGGCCTCGGCCCGGACAACGTCGCCGACGCCATCGGGTTCGTCCGTCCTCACGGAGTCGATGTGAGCAGCGGCGTGGAGACCTCCCCCGGAGTCAAAAGCCCCGCTCTCATCCACGAGTTCGTCGAGGCGGCCAGAGGTGCCGAGAGCGCCCTCTCTCCGGGCTCGCGGTCCGTGACCCCATCTTCAGCTCCAGACACCAAAGGAGGTGTGGTGTGACCACCACCACCGACACCCTTCCCAGATATCTCACCGACGGGTCTCCGCCGCCGAATGGCCGCTTCGGCCCTTATGGGGGCCGCTTCGTGCCGGAGACTCTGATGCCTGCCCTGGAACGTCTGGAGGATGCCGCCGTCGAGCTCCTCGCCGACGAGGAGTTCAGACAGGGGCTCGCGGCCGAGCAGCGGGATTTCATCGGTCGCCCCACACCCCTGACCCGATGTCACGCATTGGGCAGGTCCTGGGGAGCCGAGGTCTGGCTGAAACGAGAGGACCTGTGCCACACCGGGGCCCACAAGATCAACAACGCGCTGGGCCAGGCATTGTTGGCCAAACGTCTGGGCGTCGGGCGAATCGTCGCCGAGACCGGCGCAGGACAGCACGGCGTCGCCGCCGCTGCCGCGGCGGCGAGAGTCGGGCTTCCCTGCCGGGTCTACATGGGTGCCATCGACGTGGTGCGACAGAAGCCAAACGTCGAGCGCATGCGTCTCCTCGGTGCCGAGGTGATCGAGGTGGACACCGCCGACAAGACGCTGCGGGCGGCGATCAACGAGGCCCTCCGGGATTGGGTCTCCGACCCCGGGGGCACGTACTACCTGTTGGGCTCGGTCGTGGGTCCGCACCCCTATCCGTGGATGGTTCGGGAGTTCCAGGCCGTGATCGGGAGGGAAGCCAGAGAGCAGATGTTGGATGAGGCCGGAGGTCTCCCCGACGTCGCCGTGGCCTGCGTCGGGGGAGGGTCGAATGCGATCGGGCTCTTTCATGCCTTCGTGGGCGACCCCGGTGTGGGTCTGCTCGGAGTGGAGGCCGGCGGTGACGGGGCCTCGCACTCGGCGACGCTGGCCGCCGGGTCCCCGGGTGTGCTCCACGGGTCCTTCGGGCCGTTGCTGCAGGATGATCACGGTCAAGTCCACGACACCCATTCCATCGCCCCCGGGCTCGACTACCCGGGTGTGGGTCCCGAGCATGCCCTGCTGCGAGACATCGGTCGTGCCAGTTATGTTATTGCCAGTGATGACGAGGCTCTCGACGCACTGCATGAGTGCTCCACCGCCGAGGGGATCCTCCCGGCGTTGGAGTCGGCTCATGCCTTCGCCGGAGCCAAACGCTGGGCCGCGCAAAACCAGGGATCCCGGATCCTGATCGGGCTCTCGGGGCGGGGTGACAAGGACCTGGCTCTGATCGCCGGAGGTGGTCATGCTTGACCTGGACCGGGGGAGTGTGATCGAGAGCGCCATCCGGGATGCCCCGGGACCGGCGTTGTGCGCCTATCTCATGGCGGGATACCCGACCACGGCCCGTTTCGGTGAGTTGCTACTGGAAGTCGCCGACGCCGCCGATCTGGTGGAGGTCGGCATCCCATTCAGCGATCCGATGGCCGATGGCCAGACGATTCAACACGCCAGTCATGAGGCTCTGGTCAACGGAGTCAGCCTGGCATCCACTCTCGATAAGCTGCGGCAACTGGCTCCCCGGCTGACCGCACCCCACCTGCTGATGGGTTACTACAACCCGTTTCTCGCCTTTGGGCTCGAACGGCTGGCACCGGAGCTGGCGGAGACTGAGACCTCGGGGGTGATCGTCCCCGACCTGCCGTTGGAGGAGAGCCCCGACCTCGAGATGAGTCTGGGGGAAGAGGGGATCGCCCTGATCCGCCTGGTGACCCCGGCGACCCCGGATGAGCGGCTGCGGCGGATCGGAGCCACCGCCCGCGGGTTCGTCTATGCGGTGACCACCACCGGGATCACGGGCGGGGACCTCGCCGTCCCACCGGAGCTGGTCTCCTACTTGGACCGGATCCGGGGCGCCACCGACCGCCCGATATTGGCCGGGTTCGGGGTGCGCCGCCGGGACCAAGTCGAGGCCCTGGCTCCCCACATCGATGGGGTGGTGGTGGGGAGCGCCCTCATCGACGCCATCGATCGCGGGGAGAG
>CAZSOF010000048.1:0-3794 GCA_964607685.1 uncultured Acidimicrobiaceae bacterium | reverse complement strand
TCGATGGGGTGGTGGTGGGGAGCGCCCTCATCGACGCCATCGATCGCGGGGAGAGCCCGGGTCAACTGCTCGACAGTCTCCGCCCCTGAGCGTTCTGTGACCTTTCTGTGAGTAGAAATCGCGGTATGGCTCACATTTCTACTCACAGAACGGATTGAGAGGCCTCAGATGGTGGCTCCGAGGTAGTTGGCGAGTCGGAGGATGTCGGCGAAGACGCCGCCGGCGGTGACCTCGGGCCCGGCCCCCGGGCCCTGGACCACCAGCGGGTTCTCTCGATAACGGCCGGTGTGGAAGGTGACGATGTTGTCAGTCAGCCGGATGCGTGCGAAGGGGTGGTCGCCGGCGTAGGTCCGCAGTGAGATGCGGCAGCCCACGCCGGGGTCGATGAGGCCCACGAATCGCAGGACCTCTCCCCGAGAGCGGGTCTCGGTGACCAGCCGAGCCATGTCGTCGTCGTGGTCCTTCAACAGCTCCAGGAATTCCTCGACCGATCCCGACTCGAGACCGGAGGGGATCAGGCTCTCGATCTCCATGTCGCCGAGGCTGATGTCGAGACCCATCTCACGGGCCAGGATCACCACCTTGCGGGCCACATCCATGCCCGAGAGGTCCTCGCGGGGGTCGGGCTCGGTGTAGCCCTTCTCCCGGGCGGCGGCCACGATCTCGGAAAAGGGAGTCGACCCGTCGAAGCTGTTGAACAGATACGAGAGCGTCCCGGAGAAGATGCCCTCGATCCGATGGATCTCGTCCCCGGTCTGCACCAGATCGCGCAGCGTCTGGATGATGGGCAGAGCGGCTCCCACCGTTGTCTCGTAGAAGTAGTGGGCGTCGGCTCGGCGGGCGGCCTTGCGTAACTCCCGGTAGTACTCGATCGACTCACTGTTGGCCTTCTTGTTCGGAGTGACCACGTGAATCCCGGCCGCCAGCCAATCGCCATATCTGGAGGCTACGTCGGCACTGGCAGTGCAGTCGATGATTGCGGCGTGAGGCACGGTGTCGGTGTGCACATAGGCGGCGAGTTGATCGAGATCGGTGGCTGCCGTCCTGGCGTCGTTTGCGCTCAACGCAGTGCGCCACGTGGCCAGATCGATCTGATGCTCGTCCAGCACCATCGACGACGATGCGGCAATGGCACGCACCCGCAGATCGATGCCGAACTCCTCCAACAGCCAGTCACGGCGTGCCGCGATCTGGTCGAGCAGGGTGCCACCCACGTGCCCCGGTCCGACCAGCCCGATGGAGAGGGTCTGACGCGACAGGTAGAAACCCGAATGCGCCGCCCGCAGGGCACGTGCGGCGTCTCCACTGTCGATCACGGCCGATATGTTGCGCTCCGAGGAGCCCTGGGCAATGGCCCGGACGTTGACACCGGCCCGTGCCAGGGCACCGAAAAACCGTGCCGCAATCCCCGGAGTCCCCGACATGGAGTCCCCGACCGCGGCCAGGATGGTGCAACCCGGTGTCACCTCCAACTGCTGGATCTGGCCGTAATGCCTCTCTGCGGCAAAGGCGCGCTCCACCGCGTTCCGGGCGCGATCGGCGTGTGACGCGGGGACGGCGAAGCAGATGGAATGCTCCGAGCTCCCCTGCGAGATCAACACCACCGACACCCCGGCCTGGCGCAGGGCGCCGAAGAGACGCTCCGAGATACCCGGGACTCCGATCATCGCTGTGCCCTCCAGGTTGAGGAGCGCCATGTCGCTGATCGAGGCAAACCCTTTCACTGGATTGTCGGTGCTGGAGACGGGTTGGATCCGGGTCCCGGGCTGGGAGGGGTTGAACGTGTTGCGAATGACGATTGGGATCCCGTCTGCAGTGGCGGGCGCCATAGTCGCCGGGTGAATCACCCTGGCCCCGAAGTAGGCGAGTTCCATGGCCTCGTTGTAAGAGAGGTCTGTGAGAGTCCGGGTCTGGGGGACGAGTCTGGGGTCGGCGCTCATCACACCGTCGACATCGGTCCAGATGATGATCTCGGTGGTATTGAGCAAAGATCCGAAGATGGACGCCGTGTAGTCGCTCCCGTTGCGGCCCAGTGTCGTGGGGGCGCCGGTTGGATCGGAAGCGATGAACCCGGTGATCACCACGATCCGTGCGTCGTTCTCACGCAGCCACCGATGGAGACGGTTTCGCGTCTCGTCCCAGTCGACGACCGGCATCAGCTCTGAAGGTGTCACCACCAGGATCTGTCGTGCATCGAGCCACGCCACGTCGCCACGAAGCGTCCCCAGGTGTGCGGCCAGCAAACGAGCCGACCACACTTCGCCGAAGCTGGCCACGGTTCCGATCGCCGTCTCCGACGCCGTTCCCATGACGGAAGACGCCCGAAGCACATCTTCGATGTCGGTGAAGTCCTTTTCGATGTAGGCAATCAGATCGGAGGCACGGTCACCCATCAGCTCGGCCGCTGCCGCGATCTGTTGCTCGCGGAGATGAGCAGCGCGCTCGGAGAATGATGAATCGCGTCCGCCGGCTCGTGTGACCAGATCGATCAAGGCGTCGGTCACCCCGGCCATCGCCGAGACCACCACCGCCTGCCTGGCATGGGAGGGGATGTCGATGATCGACGCCACTGCCCGGTAGGCGTCGGCGTCGGCCAGGCTGGTACCCCCGAATTTGTGGGTCACCCACGCGTCGGACATGGTCACTCAGGCAACTGGTGTGAGCCAGCCATGGGGATCGGGTGATCGGGAGATCTGGATATCGGTCAAGGCGGAGCGCAGCCGTTTGGTATGCATTCCCACCTCGCCATCACCAACCAGGATGTCCTCACCTTTGTGGACCAGTGTGCCCACCGGCGCCAGGACGGCCGCGGTACCCGACAGTGCCGCTTCAGCCCCGTCGACCTGAGACCAATCGATCACGTCGTCCACTGTCACCCCGCGCTCCTTGACGTCATACCCGAGGTCCTCAGCGAGCCTGAGAACCGAGTCGCGTGTCACGCCCTCGAGGAACTCGCCGGTGAGACGCGGGGTGACGATCTGCTCACCGGAGATGAGGAGGAAGTTCGAGGCCCCGGTCTCATGAACCTCACCACCCGGGGCGAACAACACCTGATCGACACCAAGCTGTGCCTTGGCGCGAATGATCACCCCGAGGGCCATCGCGTAGTTGGCGCCCGCCTTGATCCCGCCAAACTGGGGTGTGGAGCGGGGCAGCTCGGTCTCGAGCGCGATGCGCAACGGTCTGAGCCCTCCTGCGAAGTAGTCGCTGACCGGGCTACAGATCACATAGAGAAGGGCGGCATCGGGGGGGACGCCAACAGCTCCGATGTTGGCCATGGTTCCCACCAACACGGGACGGATGTACAGGGACCCTGGAGGCTCCGGCACCTGATCGAGATTGGCTGTCACCACATCCAGGATCAGGTTCCTCAGGGCCTGCGGGTCGGGGACGGGGAGGCTCAGCGCCTCGGCCGAGCGACACATTCGTCGCACGTGGTCGTCGAGACGAAAGACGTTGACCTTCCCCGCCGCGCCCCGATGAGCCTTCAGGCCCTCGAAGCAGGAGGACGCATAGTGGAGCACGTGTGATCCGGGGTGGAGGCTCAACGCCTCCAAATCGTGAATCGTCGGAGTTGACCAACGAGCATCCCGGTACGTGGATGAGCCCATCACATCGGCGAAGATCGTCCCGAACGGTGCATTCGAGGCGGCTGTCGGGTGTTGTTCCATGTTCCCCTCCGGGACGGATCGGCCCACACTGGGATGAACGAGACAGGCTAAATGGTGGCGCTGCCGATTGGAAACGCCGATCCCGGTGCCGATACCGTGCCTGCCGATGGAGATGGTGTGAGA
>CAZSOF010000047.1:0-13247 GCA_964607685.1 uncultured Acidimicrobiaceae bacterium | reverse complement strand
CAGCCCCCTTCGGCGGGCGCACTGCGCCCATGAGTGAGGGCCCGGCTTCACCTACGCTGTGTCGCATGAAACGGACGATTGATCACCTTGGCATTCTTGAGACACCTCCATCCAGAGACCGAATCGGTGACTGGGCGTACTCCCGGATTCGGGACGCCATTCTTGATGGCGACCTTGCACCAGGAAGCCGACTGAGTGTCCCCGACCTCGCTCGGCGACTGGATATCAGCAGAAGTCCTGCCCGCGAATCGATACTCAGGCTCATCTCTGAAGGCTTGGCGGAGGAGATTCCCCACCGTGGGGCACTCGTCGCGAACATCACGGCAAACCAGCTCTCGGACCTCTATCTCGTCAGAGGTGTGCTCGAGGGCTTGGCCGCTCGCCTTGCTTCTCAGCGTGCAACCCCGACCTCCAAGAAAGCCCTGGAGAAGGTCATGGAGGACCATCGATCAGCGATAGCCCAAGGTGATGAGCGCGACGTCACAGAGGCAGACATGACGTTTCATCGTCTCGTCTATGACATGTCTGGCAACACATGGCTCTCGGATGCTCTCCTTCGCCTTCAGGGTCTTGTTCGCCTTGGGATGCGGACCACGCTCTACGTCCCCGGCTCCAGGGAGTCCGCACTGAGAGAGCACGAGGAAGTGATGAAGGCGATCGTATCCGGGGAAGCCGATGTCGCTGAGGCAACGGCGTCAGCTCACGTCGATCGCCTGAGGCGGACCCTCTTGGAACGCCCGCCGGCCTGAACCCGC
This sequence comes from uncultured Acidimicrobiaceae bacterium, assembly GCA_964607685.1. Taxonomy (GTDB): domain Bacteria; phylum Actinomycetota; class Acidimicrobiia; order Spongiisociales; family ZC4RG35; genus JANQRA01. The sequence goes on along the minus strand of CAZSOF010000047.1, from coordinate 12,492 downwards.
CTGAGATCAGGCCGGTCTCAGGATTCCGTGTGCTGCTCCACCCAGGACCAGTCGGGCTCTACCCCAAAGCCGGGGCCGGATGGCAGGAGGGCCTGGCCTTCGCTAATGACGGGCGCACCGCCAAACATGTCCCAGAGAGGGGCCGCAGTCCCGAAGGGCATTTCGACAGCTCGCCTCACGCCATCCGGGGTGCTGGCCATGGCCTGACAGCTGGCAAAGAACCCAAGCGGACCGCCGTAGCAGTGGGGCATCACCGCTACGTTCGAGTTCGTTGCCGCCTCCGTGACTTCTAGGAGCAAGGAGAGGCCCCCATTCTTTGTGACATCTGGCTGGACCGCACCGATTGCACGCGACTCGATCAGGGACTCGAAGTCACTCATCGAGTACAGGTTCTCTCCTGCAGCCACGAGCAGGCCCGTCTCGTCGTGAAGTCGCTCGAGGTCTTCAAGCCTCGAACGTCTCAGCGGCTCTTCGATCAGAGTGATCTCGTTCTCGAGGAGAACCGGGGCCATCTCCCTCGCCTCGACTGGAGTCCATGCACGATTCGCATCCGCAATGAGGCTGAAGTCGCTGCCCAGGAGCTGTCGAACCTCCTCAATCAGCCGCCTGTCATGTTCCATGTTGAAACCCACCCTCAACTTGGCTTGGGAGAACCCGGCCCCAAGCAGTTGCTTACACGCTGCGGGCAGTTCGGGGCCAGCACTCAAGCTGCTTGCGTAGACGGACACCGAGTCGACTTCGCCATCCAGGAATCTCGACAGTGACTTGTCGGACCTCTTGCATCGGAGATCCCAAAGCGCCAGGTCAACACCACTTACTGCTTGATGTACGGGACCCATGGCTCCCGCCTGCTCTCCCATGGGATCGAGAGCCAGATGGAGCCTCCGCACCAACTCCTCTACTTCTCGGGCGTCCTGACCAATCATCGCGGGACGGATCACTTCTTGGAACGCCGAGGACCTATCGCAATGAGCCCATGGCGGCCAGTTGACCCAACTCTCTCCGAAGCCAACGGAGCCGTCGGCAGTCTCAATCTCCACCAAGACAGACCGTCGCCTCTCGAGAAGACCGAACGACAGCCTGACGGGCTGATCGATGGTCACACCCACCACTGTTGCCCGGACGTCGACAATCGTCGCGGCCGAAACCCCCGTTTGCGAGTAGGCAGCCATCAGAACGCCACCTCCCCAGTGACATTGTCAACGAGGCGGCAAGCCACAGTTCCTCCATCGGTAGACACACGTTGGTTCTGCCCACCCGACAGCTGGCTCGGATACCTGTCGGCGATCGTCCGATCCAGGCCGACCCTCTCTAGGAGGCCATCAACCAGATCCTCGCGCTCTTTGGGGGTCCCAGTGGAGTGGATTTCGAGGGGCTCTCTGATGCTCGCTCGAACCGTTCGATGGGGGCTCAAGGAGGAGAGAGGGTCCCGGAGCGCCATCTGGATCCTCTTACGGAGCCGACGCAGGTCGCCTCTTCCAAGACTCGCTACATCCATTCCGTCGGAGTGAACGGATCCCGACGCAGGTTCGACCAGTCTGAGGATTGAGAGCGCAACGGTGGACTTCCCACACCCAGACTTGCCAACCAGCCCGAGCGTGTCGCCAGCGCTGATCTGGAACGAGACTCCTCTGACTGCCATCACTGGCTCGACCGAGAGTTGCCACAAACCCCTCGGCCAACCCTTCCGAGATGAGCCTCAGGATCGACTCCCGGACTGGACCTCTGCTCATCTCGAGTTCTCGTGCTGGCCCAGGGACGCTGAGACGGGCTCAAGATCGAAGGTCCCCGTTGTGGATGGCATCGCGGATGCTCTCGTAGGCCCAGTCACCGATTCTGTCACGTGGAGGGGGGTCGGAACCCATGACGACTGTCCTCCTATCGCCGAGTCCTGGTGGCATCTCGATCGCTTGCCTCGTGCAGGCAGTCAGAAGCAGGCACCCCGACACGCGTTCGTGGGATCCGCGGCGCTTCATGAGACCGGTGACCACGGCCACGTGACACACCCTGCCAGATCAGGGAACACAACCACATCGGCCTTCCCCTTGAGCACCAGGGTAGTCACCGAGTAACCCCCGAGTGCCTCTGCAGCCTTTGTGAGCGTGACGCCGCTCACGCTCACATCATCGACCACGAGCACCCTCGCCCCAGGCGGAGCAGCGAGTTCGGGCGTACCCACCAACCGCGGGCTTGGGTGTCTAGGGGCGTTCGAGTCGTCCCGGTACTCGATCCGCAGCCTACTGAGAGGACAATCGAGACGGGCCGCAACGATTGCTCCCGCGGTGAGTCCCCCCCGCTCAATCGCCACCACCCCCTCGACGTCTGGAAGTTCCAGGTCGTTGACCCGAACTGTGATCTCCTCGATCGTCACGACAGGATGCTGTTGGGTCTTCACCGCATCGTCCGATGAGCGACGTAGCCCATGAGGCCGATGATCGCGACACCTGGCCACCCGACCCGGATGGTGTCGAGGAAGTCAATGAGAACAAGGTTGGAACCCAGGCGACTGACCACCGAGGTCACAGCCAGGGCGAAGACGTAGGCGACCGGCGCTACCACCCCCCAATGGAACCGACGCAACACGCGGACTCCGGTGACGAAGACGGCAACCTCGAGGATGAGGTTCGCCAGGACACCGTTAGGGGGAAGTCCCGTGAGGAGCCGGCTCACGATCGGAGTGACGGCAGCGAACAAGACGGCCAAGGGGAGTCTCATCACGAGAGCGGCAAGGAGCGGAGCGTAGAACATGGGCAGCAGTGTTGCTCCGAGGGGTGCGCCGGCGACGGGCACAAGGTGCACAAACCACGGCGCGAACACTGAAGCAGTGATGACCGTTGCAACCACCCACGCTGCCCGGCTCGGCAGGACCGATAGTGCAACACCGGCGGCTCCTGAGCCGCTACCCGGAATCTGCCAAATCACCGGGGTGCTGAGTCGTTGTTGACGCACGTCGCTCCTTCCATCAGACGTTGAGTTCGACCTGTCACGAAGTGAAGAGATGCGGAGGTACCCCCGCGAGGAAGTCAGGCAGGGCGAGGATCCCGGGTGTCATCCCAACCTCCGACCGAGCCATCCGCAGGGCTTGATCGAACGTTCCGGCGACCTCGAATCCAACCGCCTCTGCGATGTCCGGTCGTTCAGGACCGACCATGATGACCCTGCTGGCGTGCCGGTGGCTGATGGCCGCCATTGACAGCATCGAGAATGCATGGAACGGGTGATAGGCGCCCCCGTGGCGATAAGCCTGCACCCATTCCTCGTTCGTGGCGAACTCATCAACATCCTGGAGCAGCGACTCGATCGAACCATGCTGCAGCCAGCGATCAAAGGTGGCCCGATAGGAAGGGAACCACTCATCGTTGAACCACCCGTCGCACAACGCGCTGACTATCGCAACTCCGCCCCGCCTGAATGCACCAGCAGCACGGGAGATCACCGCAGCGACGGCCTGCGCCATGAGGATGGGATTGGTGCCCATGCCTGGGCCGTAATGGAAGTCCCGGGGGAGTCCGAAAACGAGGATGTCGGCTGGCTCCATCTCGAGCACTACGTTCGTACGCTGTCGTGCGAGCGGCCATGCGGCCTCTTCGACAGCGTCTACATCGCCAGCCCACACGCCGAGGACCCGGGATTCCTTACCAATCACAGCATCACACGCGAAGATCGGTCGCCTGAGACCTGCGTTGATCATCTGACCGATGCCTCGCAGCTGGCGCCGGAAGTGACTATCGGTGGAAATCGGCACGAAGTCGTCGCGGTGCATCGTGGCGGGCACGTGATGCCCCGCAATCGATCGCCAAGTCGTCAGGCCAGTGGTGAACGTCTTGTGGCCTCCGCTGAACCCTCCATACGGGTTCCCCTGAACATGACCGAGAACGATCACCAGATCGGCCTCGGCGCACGTCAGATTGAAGTCGACACGATCGCCGTAGCCCGTTGTCCCAACATGGACGATCCCATCAGGATCCTCGGCGTCGTGATTGGTAATCCGATCGCCAAAGGTCTCCAACATGAGCGGCGGCAAGATCTCCGCTAACTGAGTCAGATCGTTCTTCCGATGCAGTCCCACGGCACAGATCGGAGAGATGTCATCGGTCTTGACTCCGGCACGCCAGAGGCGTTCGAGGATCTGTACAAGGGCAACGTTTCGATGTGCGGCTCGATGAGATCCCCCCTTCACCCTGTCGGGGAACACCAGCGCAACCTTGGACCCTGGTGACACCAACTCGCCAATGGGTTCCATGGCCAGCGGAGAGTCCAGTGCCGCCGCTGTCCCAGCGACGTTGTCGATCGGCGCTGGCTCCGTCTCGGAGTCGGCAATCGTGTAGACGAAGGTGTTGTCGGGGAGTCCGACGATCGTCGATTCGGTACCCCGCGGCAGGACTATCGACTTCACTTGCGCACCCGGTGTCCCTGTACACCTACACCCCGGATACCGCGCACGGATCCGACCTTCGGCCCCCCTTGTAGGCAACGAACATGTACCATGTAACCTACAGTACTCCCTCAGGGACCCCTCACGCAAACAGTAGCGACGATGTGTTGCATGGGGCATGGATCGGATCCTCAGGTCCTCCCTCCCCCGGGGAGTAGTCGCGACAGGCCCCGCGACGCGGTGAGGTGCGTGCGGGGCCAGGCACGGACACAGGAGCATGGAATGAGACGGACTCAGATCTTCATCAACCTCAAACGCTTCGACGTGCCCAGGAGTCTCGGAGGGGTGTGTCCGAGTACTGATCCGGCCGAGTGGATCACCGAAGTCGTTGCAGAGACAGTGGACCTCGGTCTTGGATCCAGTCCCGATCTTGCAGTGACCTTCTTCGTTCCGGAGGCACTCATCCTGCCGGCAAGAGCCGCCCTCGCAAACGCAGACGAACACCTGCGGGCGGCCATCTCGATCGGGTGCCAGAGTGTCTATCGAGACGACATCTCACCAGGCACGAACTTCGGCGCGTTCACGTCACATTTGCCGGCAACGGCAGCGGCCAATCTCGGGTGTACCTGGGCACTGATAGGTCACTCCGAAGAACGACGAGACAAGCTAGGGGTGATCGAGGCATTCCAGCATGAGGCCTCGGCAGACGCCTCGGCGCACGCCGCCGTGGATCGCCTCATTGGTGCCGAGGTGTCGGCAGCCCTGGCAGCCGGGCTGAAGGTTCTCCTCTGCGTCGGTGAGAACGCGACCCAACGCCATGAGGCAGCATCGGTGGTGGAGCGCCAGATCGAGATCGGTATCGGGGCGAACCGACGCTCGGTGGACGAAGGCAACATCGTCGTGAGCTACGAGCCGGTGTGGGCGATTGGGCCGGGAAAGACTACTCCGACGGGGGCGGAGATCGGAGAGCTAGCGGTGCAGATGAAGGCCCTCTTTGCCAACAGACTCGACGCGCCGCTCACCGTCGTGTACGGCGGAGGCTTGCGCGCCGAGAACGCCGCGAGTATCGGCTCCCAACCCGCGATCGATGGAGGCCTGGTTGCCCTGACCCGTTTCACTGGGCAGATCGGGTTCGAGCCTGCTGGACTTGCAGAGATAGTCCGCCAGTTTCGATCCGGTGGGCAGTCGTCCGTCGGACTTGGGGAGGCATGAATGGGCATGTGCCAGCCAACTTCCGAGCATGGCCCCCCCGGCCCCACTCGGGCGAGGCGCAGCACCGTTGGTGCCCGACGATGCCCTGACTCACGTCCGGGGTTGACCATTGGGCATCATGGGTCGGCCAGTGGTTCGCCTTCGGCTCGCGGCGGCTCGGCGAGTAGTTCCGTGGCATGGCCGGCATTGAGGTACTACTGGTGGCCAGGTCAGGTACCGCCTCCCACCGCGCGCCTGTCCATCACGTGCCTTGAACCTTGAGCGGACATCGGTACGGGAGTGGGGGCCATCCTCCGCGAGCCCCGTGCCGAGTGGACTCGAACACTCCGACGCTGGGGCCCCAAGGTGTTCACTCCTCCACGGAGAACGCAAGGGCGCTGCCCGATCAGTTCATGTCCCTCTCGGTCAACCCAAGCTCCGCGACACCCTTCCTCAGGCGATCGCGATGACCCTCATCACAGATGACCGCAGGGTCATGGGGATAGGATGTCCCGATCCCCAGCATCTCACTGACAAGCTTCATGTTCACGGGCAATGGATAGGGGCCGGATCGAAACAGCTCAGCAACGGCAGCGATGCGCCTCGAAAGGTCCCCGGCTGTCGCCAGGTCTCCCGCTGACAGGGCTTGTCGCATGCGACGCTCGATCCCCGGGGCCAGCGCGGTCACCGTGCACATCGCTTGTCCGAACCCATGCATCAGGGAAGGTCCCACCAGACCGGCCACTCCCTGGAAGATCGCGAACTCGTCTGACCCCACGCGTCGATGCAACTCGAGAAACCGCACGAAATCGCCCTGGCTGTCCTTGATGCCAGCCACGTTGGGATGCTGAGCGAGCCGTTCAACCGTCTCCACCGCGAACGGGTTGCCCGTCGACCCCGGGATGTGATAAAGGAGGATGGGCAAGGGCGACCGATCGGCCACATCGACGAAGAATCGCATCAACTGATCCTGCGAGAGCCCGTAGTAGAAGGGAGGCAGCACAAGACCGGCACCGGCACCAGAATCCATCGCCTTTGACAGTTGACGCACGGTGCTCTCGGTCGTCTGCGCACCACAGCCAACGACGACGAGTCGCTGCTGCATGGCGCCCACAGCCACCGCAACTGCCCTGTCGCGGACTCCTTCTTCCACGGCGGGACCCTCACCCGCGCTCCCGAGGACCAGCACTCCATCGACGCCAGCGTCGTAGAGGCTCTCGATCCGATGTTGCATCGGTGCCTGCGCGAGTCCCCCGGTGCGATCGAGGAACGTAGGAACTGGCGGTACGACCTCCTGCCAGATGCGGAATCGATTCGTCATGATCACGCGCCTCCCGTCGCCGCGTCGGCCCCGGATCGGTTCGCAGCCGATCGGAGCCATCGGAACCCGGCGAGAATGAGCCGGTAACGCTGCGTCGCCCCCGAGACGGCTCGATCGGAAGGGGCCACCCTGAGGTATGTCACGACTCGCCATGGCTCGGTCATCATGGGTTCGGCCGCTTCACGCCACGTCAAGAAGTGCCTTGTCCTCTTGTGTTCCTCAGCAGCATCAGCGGACCTGAACACCTCCACCAACACGAAGCGGACCGGATGACCCGGGTCTTCCACGAGTTCGAACAACTCGACTCCGGACTCGAGCCGCGACGCAGCGACGTTCGCCTCCGTGGCCGCGACGAAGTCAGCTGCGTGCTCTGGACGAACGGACATGCGGACGACCTTCACAAGCCCCTCGCGAGGATCACACCTAACGGATTGCAATCGCCTCTACCTCACCCTGCAGCTCCGGCCTGGGCAGCGCTGAGACACCAACTGTCGACCGAGCCGGAAGACCCTCGCCGAAGAACTCGGAGCAGACCTCGTCCACGACAGGGAAGTCACCGATGTCGCACAAGAAGCTCGTCGTCTTGAGGACGTCGGCAAAGCCCCACTCGAGGTCGCTCGCGATCCTGCTGATCCTCTCCATTGCGATTCGTGTCTGAGCAGCCACGTCCGGCGGAGGGCCGTTCGTGGAATCATTGCCTTCCTGCCCAGAGACAAAGACAAGGTTGCCGGCGATGACGCCCGGCGAGGAACGGACACGCGACGGTGGGATGCTCCGCAGGTGGGGGATGGTCCTTCGGGTCACGATGGTGCTCCTTGGCCGTTGGTCGATCGAGTCGAGGGCAACTGTCGTGTTGTCGTCCTGGGGAATGCCCAGGGGCGTCGCCGACCTCCCGCCCGGACCGTCGCTCCAACGACAACGCCTCTGCACCTGATTCGTCGCATGACCGGGGAGCGGCGGTGCACTCGATCGAGATGCAGCACCTGGTTGCACTCTGGGCGACGCAGAAGCCGGGAGTCCGAGGGGGTTCGGGCTAGCCGCTGAGCACACTCGCGTCCACCAGCGTCCGAAGACCCTGCGTCCACCCACGCTCCCCCAGCGGGCTGTGGATGTTCGGACAAGACGTCCGGGTGCTCCGTCTGTGACCAAGTCATGGGGGCTCGAACCACTCGACGCGGGTCCCTGCCGTATCACAGAAGTCCCAACGCATTGGAGGGCGAGCCGACGCCGCCACGCAGATGAAGCGGGGCACTGACGACAAGTAACTCCCATCGTGACTTGTCTCGGCAGTAACGGACAAGGCGATCGAGATCCCACAGCTCGCCAATGGCGTACCCGAGTTGCCCGATCAACGCTCGGTGGAGGAAACCGAACGGCTGATCCCGATCAGTCCTGTCCGGTGGCCACGTCTCGAATCCGATCGAGTCCGTCGCCACCGCGGCTACACCCGCGTCCCAGAGGAACCGGGCCACGCTCTCCGAATGCTCCACTCCAACGGCTTGGACCTGGGGTCCTGCGGCCCGCATCTGCTCACGCACCGACCGTTCCTGTCGTCGATACCACTCCAAGAAGCCAGTGTGCAGGAGCAGGATGTCACCGAACTCAAGCGCCACCCCCTGGGCCTCCAGTGCGGACTCCAGCATCGCGACGGACACGGTTGGGGGGCTGTCAGAAGGGTCGTACCCATCAGGTAGTGCGCCGACGTGAGGAACCAGATCGACGAGTACTCCCCTACCCGCTATGCCTTCACGTGCCCACACATCGATTCCGTTGGCCCCTCCACTGATCTGGTCGTCGATGCTCGCACCACCGAAGAACTGGCCGGGCACGACGCCTACGTGGTTCAGCGCATCCCACTGAGAACTGATCTGGGGGCAGAAGGCATCGAGCCGATCGTCGAGCATCAGGCCATCATGCTTGATCTCAAATGCGTGCTTCACGGCATCTCGACCGAACAGGGGCGGATCGATGCAGTCCAAGGGTGCGTTCAGCGAGAACACCTCACCGGCTGTGACGAGGCCTGCGGCCCGTCTCGTGGCCTCGCTGGTGATGAAGCCCAGGGTTCCCTTCTCCCTACACACAGGGACGTTCCAAGCATGACGGCCACCATGTTCCGAGACTGGGAGGTCATCGTATGACGGGACTGCTCCACCCAACCTCGACGCAGAATCAACTACTGCCATGTTCTCCGCCCTGTCGCTGGAGCAAGTGCATGATCCTCGAACGTAGGTCGTTGAACTCCTGCGTGAGCGCGAGTTCGGGAGTTCGTGGCCTATCGAACGGAACCCTGATCGATTCCACGATACGACCCGGGCGCGCCGACATTACTTCCACCCGGTCGCCCAGGATGAGGGCCTCTTCGATGTCGTGGGTGATGAAGACAATCGTTGGCTTGTGGCTCGCCCAGATCTCCTGGAGCAGGATCTGCATCTCCATTCGTGTCTGGGCGTCCAGCGCTCCGAACGGCTCGTCCATCAGCAACACCTGCGGTTGGACCACCAGTGCGCGCGCGATTGCCGCTCTTTGACGCATGCCACCCGAGAGCTGGTATGGATAGTGATCAGCGAACTCACTCAGGTGCACTTGTTCGAGAAGCGTCATTGCTCGCTCCTCATAGCCGTGGTGCCTCTGAGCCTTCGGGCCGGCCGACACGTTGCCGCGAACGGTCAACCACGGAAAGAGCGCATCCTGCTGGAACGCCACGGTACGGTCCGGGCCCGGCCCGACAACTGGTCGGTTCCCGAGCACGATGCTCCCGCTTGTCGGGAAATCGAAACCAGCCAGCATGTTGAGCACCGTTGTCTTGCCGCAACCGCTCGGCCCTACCAGGCAGACGACCTCTGACTTGGCGATGTCGAGGCTACAGCCCTCCACGGCTGTGATCGCTTCGAAACGTCTCGATACATCGACCATGCGAATTGCCGAAACGGACACCTGCTACCTCCCCTGCCAATGCAACAGGCGCCGTTCGAGAGTCCTCGCTCCGGCATCGAGCAGATACCCAATCACTCCAATGAACAGGATCCCGACGAACACACTTCGGATGTCGAAAAAGTTCCCGGCCGATGCGACCATGTAGCCCAAGCCCTTCTGCCCGGCCACCAACTCAGCTGCGACCACCAACGCCCACGACACCGCTGCAGCGACACGGACACCCGACATCACGCTCGGAAGCGAGCCCGGCAGAATGATGTGCGTGAACAGGCGTCGTGGCGAGTAGCCGAGGGTCTCGCCAGCCCGAATGAGAATCGCAGGCACCGACCGCACCCCTGCCTCGGCATTGAGCACGACAAACATGAAGGCTGCCAGGAAGATCAGGACGATCTTGGCGGACTCGCCCAAGCCCAGGTAGAGGACTGCCAGGGGGATGAACGCGATCGGTGGAATCGGCCGCAGGAACGCCAACACGGGTCCGAACATCGCTGCCAGGATTCGATAACGGCCCATTGCGAGCCCGATCGGGATTCCAAGGGCGACGGCAAGGCCGAAACCAATCGCGGTCCGGCGCATGCTGGCAACGAGATGGATTGCGAGTGACGTTCCCCGGTAGCCATCGGTGAACAGCAGCCAGGTGTGTCGCACCAGGTCGGCCGGCGATGGCAGGTATCGGGTCTCGACGACACCCGAGGAGGTGGCGAGCCACCAGATCCCGATGATGCCGAGCACACTCGCCCACCGCACCATGCGTTCTTGGCGCGACCACCGTCGCTCGATGGCTCCCCGGGTATCCGGACCGCTGGAGGGGATCGGTCCGGATACCCCTGCACCTTCGCCGTGATCGCTGGGCGGCGCCGCGGCGCCCGTCACAGCCGACCCGTCGGCATTTTATACACCGTCACCAACTCAGAACACCACCTTCCGCTGCCCTCCGTGCGCGTCCACCCACTCGGGGCGTGGGAACCTATCCCTGTCCCAAGTGGTTCTGGATCGGCGCCGGATCGATCACACCATCAAGGTCCGGCCGCATCTGGAAGATCTGCTGCTCAACCAGCAACTCCAACCACTCATCGAGAATAGCCCTGAGGCCAGCCGGATTGACCAGCGAGTAAGGGGACTCCACCGTCACGGACTCCTCAACGCTCACGGGCTTGACGGCATCGATCGTCGACCTGACCACTGACTCCGAGGTTCCGGTCATCTCGATCATCTTGTCGACGAAGCCCTGGTCCCTGGCAGCGACCAGGCTTGCAGCCTCTTCGTAGGCGGCGACGAAGGCCTCGACCGCCTCCGGGTGCTCATCGATGAAGTCGCCACGGGCCTGCCACAACAGCGGGTCGAGCACATAGTCGGAGTCAGTCGCGATGATTGTTCCGCCCGCTTCGGCCATCATGAACAAGAGAGGCGACCAACCCCAGATCCCATCCACGTCGCCCTTGTCGAATGCCTGGATCCACGCGCTCGGCGCAACGTTCACGATGTCGACCAAGCTCGGATCGACCCCTTCGGCAATCAATCCAGCCACGAGACCAACGTAACTCGTGGTCCCGATCACGGTGCCGATCGTCTTCCCTTCGAGGTCGGCCACGCTTGCGATACCGGAGTCCGGACGGACAACAAGGCCCTCTGCCTTCCATCCGTCGTTGTCGATCATGAAGACTCGGGTCCCCGCTCCAGCGAGACGACTGGCGAAGATCCCGGGAATGCCAGTGAATCCGAGATCGACGTCACCTGACGCGAACGCAGCATTGGTGGCAGCTCCGCTCTCGAATGTGACCAACTCGACATCCAGGCCATGCTTCGCGAACAGATCGGCTGACAAGGCTGCATACAGTCGAAGCGCCGTTCCGGGATTGAACGCAACTCGAACGCTGATCGGCTCAGCGGGAGCCACGGTAGTTGTGGCCTCGGCGGCGGTCGTGGGCGTCTCGGCGGCGGTCGTGGGCGTCTCAGCGGCGGTCGTGGGCGTCTCAGCGGCGGTCGTGGGCGTCTCAGCCGTGCCACCACCGCACGACATGAGTACCAGCCCGAGCACCGCCATCAATGCGATGTGACGAAGGTAGATACCGAACACTCGATGCTTCCGAAGGATCATCCTCCACGCTCCATTCATTGCCGAAGTCCCCCCCGCTCGTAACGAGGGAGCAGTCACGACACACATTACATGTCACATGCACATGGGTCAACTGGGTGCTCCGCGTCCCAACCCCCATCAGTTCCTGGAACTACCTCGCGAAACGAGTCGTGCCAGCGGTCGCCAGCCTCGCCTGCCACATACACCACGGATCATCACTGCATCGACCTCCGCCTACGTCTCGACCCTCTCGGCTACGAGGGAAGTCCCGGCTCGCCTCGCGTGCGGCGCTGTCGCCGAGGTCATGGCCTGCCTCGATGGCGTGGAGTTGACTCCCTCACGAAGGACCTTGGCGGGGTGTCGACGACCTCGAACTGGCCACCCTCAACTGGGTGTGGTGGTTCAACAACACCCGCCTTCATGGCGAGCTCGGCCACCTACCCCCCATCGAGTACGAGACCAACTACTACCGTCGCAACCAGTCCCAGGACCACCAGGCCCCGGGAGAACCAGCCCTCTACTAAACCCGGGTCGCTTCATCATCGGATGGATCCCGAACTCAGCCGCGATCTGATCCAACGTCACGCCCCCGTC
>CAZSOF010000046.1:0-13271 GCA_964607685.1 uncultured Acidimicrobiaceae bacterium | reverse complement strand
GGTGCTCAGTTGAGGTCGTAGACCTCGGAGAGTTGATCCCGGAACGGCTTGGTCGGAAGGAGAACTGCCGCCCCATACGAGGTTCGGTAGTCGGCGACCGCAACAGAAAAGCGCGCCACCGAGTCCTTGCTGATCCCTCGATATCTCCAGGCCGTTCCCACCGCCTGGCCGAACGACCACGAAGAGTCCAATCGCACCGAGGAAGCCACGGCCTCCAGCCTCGAGGTCAATGAGCCCGGGCTGGAGAACTCGGCTGCCTTCCCGGCGAGTTGGAATAAGGCATCTTGCTGACGTTGCTGTCGCGTGAAGTCTGACCCGCCCACCAACGTCCACGCGCCATCAATGAGCTGTTCTTGGTGCCGGGAGCGCACCCAACCCAGAGCCATCTCGCCGTTGGCCCGCTGGCAGCCCGGCTGCTCGATCAACAGTTGTGCCTTCTCGTCCCTGGTTGGATAGTCGACACAGACGGTGATACCGCCCATGGTGTCGACCAGTCGGGCAAACCCGGCGAAGTTGATCCGGGCAAGATGATCGATTGTGATCCCCGTGTAGTCCTCGACCATGATCGCCAGCAGCTCCGCCCCGGATGCCCCCGCACACCCCCCGAGACCAGCGTTCAATCGAGTGAAGCGCTGTTGGCACAGATTCCAGACGTAGAGATCCCGGGGAAGACTCACCATTATCGGACTTCCACCACTCTCGGGCTGGAGGGCGAGGATGATGGTATCCGCCAGGAACTCGGAGGCGTCTGTTCCGACGAGCAGGTAGGACTCGAAGACCTCGTCGTCGACCGGGACCCCAAAAGCGGCCTGGTTGAACAAGTCGGGCTCCGATTGCATCTGCAATGCAATCGCTTGCAGCTCGGCGTCGAGGTCATAGACAGGCTCCTCGTGGTAGGTGAAGAGGGTCGATGGCGGTGTGTCCGGCACGGATGCCGGCGCGGCCTCGATCACTGATCGGGCAGCGGCCGGATCGAATTGCTCGACGGCCACCGCTCCCAGAGCAGCGTTCACCTGGTAGACGTAGAACGCTCCCAGCCCGAGAAGAGCCCCAGCTGCCAGGACCGTCGCTGTTTTCCAGGGGTGGAAGATGACGTATTTGACGAGTGCCAAACCGGGTCTAGATGCTAGGCCCGAAGGGAACTAATCCCTGGAGATGAACACCGTCCCGGTGAACAGAGCCACCGTCCGCCCATCGGTTCGGGTCACGTCGGCCCGATATGTTCCCAGTGTCCTGCCCCGTGATCTCTCGGTGACTCGCGCCTCGAGTCGGTCTCCAGGATCGCAACCCGCAGTCAGCACCAGATGGGTATCGATGGCCACCGCCCGGTCACCCGAAGAATTCGAGGCAAGTGAGAAGGCGCAGTCGGCGAGTGTGAACACCACCCCGCCATGACCCACACCAAGGAAGTTGACGTGGTCTCCGGTGACGTCCAGGGCAACCACGATCTCGTCCGCACTGACCGCGACCAGTTCGATTCCCAGGCTCGTGGCGAAAGGGTCGGCCTCGAGAAGACCGGCCACACGATCACCATCGAATCCGCTCACGGGCGAGGCAGGCTAATTGCTGGTCGAATAGATGCTGTCGACAGCGCTACCCTCCCGCCGCGTGCTGGTACTCCCCCACATCGCATCGGGCAAGGTCAGAGAGATATACGAAATCGACCGCGAGCATCTCCTCTTCGTGGCGACCGATCGCATCTCGGCATATGACGTGGTGCTCAACCAGACCATCCCCGACAAGGGGAGAGTCCTCACCGGTCTGAGTCTTCACTTCTTCGATCTACTGGGCACCCCGAATCACATGGTCACCACGGATCTGTCGAACGTGGAAGGGTTGACCGATGAGCAGAGAAGGGAGATGACCGGACGGGCAATGGTCGTTCGTCGCGCCGAGGTGGTGCCGGTGGAATGCGTGGTCCGTGGCTATCTCTATGGATCATCGTGGCGGGAGTATCGCGACGGCGGCGGACCCACGACCGAGCACTTACCCGCCGGGTTGAGGATGGCCGACAAGCTGGACGAGCCCATATTCACCCCGGCCACGAAAGCCACCTCCGGTCACGACGAGAACATCACCGAGGCTCAGACGCGGGCGATTCTGGGCGACGAGCTCTACGAGGAGCTGAGAGCGAGATCCTTGGACATCTACACCCGAGCCAATGAGTACGCGGCGGCGAAAGGGGTGATTCTGGCCGACACCAAGTTCGAGTTCGGTCACGCCGACGGCGAGCTACTCCTCGTCGACGAAATGCTCACCCCCGATTCCTCGCGTTACTGGCCCGCAGATGAGTATCGGCCCGGATCCGACGTGCCGTCATTCGACAAGCAGTATGTCCGTGAGTGGCTGGACGGTCAGCCCTGGGACAAGAGACCGCCAGCGCCCGATCTTCCCGACGAAATCGTGGCCGGGACCCGATCTCGCTATGTGGAGGCTTACGAGCGAATAACCGGTACATCGTTCGACGCCTACCGGGTGGGCCGATGAAGGTGACCGTCACCATCGACCGGCGCCCCGAGATCGCCGATCCAGAGGGAACAACCGTGAGACGCGCACTTCACGATCTGGGCTTCACCGAGGCCAGCGCGGTGCGCATGGATCGTGTCATTCACATGGAGGTCGAGGGTGACGATCCCGCCCAGGTCAAGGCGCGCGTCGAGGACATGTGTCGTCAGCTCCTGGCCAATCCCGTACTCGAGGACTTCGAAGTGGAGGTCGAAGGTTGAGAGTCGCCGTCATCGTGTTCCCAGGGGTCAACTGTGAGCATGACGTGGTTCGGGTACTGAAGTCCATGGGAGGGGAAGCCGAGTTGGTGTGGCACCGGGAAACCGACCTGACGGACTTCGACGGTGTGATTCTCCCGGGAGGATTTGCGCATGGCGACGCCCTGAGGACCGGGGCCATCGCCCGGTTCTCTCCTGCGATGAGAGAGGTGACCCGATTCGCCACTGAGGGGGCTCCGGTCTTGGGCATCTGCAATGGATGGCAGATCCTCTGCGAGGCGGGGCTTCTCCCGGGAGCGCACATCGCGAACCGTGGGTTGTCCTTCATCTGTCGATTCGAGGAGCTCGAGGTGGTCGATGCTGCCAGCGTCCTCACCCGGGCCTGTGCAGAAGGACAGAGGTTGCGTCTTCCGCTCAACTCGTACGAGGGCAACTGGGTCGATCCCACACGCCGGGGGAGGATCGTCCTCCGCTACGTGGACGACCCCAACGGCTCACAGGACGGCGCAGCGGGGGTGAGCAACGACGCGGGGAACGTCGTGGGAGTGATGCCGCACCCGGAAAGGGCCTGTGACCAGCTTCTCGGCTCGAGCGACGGACAGATCCTCCTGGAGGGGTTCCTCCAGTCTTTGGTCCCGGCATGACCACACTCCAGGAGCCGGCATATCGACGATTGGGCATGACCGACGACGAGTACACGTCGGTCGTGGAGATCCTGGAGCGAGACCCACGCCCGGCGGAATTGGCGATGTACTCGGTGATGTGGTCCGAGCACTGCTCCTACAAGTCGTCACGCGAGCATCTGAGACGATTCCCCACCAACGCTCCCTGGGTGGTGGTGGGCCCCGGAGAGAACGCCGGTGTCGTCGATCTCGGAGACGGATGGCTGGCCGCCCTGCGCATCGAGAGTCACAACCACCCGTCGTTCGTCGAGCCCTACCAGGGCGCGGCCACCGGGGTCGGCGGGATCCTCCGTGACATCGTCACAATGGGTGCTCGACCCATTGCCCTCTGGGATCAGATCAGGTTTGGGCCCTTGGACGAACCAAGAAACCGGTATTTGTTCAAAGGCGTCGTGTCCGGCATCGCCGGGTACGGGAACGCCGTGGGTGTGCCCACGATCGGCGGTGAGGTCGAATTCGACAGCTGCTACTCGGGTAATCCCCTGGTCAATGTGATGTGTCTCGGTGTCCTCCGCCGTGAGCAGCTGGTCCTGGGTACTGCAGGCGAGCCGGGGTTTGTGGCGGTTCTCCTGGGGAACGCCACGGGACGCGACGGCATCGGTGGCGCCAGTGTCCTGGCCTCGGCCACCTTCGACGAGGGGTCGGGGGAGAAACGGCCATCGGTTCAGGTTGGCGACCCATTCGAGGAGAAGAAGCTGATCGAGGCGTGCCTCGAGCTCTACGCCCGGGGTCTGGTGGGAGGTGTTCAGGACCTGGGAGCCGCAGGTCTCACCTGTGCCACGTCGGAGCCGGCCGGGCGGGCACGCGTCGGAATCGATGTCGACCTCGATGCCGTCCACACCAGGGAGACTGGAATGACAGCCCCGGAGCTGCTGATGTCTGAGTCGCAGGAGCGAATGATGGCCTTCGTCTCTCCCGACAAGGTCGATGCGGTCCTGGAAGTCGCCGAGCGGTGGGAAATCGATTGGGCTGTCGTCGGCGAGGTGAAGAGCGGTCACTCATTGACCGTCACCCACGACGGGGAGCTGGTTGCCGAGGTCCCCGCGGCGTCGCTCGCCGACGATGCGCCTCTCTACCACAGGCCTCTGGCGAGACCCGATTGGCTTGATGAGCTTCAGAGCCGTCCCTTCGACGGATCGAGTCTCGATGTCGATGACACCCTGGCAGCCCTTCTCTCCGACCCGGCAATCGGGTCTTCGGCATGGATCCATGAGCAGTACGACCACATGCTCTTCCTCAACACTGTCGTAGGACCCGGAGCGGACGGGTCGCTGCTTCGCCTGGAGGGAACAGAGAAGGCACTGGCGGTCTCCACCGATGGCAACGGCAGGTTGTGCCATCTCGATCCCCGGGTTGGAGCATCCCGACTCGTGTTCGAGGCGGCCCTCAACGTGGCGGTGACCGGTGCCCGCCCCTTGGCGGTGGTGGACAACCTCAACTTCGGGAATCCCGAGAAGTCCGAGGTCATGTGGCAGTTTCGGGAGTCGATCGAAGGTGTATCGGAGGCTTGCGAATCCCTTGGGATTCCGGTCGTGGGGGGAAACGTCTCGTTCTACAACGAGACCGACGGCGTGGGCATCTACCCGACACCTGTCGTCGGGCTGCTCGGGCTCGCCGACCCGATGCCGGCCGTCCCGCCTCGCCCCAGCCGCGGTGAAGTCGGCATGGAGATCTGGGAGATAGGCCCGACTGCCACTCCCAACCTCTCCGGCTCCGCGGTTCAGAGGTTGGCAGGTGAGATCGGAGGGAAGCCCACCCCCCCCGATCCGGAGACGGCCGTTCGGGTCATCGAGTTGGCCGCCACACTGGCCCACCACGTACCGGTGCTGCACGACATCTCCGATGGCGGCCTCGCAGTGGCGCTGGCCGAGATCTGCATCGCCTCGGGCGTCGGTGCCCGGGTCGATAGCGAGCACCCGTTCTCCGAGGACCCACACCGCGTCCTCGCCGTCGTCCCGCCAGGGGCCGTCGGGCTGCCTTCAGAGCTGGCGCGACGCATCGGCGCGATGGAGGGAAGTGAAATCGTTGTCAACGGCTCTCGGGTTGCTCTGCGGGACGCCGCCGATCGGTGGCACCGGGCCCTCGCCGGGGTCCTCGCCGACTGATCGATCCCGCGGTGTGCCGGCCCACGGCAACCTCCTACCATCACGATGTGGCCAGAACCATTGGCATCCTGACGGCCGGCGGTGACAGCCCGGGCTTGAACGCAGCGATCAGGGCGGTCGGCAAGGCAGCCCAGCGCGCATACGGGATGGATGTCCTCGGGTTCAAGGACGGGTTCCTCGGTCTGATGCAGAACCGATACGAGCACCTCGAATCCGACGACCTCTCCGGGATCCTCACCCGCGGAGGAACGGTGCTGGGCACGTCACGGACCAAGGTCGACAAGATCGACACGGGCGATGGCGAGAAGGTCGATGGCCGCCAAACGATGCGTCAGGTCACCGAACAGCATGATCTCGAAGCTCTGGTGTGCCTCGGCGGTGGCGGCACGGCGCGCAATGCCCTCAAGCTCGCCAACGTGGGCATTCCGGTGTTGACCCTTCCCAAGACCATCGACAACGATGTGGCCGGGACCGATGTCACCTTCGGATTCGACACGGCGATGAACATCGCCACCGAGGCCATCGACCGTCTCCACTCCACCGCCCATTCCCACCATCGCATCATGGTCGTCGAACTGATGGGCCACGACGTCGGCTGGCTGGCGCTGGGCGCCGGTCTCGCCGGAGGCGCCGACGTCATCCTCATCCCCGAGATCCCCTACGACATCGAGGCGGTTGCCTCCTCCATCTCCACACGCAAGGCCGCCGGCTCGGCCTTCTCGATCGTGGCGGTGGCCGAAGGAGCCATCTCCCGTGATGCGGCAGGCATCAGGGACAGCATGACTGCGCAGATGGAAGCCGCCGACGAGCCGGAGCGGAGGGCCATCAAGAAGAAGCTCAAGGAGTTCGGCCAGGCCCGGACCGGCGGCACTGTGCAATTCGCCTCGACACTCGCCGGGCTCACCGGGCTGGAATCTCGGATCACCATCCTGGGGCATGTACAACGCGGCGGCACCCCATCCCCGGTCGATCGGCTTCTCGCCACCCGGCTGGGGACGGCATGCGCCGACTACATCGCCGACGGTGTCCACGGCGTCCTCGTCGCAGCACGGGGAGAGTCGACCGAGGCTGTGCCCCTCAAGAAGATCGCCGGGCAGACCAAGACCGTGCCTCTGGACCATCCCTGGATCCAGACAGCCAGGCACCTCGGAATCGCCATGGGCGATTGAGCACTCCCCGGCGAACGGTCGCCATAGCCGGAGGGGGGCCGGCGGGTCTCTATCTCTCCATCCTGCTCAAGAAGCACCGTCCGGACTTCGAAGTCACCGTCTTCGAGCGCAACACACCCCAGGACGCCTACGGATTCGGCGTGGTCTTCTCCGACGAGACCCTCGACCATTTCGAGGACGCAGACGAGCCGTCGTACAAGGCGCTGACCGACAGCTTCATCCAGTGGGGCGATATCGAGATCCGCCATTTCAGTTCCCCGGACCCCATCATCTCGGGTGGTCATGGGTTCGCGGCCGCCAGCCGGAAGAGATTGCTGGAGATCCTGGCCGATCGGGCCCTGGAGGTGGGGACCGATCTTCGATTCCATAGCGAGATCACCGGTCTCGAAGAGTTGCCGCCCGCCGACCTCGTCGTAGCTGCCGACGGCGCCAACTCGCTGGTTCGACGTCAACTCGCCAAGCACCTCCGACCGAGGATCGAGCCCAGAACCAACAAGTACGCATGGTTTGGCACCACGAAGGTCTACGACCGCTTCCACTTCATATTCGAAGACACGCCACAGGGAATGGTGTGGGCTCACATCTATCCATATGACCGCACGGGAAGCACCTTCATCGTCGAGATGGCGCCCAAGACATGGCGTGGGCTGGGACTGGACCGGTCGGAAGGCGAGGTGCTCCCACCCGGAGCCAACGACGAGCATGCCATCCAGGTTTGCCAGTGGCTCTTCGCCGCCCACCTCGATGGTCACCCTCTCGTCGGGAACAACTCGAAATGGCTCCAGTTCCCGGCGATCAAGTGCGAGAGGTGGCATCACGGGAACGTCGTCCTCATCGGCGACGCCGCCCACACCGCCCACTTCTCGGTGGGATCGGGAACCAAGCTGGCAATGGAGGACGCCATCTCGTTGGCCGATCTGCTCCTCGAGGATCGCCCGATCGAAGAGATCCTCGATCTCTACGAAGAGGAGCGACGACCCCTGGTCGACTCGCTCCAGCGGGCGGCAAAGGCCAGTCTCGAGTGGTTCGAGGGAGCCGATCGCTATCGACACTTGGAACCGGAGCAGTTCGCCTTCTCACTTCTCACCCGAAGCCAGCGGGTCACCTATGACAACCTCCGTCTCCGCGATCCGGGGTACATGCGGCGAGTCGATGCCTGGTATGCCGGCTCGGACCACGGCTCCCCGGTGGCGACCGAGGCCTCAGTCCCACCGATGTTCCACCCCTACCGAATCCGAGACGTGACCTTGGCGAACCGGGTGGTCGTCTCTCCCATGGACCAGTACTCCGCGGCCGATGGGTTCCCCGGCGAATGGCACCTGGTCCACCTGGGAAGCCGGGCGGTCGGTGGCGCCGGTTTGGTGATGACAGAGATGACGTGTGTGTCACCTGAGGGTCGCATCAGCCCGGCGGACACGGGGATCTGGAATAGGGAGCAGTCGGAGGCCTGGGCCCGAATCGTCGACTTCGTCCATCAGAACTCCGAGGCAAAGATCGGCTTGCAGATCGGGCACTCGGGGCGAAAGGGCTCGACCAAGCTGATGTGGGAGGGTGACACCGATCCCCTGGATGCAGACAACTGGGAGATCATTTCCCCTTCCCCGATCAGATACCGCCCCGACAGCCAGGTGCCTCGCGAGATGACCGGGAGGGACATCGCAGAGGTGCGTGATCAGTTCGTCCGCTCGGCCCAGCTTGGTGATGACGCCGGCTTCGACTGGCTCGAGCTCCACTACGCACACGGCTATCTGATGTCGAGCTTTCTCACCCCCCTGGCCAATCAACGATCGGATATCTACGGAGGCTCGTTGCAGAACCGGATGCGCTTCCCGCTCGAAGTGTTCGACGCGGTGCGGGAAGTGTGGCCCTCCGGCAAGCCGATCTCGGTCCGCATCTCGGCCACCGACTGGGCCCCCGGAGGATTCAACGGTGATGACGCCGTGACGGTGGCCCGGGAGTTGAAGGGACACGGATGCGATCTCATCGACGTCTCAACGGGCCAGACCTCGGTCCATGCTCGACCCGAGTACGGACGTCTGTATCAAACACCATTCGCCGACCGGATCCGGCACGAAGCCGGGATACCCACCATGACGGTGGGGGCGGTGTCATCGATCGATGACATACACAACATCCTCGTAGCGGGAAGGGCGGACCTGTGTGTCATCGCCAGGCCGCACCTGATAGACCCGTACTGGACGCTCAACGCCGCCATCGACCTCGGTTACACCGGGCACAGTTTCCCCAATCAGTATCTCTCAGGCCTGGGGACGCGGCGTCGGGAACAAGATCCAATACCCCCCGACGTCTTCCGTCAGGATTGAGCCCGGGTCTCGGCGCGGAGAGTATTCAAAGTCCAGACTGCGCCTGCGACATCGAGTGCGGCAAAGATGAGAAGCTGCCACGGCTCTCCGGTGATCACCAGGATGATGAGGGCCACCGCGAAGAACAAGCGCCCCACCACCGAGGCGAAGAAGAAGTGTCGGGCTTCGTTGCGCACTGCGTCGTCGTAGTAGAGCGCCAGCAGGACAACGATCAGGCCCAACACGCGAATCCATGGTTCCTCGGTCTCGTCGAGGCCGAGGGTGGACAGCACGAAGTTGGGGGCGACTGCCAATAACACACCGATCAGCAACACATAGATGCTCCAGACGCGGACCGTTATCGCCGACCTCGACATTGCTCCTCCTGGAGCCGAACCTACACACGGCAGCGGTGTGGTGCGGTGCTTCGACCATCTCGCGTCTCCTAGCCTCCGTTCGGTGAGAAGCCGCACTCAGGGAGCCATCCTCACCGGTGGCCGGAGCACCCGGATGGGTGAGGACAAGTCGTCGGTGTTGGTCGGGGGTCAAACCATGCTGACCAGGGTTGCAGCGGCCATGAGCCCAGTGGTCGAGAGGATCGTGCTTCTGGGCCCCGATCGCGAGGGCTGGGTGTGTTGGCCCGATTCCGTCCACGTCCAGGGCCCGTTGGCCGGGATCGCCACCGCGCTGAGAATGACTACCGCCGATCTCATCCTGCTGGTGGCGGTCGACCATCCCTTCGTCCGCACCGGGACGTTGCAGGGATTGGTCAACATGGGGAACGACCTTCCCGTTGTGCCGGTCGACGAGTCCGGCGTACGTCAGGTGACGTGTGCCGTGTACCCGACGAGTGTTGCCGGTGAGGCAGAAGACGAGGCTCGATCCGGCGGATCGATACAAACTCTCCTCGACCGAATCTCTTTCCTGCCGGTGACCCCGGAGCAGTGGTTGCAATGGGGGGAGGACGGTCGATCCTGGTTCAGTGTCGACACCAGGGAGGCGCTACAGAAGGGTGAAGACTCCTACCTGGATCGCTGAGGATCGTCAGCCCGGCTCTGTCAGGGAGGCGAGCCTCGATTCGATCAACCTTCGCTCCGCCTGATTGGAGGCCAGTGCCAACGCCCTCTCGAACTCCATGCGTGCCTCGTCCCCTCGCCCGGACCGCCGCAGCAGCTCCGCCCTCGTTGCGTGGTAGGAGTGGTAGCCGTCGAGATCGATGCCACCTATGGCATCCAACCCGGCCCTTGGCCCCCTGGCGTATCCCACGGCCACCGCCCGGTTCAAACCGACCACCGGGGAGCCGGTGAGAGGCCAAAGGCTGTCGTATATGCCGACGATTCGTGGCCAGTCGGTCTCCTCCCAGGAGGTGACGGACGAGTGGCAGGCCGCAATGGCCGCCTGCAGTGCATAGATGCCGTTGGCGTCCTCCAGGCCCTCCACCAACCTCAGGCCCTCGGCGATCTCCTCCCGGTTCCACAACGACCGATCCTGGTCCTGGAGGAGGACGAGATCGCCTCCCAGGTCGGTCCGTGCCGATCTTCGGGCGTGCTGGAGGAGCATCAGCGCCAGGAGCCCTGCGGCCTCCGACGAGCTCGGCATGAGGTGCATGAGCATGCGACCCAGCTCTATGGCCGACTCGGCGAGCTCGACTCGGACCACTGCGTCGCCGGATGAAGCGAAGTAACCCTCGTTGAAGATCAGGTAGATCACCGATAACACCGCGTCGAGACGCTCGGCCAGGGCCTCAGCGGTCGGGACGGAGAATGGTATGCCCGCGTCCCGGATCTTCCCCTTCGCTCGTACCAGACGTTGTGCCATGGTCGTTTCCGATACCAAGAAGGCATCCGCTATCTCCCGTGTGGTCAGCCCGCCGAGAGTCCTGAGAGTGAGAGCGACCTGCTTGTCGGCGGCCAGTGAGGGGTGGCAACAGGCGAAGATCATGTGGAGACGATCATCGGCGATGGTTGCTCCCAGCATCGGAGCTCCACGTCGTTGGGCCTCGACCCGCTCCAGACTCGCCAGGAGCTCCTTCTTGTGGGCATAGGTCTGCTCTCGTCTGATTCGATCGATTGCTCTTCGTCGCGACACAGTGGCGATCCAACCGCCGGGGTTGGCCGGCACACCGGTGTCGGGCCAGGACCGGATGGCTTCGGCAAATGCGTCCTGAATCGCCTCCTCGGCGAGATCGATGTCGCGCACCTGACGGGACAGGCTCGCCACCACCAGGGCGTATGAATCGTGGAAAGCAGTCTCGATGGCGGTGTTGATCTCAGACATCGGTGCGAGAGAAATAAGGTTGCCACAGATGACCGACAGAATCGTCCGGCTGATATACGTCGGGGACCCCATGTGCTCCTGGTGTTGGGGTTTTGCCCCTGAGATCGAGGCACTGGCCGAGGATCTGCCGGTCGGAGTGGTAGTCGGTGGTCTACGGCCGGGACCGATGGCTCAGCCACTGGACGATCGCATGGCACGCTCTCTCGAGCGTCACTGGGTGGAGATCGCCGAGAGGACCGGTCAACCATTCGATATCGCCTTCCTCGAGCGTCGGGACGGGTGGACATATGACACCGAGCCGGCGGCCATCGCCGTGACTCAGATGCGGGAGATGAACGAGGCCCGAGCCCTCGACTACTTCAGTGACATCCAGAATGCCTTCTACGCGCAGGGTGCCGACGTCACCCAATACGACGTCCTCACCCATCTGGCCACCGGTTTCGGCATCGATATCGATGGATTTGCCGCCGAATTGGTCTCAGATGCGGCGAAGACGAGGGCCTGGGATGATTTCGCCCGGGCTCGTGATTGGGGGATAAGCGGGTTCCCCACACTGGTGGGTGAATTGGAGGACGGGCGTCTGGCACTTCTTGCCCGTGGTTGGACGCCGGCGCACACCATTCGGGACAGGATCCGCTCCCTGGCCGGAACGGCTGCCGGTTGAGAAGTCCCCACATCCCCGAGCCCAAGATCCACCCGGGGGCCCTGATCGCACCCGGAGCGCACATCTACGGTGACGTCACGATCGACTCGAAGGCAGTCGTCTTGTTCGGCGCGGTGATTCGGGCCGAACTCGATCGGATCACCATCGGCGCCCAGACCAATGTCCAAGACAACGCAATTCTCCACTGCGATGAGGAGATGCCCTGTCATGTCGGAGCCCGGGTGACCCTGGGCCACGCAGTGGTGATCCACGGAGCCACCATCGGGGACCGGGCCCTGATCGGCATCGGGGCTCGTGTCTTGAACCGTGCCACGGTCGGTGAGGGCGCATGGCTGGCAGCCGGGTCGGTCCTGCCCGAGGGAAAGACGATCCCACCATGGACACTGGCGATGGGAATGCCCGCCCGACCGGTCAGGGACCTGACCCCGGAAGAGATCGAGCACGCCGACCATGGCGTGGACCACTATCTCGAGCTGGCGGACGCATATCGCGAAATCTTCACATGAAAGTCGGAGATGGAGCTGTGACCTAGCACGTCGCCGCCCTACCATCGCCAGGTGCCCGAGGTGGCCAACGTCTCGCCAAGTGAAGGGCCCCGCGAGGCTTGCGGGGTGGTAGCCGCCTACTCGACCAGCCAGCGCGTCTCTCACGTCCTCTATTTCGGTCTCTTCGCCCTACAGCATCGGGGCCAGGAATCCGCCGGCATCGCCACCTCCGACGGAGAGACGGTGACGGTCTTCAAGGACCTGGGTCTGGTCAACCAGGTCTTCGACGAGGCGACACTGGCAGGTCTGGACGGCCATGTCGGTATCGGCCACACCCGCTACTCGACGACGGGATCCAGCAACTGGGCCAACGCCCAACCCGCTCATCGTCAGGTGGGTAGCACCAGCATCGCACTGGGGCACAACGGAAACCTGACCAACACCACGGCGCTCGCCCACTCGCTCGGTGTACGCAGCGCTACCACCGACTCGGATCTCATGGCCGAGAGTCTCGCCCGGGCTATCGACGACAACCGCTCCGACGCGCGCGGCCTGGAGGTGGCGTTGATGAAGGTCGCACCCACCTGGGAGGGCGCCTTCTCCCTCGTGATCATGGACCAGGGTCGGATCGTCGGTTTGAGGGATCCCAACGGGTTCCGGCCCCTTTGTCTCGGTTCCCTTCCCGATAGGGGATGGATCATGGCCTCGGAGACAGCGGCACTCGATCTGGTAGGTGCCCGATTCGTACGAGAGGTGGCGGCAGGTGAGATGGTCGTGATAGATGCGGGAGGGCCAAAGTCCTACTACCCGTTCACCAAGACCAACCCCAGCCTGTGCTTGTTCGAGTTCGTCTACTTCGCCC
>CAZSOF010000045.1:0-13336 GCA_964607685.1 uncultured Acidimicrobiaceae bacterium | reverse complement strand
GCCAGGATCATTTGGTCCAAGTCAGCCCCCTTTCCTCACCTTTGGAGACGGCACGCGCCTCCAGAACCAGGAGTGACAAGTACGTCACGACCGCGGTGATCCCGAAGGCCAACCTGTCGACGGGGAACAACGCCGAGACGACGAGGACGAGGGCCACGAAAATCCCGAGACGAAGAACGAAGCCGATCAGGGCGGCGGCATGATAGGCCTGGAGGCTGATCCTTGCCGAAATCGAGAGGATCGCCCCGGCCAACAGAAAGTTGGCGATCACCACCACCACGCCGAGTCCAGCGCTCCAGACTCCCACCCAGCCTGCGATCAGGCCGAATAGGAGAATCAACACGGGTGCTACATAGATGGATCGGGCAATGGTGTGTCTGGCGAGGATGCTCTCAATCGGAACCTGAGTCTGTGATTCAACGGGCACGCGGGTTGTCATCCATCTTCTTTGCGTAGTGCCACATCCTCATGAAGCCCGAGTAGGAGCCGAGGATGATCCCGATCACAACCAGCCACGGGGCGGTTCCCAGCCACATGTCGGCCAGGTATCCGAGCAGGGTGCCGGAGAGGATGGAACTCACGAACGCGCCGCTATGCATCCAGCCGTCGTTTAGGGCCGCGTGGACCTGTTTGCCGGGTGTGTCTTGCTTCACGGGAGGGCCACTTGTGAATTCTTTCACAAAGTGTATTCGCTGTGTTGTGCCAAGGCGAATCGAACCTAGCAAACCGGTCGCGATCTCCGGAAACTACCGTCCGGCCCGTGACCGACCGACCTCGAGCCGTGCTTCTCGACGTGGGTGGGGTCTTTCATCTTCCACTCCATTCCCGGGTAATGAGGGCATTGGCCCACCTCGATCACCAGGTCGAGTCGGCGGCAGTCATCGACCGTGCGCACTATGTGGCAACCCGTGTCTTTCCGATGGAGCTGGTTGCAGGGGCCAGTTTCGAGTCGTATTGGGATGACTATCTCCTGGTGTACGCCGCCGAGCTGGGCGTCGACGCCGAAGACCTCGATTCCGCGGTCACTCGCCTGCGCGACGAATACCTGTCCGGCGGTCTGTGGCGGGAGGTGATCGCCGGCTCGCGGGAGGGATTGCAGGACCTGGTGGCAACCGGAGTCCGGGTCGGTGTCGTCTCCAACTCCGACGGCTCGGTTGAGAGCCGGCTGCGCTCTCAGAACATCCTCCAGGTCGGTGAAGGGACCGGTGTCGAGGTGGGGTGTGTGATCGACTCCGGAATCGTCGGCGTGTCCAAGCCCGATCGCCGCATATTCGAGCTGGCGCTCGATGCGCTCGGGGTGACTGCTGAGGAGGCGTGGTATGTCGGCGATACCCCCGCCTTTGATGTGGTCGGCGCCAGACGCGCCGGTATCCACCCCATTCTCATGGACCCTTTTCGGGTCAACCAGGACGTGGGCGTCTGCTGCGTCCATTCGCTGCAAGAGGTCGCCGACCTGGTCAGACGGACCTCCTAACAGGGCGAGACTCTCTCCGTTTCTCGTTCTGCGTCGGAAGAGTGGGCGTATGTCCGACTTTGTCGACAGAGAACGGAGTTGTGCCGACCCCTAGACGTGACCGGCAAAGTCGTGCGGATAGGGCGAGAACTCGGCAGCCAGCGCCGACACCCGCCCTGACACCTCGTTGAGCGCCGCCTCATCACCACGCTCGAAGAGAGCCCGACAGATCAGCGATGCCACCTCTTTCGCCTCTGGCTCCTTCATGCCCTGGGTCGTCATCGCCGGGGTGCCAATGCGTAACCCCGAAGCCCGATACGGGGGTCGAGGATCGTTGGGGATGGTGTTGAAGTTCAGGGTGATCCCGACATCGTCGAGCATCCGGGCGGCGTCCTTGCCGGTGAGATCCTCGTCGACAGATCGCAGGTCGATCAGATACAGGTGGTTGTCGGTGCCACCGGATACCACGCGGACCCCTTCCTCCTGAGTCTGGGTCGCCATGGCGTCGGCATTGGCCACTATCTGCTCGGTGTAGTCGTGAAACGACGGCTGCATCGCCTCGTGGAAGCAGACCGCCTTGGCAGCCACCTGTGACTCGATGGGCCCTCCCTGCGCATTGGGGAAAACCGCCTTGTTGATCGCCTGTCCATACTCCTCCGTGGCCAGGACGACCCCCCCTCGCGGGCCGCGCAAGGCCTTGTGGGTGGTCCCGGTGACGATATCGGCGTACGGCATCGGCGAAGGGTGCGACTTGCCGGCGACCAGCCCGATGAAGTGGGCGGCATCGACCATGAACACGGCCCCCACCTCATCTGCGATCTCACGAAACGCCTGGTAGTCCAGGGTTCGCGAGTAAGCCGAGTAACCGGCGAGCACGATCTTGGGCCGGTGCTCGAAAGCCAGCTTGCGCACCTGATCCATGTCGATCAGCTCGTTCTCCGAGTCGACCCCGTAGGCCACGAAGTTGTAGTAGAGGCCGGAGAAATTGACCGGGGAGCCGTGGGTGAGATGCCCACCCTGATCGAGCTGCATCCCCAGCACGGTGTCACCCGGCTCGAGAAGGGCGAAATAGGCCCCCATGTTGGCCTGAGCGCCGGAATGGGCCTGGACATTGGCATATTCGGCACCGAACAGCTCCTTGGCCCGGTCGATGGCCAGTTGCTCCATCTCATCGACCACCTGGCACCCCTCGTAGTAGCGACGACCCGGGTAACCCTCTGCGTACTTATTGGTGAAGACCGACCCCGAGGCAGCCATCACCGCCGGTGAAGCGAAGTTCTCCGATGCGATCAGATGGATGTGGGAGTTCTGGCGCTCGAGGTCCTTTCGTATCAGACTTGCGATGCCGGGATCGACCTGCTCGATGGAATCCATGGAGATCATCGGCGGCAGGGTAACCGTCACGCGGAGATTGGCCCCTTCCGGAGCACGATCAGCTTCGGTCCGGTGGCATCGACCACAGTTGATGCCTCTCCGCCCGGAGCCTCGCCTTCCAGATAGACGGCGACCTGGGTCCCGAACAGATCTCGCGCCTGCCTGTCGTTCATCGCTTCCGGGCCACCGGAGAGGTTCGCCGACGTGACTGCCAGCGGTCCTGTCACCTCGAGCAGCTCCCGCGCCACGGGATGGTCAGGGACCCGAATTCCCATGGTGCGTCGCTGCTGGTCCCCCACCCAGTCGGCCATGATCACCGTCGGAGTGACGATGAGGGTCAGAGCACCCGGCCAATGCTTGTCTGCCAGCTCGGCCGCCGTCTCGCCCAGCTCACCGATCTCATTCGCCTGATCCACGCTGGCCACCAAGACACCAACCGGCTTGTGCTGGGGTCGGCCCTTCAGGTCGAAGAGCCGCTCTACTGCATCAGAGTTGAACGGATCGACTCCCAGGCCATAGACGGTGTCGGTGGGGATACCGACTATCTGACCGTCGAGAACGGCGGCCAGGGCCTCCTCGATCACGGTTTGACGGCGACAACGTACCGGTCGCGGCCGGACAGATCCTGACGAATGACCGTGGGCAGGTCGAGGAATGCGTTGATCGCCGCCACGGCCTGAGTCTCCCCGATCTCGCAGACTACGACCCCTCCGGGTCGGAGCCACCGGGAGACCAAGCCCCCTATGACCTTGATCACCTCGAGGCCGGTGGGGCCGGCCACCAACGCGATTCTGGGCTCACGCTTCACGTCCTCGGGGAGCGAGTCGAACTCCGAATCCGACACATACGGAGGGTTGGCCACCAGCAGATCGACCTCCCCCAGGAGCGAGGCGGGCAATGGATCGAACAGATCGCCCACAGCCAGATAGATGTCCAGCCCGTTGCGGTACTTGTTCTCGGTCGCGACCTCGATCGCCGCTTCGGAAACGTCGGTGGCGAACACGGCAGCTGTGGGGAACTCTTTCTTCAGGGCCAAGGCGAGCGCACCCGAGCCCGTGCACAGGTCCACGATGACCTCCGGGTTGCGGACCATCTTGGAAGCGATCTCGAATAGCCCCTCAGTCTCGGGTCGAGGCACCATCACCCGCTCATCGACCAACAAATCCAGCGGGCCGAATGCCGCGCTGCCCTCGATGTATTGGAGCGGTTCGCCCCCGAGGCGACGCGCCACCAGGTCCTCCAGGGGCTTGCGCGGGCCGGCGATCGCCTCCAACCGATCCAGCTCGTGCCGAGGAATCTGCTCCATACCCACGGTCAGTCTGCCAGACAACAACGCCGAGAGCCCACTGGACGTGGGCCGTGGAACCTCCGGTAGTTGGCCCCGTATATGGGTCTAACTACCTCGAGAAGATGTCTCAGTCCGAATGTCGGACCTTCTGGAGGCGGTTTGGCCCATACTTGGGTGTAACTACCGGAGGTTGTTGAGCCCATCAGTCCCCTCCGCCAGCTTCTCCGCCTGCTCGGCTGCGGCCAACGCCTCGACGAACTCGCTCAGGTCGCCTTCCAGGACGGAATCGAGACGCTTGATGGTGAGACCGATGCGATGATCGGTCACCCGGTTGTCCTTGTAGTTGTAGGTTCGGATCTTCTCCGAACGGCCCCCGGACCCCACCTGGCTCCGGCGGGCACCCGCCAGCTCCTCGGCCGCCTTCTCCTGCTCCATCTGCAGCAATCGGGAACGGAGGACACGCCACGCCTTCTCTTTGTTCTGGAGCTGGCTCTTCTCGTCCTGCATCGAGACCACGATGCCAGTTGGCAGGTGAGTCAGGCGAACCGCGGAGTCAGTGGTGTTGACCGACTGTCCTCCCGGGCCAGTCGACCGATAGACATCCACCCTGACATCGTTGGGATCGACGTCGATGTCGACCTCTTCGGCTTCGGGAAGCACGGCAACCGTGGCAGTGGAGGTGTGGACCCTGCCCTGGGACTCGGTCTTGGGCACCCGCTGCACCCGGTGCACGCCTCCCTCGTACTTCAGCCTGGAGTAGGCGCCGTCACCCTTCACCGAGACCGTCACCTTGTCATAACCCCCGGTCTCCGAGGGCGATGACTCCATGTCCTCCACCCGGAATCCTTGCGACTCGGCATACCTCTGGTACATCCGCAGCAGGTCGCCGGCCCATATCGATGCCTCATCACCACCCACTCCCGACCGGATCTCGACGATCACGTCCTTCGAGTCGTTGGGATCTTTGGCCACGAGCGCCTGCCTGATCGTGTCCTCGAGCCAGGCGATCTCCCTCGCCAGGTCTTCGGCCATCCTTGCCATGTCAGGATCATCCGACATCTCTCTCGCCTCCCCCAGGTCGACATTGGCCTGCCGCCACCGTCGGATGTCGGTTACCACGTCTCTCAAATCGGCATGCCGTTTCGCCTGCTCCGCCAGGCGGGTGTGGTCAGCGAGGACGTCGGGATCGATCAGAGACCTCTCGACCTCCTCGAACACGGCCTCGATCTCATCGAACCTGGCTCTCAAGGTGTCGTCCATCACAGGTCTCCGGCCCGGGCGGCCTCGCGGACCCGGATCACGTTCTCGGAAAGCCCTCCTCGCGCCGTCACGTCGGCGTATTGGGCGTCGTCCAGAGCCACCACGAGACTCGATAATGCCACTTCGATCTGATCATCCTCGGGCACCGACGTGGTCAACTTCTGCAACCAGATCCCCGGTCTGGCCAGGAACTGCGCCAACCGTCCCTCGGGCCTGAGACCCGACCAGCGCAGTAGCTCGTAGGCGAGACCGGCAATCACCGGAATGCCTACCGACCTGGAGACGATCAGGAACCACAACCCTGGCTGGCCGAGGAAAGTGAAGAGGATGATCGACCCCAAGATGACTATCAACAGGAAGCTGGTCCCACACCTCGGATGCTCGGGGCTGTAACGCGCCACCGACTCGATTGTCAGGGGCTCACCCGCCTCATAGGCGTGGATCGACATGTGCTCGGCTCCGTGATACTCGAAGACACGGGCGATCTCCTTGGAGCGGCCGATGAGCCAGATGTAACCCACGAAGAGAGCCAATCGGAAAAGGCCTTCGACGACACTGAACAAGAGGTCCGAGTCGTCAGAGACGACGTCGGCAGCCAGGGCGGGCAACAGGATGAAGACACCGGCGAAGAACACGAACGCCAGCGCCATCGTCCATCCGATCTGGGAACCGGTGAGTGGCTTCTCCTCTTCCTCGGTGGCGACCTGGGCTGACCAGGAGAGCGCCTTGAACCCCAGTGTCAGAGACTCACCGAGGACGAAAATACCTCGAACGAATGGGATGCGAGCCCAGCGATTGCGCTCCGAGAGTCTGGCGAGGTCGTTGCGTAGGGCGGTGATGCCACCATCCGGTTGACGCACTGCCACCGCCCACGCCGTGGGCGCACGCATCATCACGCCCTCGATGACAGCCTGTCCTCCGACAGTGGTCGCCGGATCGATGTGCCCGCCCCTTTCCGGGGCAGGCACCTCACTTTGAGTCAGAGGCCTCAGCCTCATCCTCGGCGGCCGTTTCACCAGCCTTGGTGAAAGTGCTCTTGCCGTAGCGCCTCTGGAAGCGCTCGACACGGCCACCCGAGTCAACGACCTTCTGTTTGCCGGTGAAGAAGGGATGACACTCGTTGCACAATTCGATGTGCATCGCTCCGGGTTTGGTGCTGCGCGTGGTGAAGCTGTTCCCGCAGGAACAGGTCACCTCGGTGACGTCGTAGTTGGGGTGGATTTCGGTCTTCAAGGAGATCTCCTGGGTCAGCCGCTGCTCTTCGCGACTTCGGCGAGGAACTCGGCGTTCGTCTTGGTTGTCTTCAAACGATCGATGAGAAGCTCGATGGCAGCCCCGGGCTCCAGAGCGAGTAGCACTCTACGAAGTTTCCAGACCTGCGTGAGCTCCTTGCGATCAAACAACAGCTCCTCCTTGCGTGTTCCCGACGCCTCGATGTCGACGGCGGGATAGATGCGCTTGTCGGCGAGCTTGCGATCGAGCCGCAGCTCCATGTTGCCGGTGCCCTTGAACTCCTCGAAAATGACTTCGTCCATCTTTGACCCTGTCTCCACCAGAGCAGTCCCCAGGATGGTGAGTGAGCCCCCCTCTTCTATGTTCCGCGCCGCGCCGAAGAAGCGCTTGGGTGGGTAGAGCGCTTGGGAGTCGACACCACCGGACAGGATTCGACCCGACGCCGGAGTGGCCAGGTTGTGGGCTCGGGCGAGACGGGTAATCGAGTCGAGCACGATGACCACGTCGGTCCCCATCTCGACCAAACGCTTGGCGCGCTCGATCGCCAGCTCGGAAACCTGAGTGTGCTCCTCGGCGGGACGGTCGAAGGTTGAGTAGATGACCTCTCCCTTGACGGAGCGCTGCATGTCGGTCACCTCCTCGGGGCGCTCATCCACGAGAACGACCATGAGATAGCACTCAGGATTGTTGGTCGTGATCGACTGTGCGACCTCCTGGAGGACCGTCGTCTTTCCGGCCTTGGGAGGGGAAACGATCAAACCGCGCTGTCCTTTTCCGATCGGGGAGATCAGGTCGATGATCCGGGTGAGGATGTTGTTCGACTTGCCCTCGACCTCGAGACGCAGCCGTTCGTCCGGGAACAGCGGGGTGAGGCTCTCGAACTTGGGCCGCTTCATGGCCGCCTCGGGATCCATGCCGTTGATGGTGGCGATGCGAACTACCGCCGGGAACTTCTCTTTGGACCGAGGTGGCCGGATCGGGCCAGAGACGATGTCACCCTTGCGCAGCCTGAACTTGCGCACCTGGTTGGCGGACACATAGACGTCCTTCTCACCTGACTTGTAGCCCGTGACGCGGAGGAACCCGTATCCCTCGGGGAGAATGTCCAGGATGCCCTCACGGACTTCCATCTCACTTTCTGGAATCCGTTCCTCCTCACGACGACGACGCGACCGTTGACGGCCACCGCCTCGGTTGTCGTCTCGGTTGTCGCGGCCGCCGTCGTCGTCCGAACCGGCTTCGGGCTTCTCCGCCCGCGGTGTGGCCTTTGGTAGGTCGACCTCCTCGGAAGGTTTGGCTTCGGCAACCTCTCCGGCATCCATAAGTGCCGTGATCAGCTTGGACTTCTGGAGCCCGTCGGTGTCGATGCCTGCGGCCTTGGCCACCTCTCTCAGTTCGTCGATGGACTTGCTCTGGAGTTGAGCTCGTGTGGTCATTGGATCCTTCGTGATCTATCCCAATGTGGGTTGTCGGATCGGAGATTCCGCAGCACACCATGAGGCAAGACCCGGATGGGTGCGACGGGGGTGCTGGCACGTCTGGTGGCAGCTGTTGTCATGGTAGCCGGTTGGTCCGCTTGCGCAAAGCAGCCGGTTGCCTCCTTTATCGGAGCAGGTGATCCAGCTCTGAAGCGTTGGCATCGACCGTCACCATGCGCTCCTCCAGGCCGGCCATCGAACCGAACCAGTCCGGTGGTGACAGATCGTCGTTGAACTTGGCGGGGTGTGCAGTGGACACCACGAGCTGCGGGAGGTCGGTCCTGGTCTCCTCCCCGGCACGCCACGCGGTCGCTGTGTGTGGGTCGAGCAGATAACCATGGGTCTCGCGGACGTCGGAGATGGTCTGAGTGATCTGGCTGTCACTGGACCAGCTGGCCTTGAACTCGACGGTGGGATCTGCCGTGAAGCGCTCCAGATTGGAAGGGACCTGAATGTCCATGGCCGGCGCCAGCGTGGACACCACTCGAGCCTGGGGAAGCTCACCGGTATTGACCAGGTCGCTGAGCCCGTGATTGGCGTTGTTGGCGATGGTGATCGTCGAGATGGGAACCCCCATGCCCTTGGCCAGCCAGCATGAGTAGACGTTTCCGAAGTTGCCAGTGGGGACGACCACGTCGTACGAACCGCCCAAGCGGGCGCCGGCGTAGATGTGATATCCCACCTGGGCCGCGATCCGGGCCCAGTTGATCGAGTTGACTGCCAGCAATCGAGGATGGGAGGCAAAAGCCTCCTTCACCATTCGCTGGCAGTCGTCGAACGTGCCCCGAACTGCGACCGCCTGAACATTGCGATCGGGCACCGTGGTCATCTGTCGTCTTTGAAAATCGGACACCCGGCCATCGGGAAACAGGATCACGATCTTCAGATTGTCACGCCCTCGGCAAGCCTCAATTGCCGCCGAGCCGGTGTCACCGCTGGTCGCCCCGAGGATCACCCCCTCTTCGACCTCGCGGGCAAGGAGCCGGGCCACCACCTGCAGGGCGTGGTCCTTGAAGGAGAGGCTTGGGCCCCAGAACAACTCCAGGATCAGCCTGTCGCCCACCTCGACGATGGGCGCCACATCGTCGTGGTGGAAACGATCAGCGGCCTCCTTGACCACGTCATCGGGGTCGGCCTCGCCATACAGACGCAGCGACCCGGCCACGGCCTCCTCGTAAGACCACTCAGTCCAACCGTCAGACAGGGTGGGGATCGACTCCGGGACATAGAGTCCCCCATCGGGAGCGAGCCCGGTGAGCATCGCACCGGCGAAATCGACTGGCGGAGCCTGTCCTCTGGTGGAGACGTACTTCACGAGCCGATCGATCAGCCCTCGCCCCGTGATCCGAAGGATGCTCCGAGGGCTACCCCAGCTCCTGCGCCCACCGCGACCCAGTATGCCTCTCCGGTGGCCGCGAAAACGGCGGCGCCTATTCCGGTGCCAAGGGCGACACCCACCCCGACGCCTGTGGTGGGGGAAGGGCTCCTCTCTTCCTCGTTCTCCCTGGGAGACCCATCGTCACTCATCATGACGAGAGTAACGGGTTGGGGAATTCACAATGTCACGACGTAGGATTTGGCCGTGCCCGCCCCCGTAGCTCAGGGGATAGAGCACCGGTCTCCGGAACCGGGTGCGCAGGTTCGAGTCCTGCCGGGGGCACCGTCGGCCGGTTCCTTGATCGCCGCCTTCTGCCTGGCGAAAGACCTCTTCGCTTCCTGAATAGCCAAGTCTAGGGAACTCGACGAGGAAGACCTTCGGTAGCACATCGGTAGCAGATCGGCTCGATGACAGTCTCTTCCCGGTCGCCGAGGACGGGGCGCTCAGGGACACGCGTGACGTGCCCGCAGGGTGCTGAGCGACTACTCCGCCGATCGACGCTTTCGGCGAGGAGCACATTGGCCGCCTCCTCGTCAAGCCCGAAGAAGTCGATGATCCTCATGGCCACCTCCACTGAGGGGGCACGCTGTCCCAGCGTCAGCCTGCGCCAATAACCGAAGTCGATACCCAGCGCCTTGCCGACCTGTCGGTATGAGGCTCCACTCCTGCCATGAGCCTCGGCCAGGATCTTCGCCACCCCTGGGGTGAGAAGCCTTCTGGGCGCATGTGTGGCCCAAGGGGTAGCTGTGGCCCAACGGTCAACACAGAGGTCCGTCGATCCGCTCACAACATCAACGGTACCGGTCGACTCAGTCGGACACCGGGACATCACCCAATTAGGTATGCCATGTCCTCCCAACAATCCCTAACCCCTACTAGGGAAGCCCCTATCATTAATGCCAACAAGACCAAAGTCTCGGTTACGCCGAGCGCCATGTCCTAGGTCTGGGACAAGAGCGCCAGTAGCCCAACCTCAAGGAGGTGGCGCTATGGCGCTTGTTTCATACGGAGAGCCCCAGCTCACCGCGGACCAGGTTGCCCGCTACCTGGGGGTGTCGAAGAGCACCTTCTACAACTGGCGGACCAGAGGAGAGGGTCCGCCAGCACACAAGTTCGGTGGGCGTAGCGGTCCGCTTCGGTATCAGCGTGGTGATGTCGAGAAGTGGTTGGCGGAGAACCGGGATGTCAGGTCATGACCTCTGGACGAACAGGCCCCCCACCGTCGGGAAACGGCGGGGGACCCAAGAACACTGCGAGTTCTGGTCGTAATTCTACTGGCCCAAAGCGAGGCCGAGAGGTAGCTGACCCGTCGAATCCGATGAGGAATGCCCGGCTCTTCCACAGTGTCGAACACCGGGTAGATGGCAACACCCTGCTCGTATTCCACAACGGTCAGTTCCGTCGTTGGAACGGATTGTGTTGGCCGACTTTGGATGAGGAGGTCCTGCGCGCGGAGATACGTCGATTCTTCGAGCACGCCTATTTCATGGTGCGGGGAGGCGACGGTCTGGAGAGAAGGAACTTCAAGCCGAACACGAGCAAGGTCGGCGAGATCGTCGAAGCGCCAAGGCGGTGACGATCGAAGCCAACCGTGAAATCCCGTCCTGGCTCGATCCCGGTTACTCGATTCCTCCGCTGGAGGTACTGCCGATGGCTAACGGGTTGCTCTGGGTGCCGCACAGAGTGCTCTTGCCGTTGACGCCGATGTTCTTCAACTCGTATGCGTTGCCATATGGGTTCGAGTCTGTCGTAGCTCCACCCGCAAGGTGGCTTCGGTTTCTCGACGAACTGCTTGGCGATGACATCAATTCGATCCAGCTTCTCCAGGAGTTCATTGGGTACCTGCTCATCGCAGACACCTCACTCCACAAGATCCTGCTCGTCATCGGCCCGATGAGGAGCGGGAAGGGAACGATTGTAGGGGTGATCCGAGCGCTGCTCGGTGAGCACAACGTTGCTGGTCCCACGTTGTCTGGGCTGTGCACCAACTTCGGGTTGCAGCCGCTGGTCGACAAGCCAGCGGCGATCATCTCCGATGCACGTCTCGGCAGCGGTCGAGACTCCGCAACTGCCGTGGAGCGTCTGCTGAACGTCAGCGGTGAGGACCCGCTCACCGTCGATGTCAAGTACAAGGCCCCATATACGGTGAAGCTGCCGACCCGTTTGATCATCATGACCAACGAGATCCCGGCGTTGCTGGACTCGTCCGGCGCTCTCGCCAGCAGGTTCCTCACCCTGAGACTCACCGAGTCTTTCCTTGGTCGAGGAGACCCAGGACTGTTCAACAAGCTTGTCCTGGAACTGCCGGGCATCCTGGCGTGGGCCATTGAAGGGCGACAACGCCTCTACGAGCGCGGCTACTTCGTTCAAGCCGAATCGGGTAGGGCCGTCATCGATGACTTCGTCGGGCTGTCCTCTCCGGTCACCGCATTCGTGGAGGAGAGGTGTGTGGTCGGAGCCAACGAGTCGGTGACCAAAGCCGCCTTGTTCGACGCCTGGAGGGACTGGTGTGTGGAGAACAACCACAAGATCGGGTCGAAGAAGGCATTCGGGATCGCTCTCCGGGCTGCCTTCCCACAAGTGGATGACCGCCGAGGTGGCGGCACAGACCGTAACTGGGAGTACACCGGGATCGGACTGGCGCGATGAGCTAGCGAGCCAGCTTGTCCACCTTGGCCGACATGTCCGCGTTTTCCTGAGAAAGTGTGTTCGGTGTCACGAACACTCAGACACCCCAGTCGGAAGGGTTCACGGATTAGGGCGGACATAGCGGACCTCGGTCCCGTGGGTCGGCTGCCGTCAGTCGGTACCCTCCGGACCAGGAGGGTGTTGGCCCACGCCACTAACACTGTGACCACAACCAGCACGAACAGCGCAGCACTCATCTGGTCAGTGGCTGAACTACTGCGCGGCGACTACAAGCAAAGCGAGTACGGGAAGGTTGTCACCCACCGGGAGCCTCAAGTGACCGTATCCGGGTCCCTGGGGCGTGACCGCGCCATCGTCTATCTCAGTGGTCACTCAGCGACAATCGGTCTTGTTTCTGTAGGCGTCACACTCGACAGTGCCCCAAGCCACGGTGTTCCTCGACGATTTCTGCCTGAGTCTTCTCTACCCGCTGCGGCGTTGTGACCGAACATCCCAGACCAAACCGACACCACCAATCACAGCAACCACTCCGGCTCCACTCCAGAATCGGTCACCGGTCATGAAGCTCTCCGGTGCAAAGGCGACATTGAGACCCTGCAATATCCAAATCGCACCCGCAATCAATATGACCACACCAAGCGCGATTCTGAGCACTCCAGCATTTGTGGGGACATATCCCGAGGAACCAGCCACTAAACCGACGACCGCTAATCCGAGTGGAAATCTCAGAAGGTGCCGCAACGCCCTTCCCCAAGAATGGAGATTACCGATCTTATGCCCACGCATGCCAGTATCATGTCCAACCGACCTACTGCCCCATCCTGGTCCCACTCGCAGCCCTCGGGATCGCCCCTGCTCGGGGCTGCTGGCAGTGTGCGGCAGTTGTCATGCTCTGGCCGTGATGTTCTGGACCTCCCGGGCGCCGGACCAGATCTCATAACCAAGCCATGCCAGACCCAGACCCCACAGCACGTCGAGGAACGGGGCATCGGCAAACCCGAGCACCAACACGCCGACTGTCCCCAGTATCAGCAGCCAGACGGGGCCGCGGCGATACACCCGGGCCCGCAAAGAGGCCACTCCGAGGACGATCCAACCACCAGTGACGAGTAGCACCGTCACTGTGAAACCAGCCAATGCTGCTCCAGATGGGTCGGCGTCAAGGAGTCCGGGACTACCCCCAGCCAGCCATGGGAACAGGAACGCCGTGCTCCACTCCAGAC
>CAZSOF010000044.1:0-13436 GCA_964607685.1 uncultured Acidimicrobiaceae bacterium | reverse complement strand
TGCCGCCGCGGCCACCACGTCGTCGGTCCGTGCCGCACCGTCGAGGAGTGAGTACTCGGTGTGCAGATGGAGGTGGGCAAAAGACACGGTCAGTTGGGGCTCAGAGTTACAAGCTTGTAGTTCGTCGAATCTAGCACTCCGCGGCCGGCCGGTCTATGTCGCGAAAACTGGTCTTGTCAGAACAGCAGCACCACGAGGATTGCCAGACCGGCCATCGCCGCGGCGATGGCGATTCGGATCGGCTCCGGGTTGGCGCTGCGCACTCTCGACCACAATTCCCCGATCACGAACCCTGCGATGAGACCGCCGAGATGAGCCTCCCAGGCGATATTCCTGATAATGAAGGGCAACGCTGCGTTGAGGAGGAGAAGGAACAGAATCTGTTGCAGGAGCATTCGACCCCGGGCGGTGTTGCGCCGGTGAAGAGCCCAGCTGAGCCAGATCCCAAAGAGGCCGAAGATGGCTCCGGACGCTCCGACCGCCACGTCTTCGGGGCTCCC
Source organism: uncultured Acidimicrobiaceae bacterium (assembly GCA_964607685.1). Lineage (GTDB taxonomy): Bacteria > Actinomycetota > Acidimicrobiia > Spongiisociales > ZC4RG35 > JANQRA01. The sequence goes on along the minus strand of CAZSOF010000044.1, from coordinate 12,936 downwards.
GAAGACATAGGCGAAGGCGCCACCCATCCCCGCCGATGCGAGATAAACCGCGACAAAGGGTCCGGTTCCGACACCCCTCTCGATTTGGGGTCCCAGCACCCACAATGCCCACATGTTGAACAGGATGTGGGTGATGTTGGCGTGGAGCAGAACCGGAGTGAACAATCGCCACCATTCACCTTCGGCGATCAGGAAGTTGGCCTGGGCGAGCGACTCGAAGAGGACATCCCGCATACCACCCAGGCTGGTGAGGATGTAGAACACCACGGCCAGCCCGATGAAGGTCTTCGTGGCCGGGGCGCCGGCTTTCCTCGGCCGTGTGGGGATCACTTTCTGCGGGCCTTCGGCACGCATACAGTCAGGGCAACGTTGTCCCACCGTGGCGTCGATGGAACAGGCTGCACAGATGGGGCGACCGCAACGACTGCAGCGCAGGAGGGTGTGCCGGTCTGGGTGCCGATAGCAGACCGGCGCTGCGGTTGTGTGGTCCTGGGTCACGACACTGACGGTATCGAAGTCTTTGTCCTAGCCGGCGTCATGCTCCTCCAATTCAGCGAGCACGAGTTTCAGATCCGGGGACAGAAGGGCGTCCATCGTCATCTCCTCGTTGGTCGCCGGATTGTTGAACCTCAGCCGGGAGGCATGGAGGAAAGGGCGCGAGAGGGAGAGATTCGGCTGTCTGGAGGCGCTGTAGGTCTTGTCGCCGGCGATGGGGTGGCCAATGGCTGCCATGTGGACTCTTATCTGATGAGTTCGACCGGTTTCCAGTCGCACTTCGAGAAGCGAGAAGTCACCGGTCTCGAAATAGCGCAAGACCTGATAGTGAGTGCGCGCCGGCTTGCCATCATGTACCACTGCTCGCCTGGTCGGCTGTGCCGGGTCACGGCCGATCGGGGCTTCGATGGTCCCTGTGGCCGCCTCCATGTGTCCTTCCACCAAGGCGGTGTAGACGCGCTCGATTCGGCGTTCTCTCACCTGTGAGCTGAGCTGCTCGTAGGCCGACTGAGTCCGAGCCACCAACAGCGCTCCCGATGTGTCTTTGTCCAGTCTGTGCACGAGCCCCCAACGGCCGGCGACGCCCACGCCGTCCAGTTCCGGGAATCTATGCAAGAGCCCGGCGGCCAGTGTCCCTCTGGCGCGTCCTGCTCCGGGATGTACCACGAGTCCGGCAGGCTTGTCCACCACGATTACCGCTTCGTCCTCGTAGATGACCTCGAAGTCCACTGGCTCGGGCCGCAAACCGGTTTCCCGACTGGGTTGGGCACATCGCAGCACCTGTCCCGCACCTACCCGCACCGATGCTTCCACCGGCTGGTCATCGAGCCATACACCCGATTCGACCACCCGGCTGGCGAGGGCCCGGCTCAGACCGAGAAGCCTGGCAATCGCCTTGTCCACCCTGGCGCCGTCGAGGTCCGCCGGAACTTCGAGTTCTACCTGCTCTGCCACGCCTGAATCAGGATCAAGACGACGGCGATGGTGACCGAGGCGTCGGCGATGTTGAACGTGGGAATGATCCAGAGGTCGATCCAGTCGATCACTGGTCCATCGATGAGCCCGTCACCGCGTGCCACTCGGTCTACCAGGTTGCCGAGGGCGCCACCCAGCACGAAGCCAAGACCGACGACTTCGAGAGTGGGGCGGGGGCGGGCGAGAATCACCACCACGATGATCGTCACGATGACTGCAGCCAAGGCGATGACGGTCCCTGCACTCTGAAACGAGCCGAATGCCCCACCCGGGTTCTCGACGAATGAGAACTCGAGGAACCCGGGGATGATCTCGACGGGGTTGCCGTCGAAGTTGAGCGAGGCGTACCGCTTGGTGATCAGGTCGAGAGTCACCACAGCGGTGGCAACCGCCAGGGCAACCAGGTACCGGCGGATCAAGATCAGCGTGATGCGCACTCGACACAGAGTGTCGAGTATGGGAGCACGTCGAGACGCTCCACCGGGATCGCCTTCCCGCAAGATTCACACACGCCGTAGGTCCCGGCCTCGACCCGTGCCAATGCTCGGTCCACCTTGCTGAGCAGGTCGAGCGTGTTCTGCTCGATGGAGAGCTCCTTGGCGTACTCCAGCTTCATCGAGGAGGCTTCGGCGTTGCCGGGGTCAGGACTTCGATCTGAGGAGCTCTCGGTGAGCCGGGCCTCTTCCAGTTCGCGTTGGTAGTCCTCGATCAGCTCTTCGAGGCGGTCTTTCTCACCTTCCAGCCGCTTGCGAAACCGCTCCAAGGTGGTTTTGGCGAGTTTTCTGGCCACTTGTTACCTCTCAAAAGGCGGGGAACCCTACCAACGACGCCGACTAAAGGCCGAGTTTCCGCCGCACAGTATCGACGTCGGTCCCGGTGACCTGAAACACCTTGATGCGACTGCGCATTCCCCGAATCAGGGTGAATGCGGCTCCGGTCGCATCCTCCAGCATGTGGGCGACCTCGGTGTTCGCCTTTCCGCCCACCGGTGGAGATACCACCCTGACCTTGAGCTTGTCGCCATGGATGCCGTCTATGGAAGCCCGGGACGAGCCGGGAACCACCCAGACAGTCACCTCGACACCTGATTCGGTGACAGCCACCGGAGACGTGGGCACGGGGTATGACGGTACCTGTTATTACCCTCCCGGTCTCGATGACGTCCGAGAAGACCCTGGTGTTCACACCACTGGACGGCCAGCCCGATCACAACGGGCTCGAAGGTCGGATCCTGCAGTGGTGGGAGGAGAACTCCACGTTCGAGAAGCTTCGTGACACGAACACAGGTCACGACCCTTTCAGTTTCATCGACGGCCCGGTGACGGCCAACAAGGCCCTCGGTGTGCACACCGCATGGGGCCGAACCCTGAAGGATGTCTTTCAGCGTTACAAGGCCGCCCGTGGTCATGATCTGAGATATCAGAACGGTTGGGACTGTCAGGGGCTTTGGATCGAGGTCGGAGTGGAGCAGGAGTTGGGGCTCAACTCGAAGCGCGAGATCGAGGAGTACGGGCTGGAGAGATTCGCCCGAAAGTGCCGGGAGAAGGTTGCCTGGTCGGTGACCGAGCTGCGTCGGGGTTCGAAGCGCCTCGGCATGTGGATGGACTGGGACAACGACTATCTCACGTTCTCCGACAACAACATCGATTACATCTGGCGGTTTCTGAAGACCCTCGCCGATCGTGGCTGGTTGTACCTGGGCCACCGCTCGACGGAGTGGTGCCCGCGGTGTGGGACCTCGATCTCCCAGCACGAGATCACCGGCCAAGGGGGCGTATATCAGGAGAAGACCGACCCGTCGCTGTCGGTCCGGTTGCCGCTCGTCGACCGCCAGGGGGAGTCACTGGTGATCTGGACCACGACACCGTGGACTCTTCCCGCCAACGTTTCTGCCGCGGTCCACCCTGGGTACCAATACGGGCGTCGCAACAACGGTGAATGGGTGGCAGTCGATCTGTTTCCCGAGGAAGACTTTGTCGAGACCGTTCCCGGGAGCGACCTGGTGGGATGGAGGTATCGGGCTCCCTTCGAGGACCTGGAGGTGACTGAGCCGTTTGAGCACAAAGTGATCCCGTGGGAGGAGGTGACCCTGGATCAGGGAACCGGGATCGTCCATATCGCACCCGGCGCCGGCACCGAAGACTTCGAATTGGGACGTCTCCACGATCTCCCGGTTCTGGCCCCTGTTGATGGCACCGGCCGCTTCTATCCCGAGTATGGCTGGCTGGCGGGGATGACCACCGTCGAAGCTCAACAGCCGATCATCGACGACCTGGACGCCAAAGGTGCGCTGGTCGAAGCCGGCGAGTACGTGCACTCATATCCTCATTGTTGGCGGTGCGACACCCCATTGATCTTCAGGGTCGCCGACGACTGGTACATCTCCGTCGACGAGGTCCGTCAGCCGCTGCGTGATGCCAACGCCACGGTGGAGTGGACCCCGGCGTACATGGGCAAGCTGATGGACGACTGGCTGAACAACATGGGCGACTGGAACATCTCCCGTCGCCGCTACTACGGCCTGCCCCTCCCCTTCTACCCCTGCGACTGTGGCGAGGTCACCTTCATCGGCTCCAAGGCCGAGCTGGTCGAGAAGGCTACGGCCGGGATCGACCAGCTCGAAGAGCTGCGACGACCCTGGATCGACCGGGTCACCATCAGATGCGACCACTGTGGCCGGGAGGACGTCACCCGGATCCCGGAGGTGGGCGATGTGTGGCTCGATGCCGGCATCGTCCCCTTCTCCACACTGGGTTGGAAGAACCCGGTGTGGGTGCCGGGTGGCAACGGCACCGGTGCTGCCCGGGGTTTGACCAATGCCGACCTCCCGGATCACACCTACTGGGAGAAGTGGTTTCCGGCCCACTGGGTTTCCGAGATGCGGGAGCAGGTCCGTCTTTGGTTCTACTCCCAGCTGTTCATGTCCGTTGCCCTGGTTGGTGAGGCACCGTTCCAGAGAGTCCTGGGCTACGAGAAGATGCTCGCCGAGGACGGTCGTGAGATGCACGGCTCATGGGGCAACCTGATAGATGCCGAGGAGGCCTTCGAGCGTATGGGCGCCGATGTGATGCGCTGGCTCTACTGTGCCCATCCCCCCGATCGCGATCTCAAGTTCGGCTACACGGGTGCTCACGAAGTGAGACGTCGTCTGCTCACTTTGTGGAACTCGGCCCGTTTTTTGGTCGACTACGGCAACATCGAGAGCTTCCGACCCACCTACGCCGATCTCGATGGTGGGCCCACCGGAGTAGACCTCACCATCACCGACCGCTGGCTTCTGGCCAGAGCGGCCCAAGCTGTGGACGAGGCGACGGCGGCTTTGGAGCGCTATCGGACCGACGAGCTGATCTCGGATTTCGAGAACTACCTGGACGACCTGTCGAACTGGTACATCCGCCGTAGTCGCCGTCGCTTCTACGGATTCGATGAAGCTGCCTTCCGCACACTCTGGGTCGGTGTGGTCACGGCTTTCCGGATCATGGCACCTGTCATGCCATTCCTCGCCGAGCACCTGTGGGGAATCCTGGTCGCCGGGCCATGCGACGATGCCCCGGAGTCGGTCCATCTCGCCGGCTGGCCGACCGGACCCAGTGAGCTCGACGAGTCGTTACTCGGCGAGATGGCCGTGGTGAGGCAAGTGGTCGAGGCTGGGCGTAGAGCCCGGATGGAGGCCAGTCGGAAGTTACGGCAGCCACTGCGTCGGGTGATCGTGCGCGGCGCCGATTTGGCTCGGCCACACGCCGCCGAGATCCTCGAAGAATTGCGGGTCAAGGAGGTGAGTTTCGACGAGGACACCGCGATCGAGGTGACCGTGAAACCCAACTTTCCCGTTGCCGGACCCCGTCTCGGGCCCAAGATCAAGGACGTGGCGGCTGCTCTGGCAGCCGGGGATTTCGAGGACTTGCCCGATGGCGGGGTGAAAGTGGCCGGGGAGACACTGAGCTCGGACGAGGTAGCCCGCACCGAAAGGGTGATTCTGGAGGGATGGGTTGTGGCCCACGATGGGAACGTCAGCGTTGCCATCGACCCCACCCTCGACCAGGAGCTGATCCTCGAGGGTGAGGCTCTGGAGTTGATCAGATCGTTGAACGAGCAACGGAAGATGGCCGGTTTGGAACTCACCGACCGGATTGCCTTGCGGTTGCCCTCCACCCATTCCGAGTTGGTTGAGACATATGGCGATTGGATCGCCGAGGAGGTGCTGGCCACATCGGTCGAGGTCGATGACGAGCTGCAGTCACCGTCAGTGACCCGTGACCCCACCTACTGAGGCGGAGATCGAGTCGTGTAGATATGTCCCAGTGGGCTCACCCACTCGAATTCGGTTGTAGGCATCTTCCGGTACCGCCATCCCCCACGGTGTTTGACCATGTGGTGGTGTGGGCAGAGTGGTGCATTGTTGGCCACGGTGGTCGGGCCGCCTCTGGCGGTCCTCGATGTGGGTAACACGTCAGAGCCCCTCGGCTTGGACAGGTCGATGTTGGACAGGATGGCTGCCACGAACGGACCCGGAGCCATTTTGTCCGGTCGCGGGGAATCTGCTCTGGGCTGTCCTCTTCGTCCTCCTCTGGCCGGGGGAGAGTGACGAAGAGGCACTTCAACTGACGTTGACTGCCCTCGGAGCTCGTTCATGGACGCACTATGATCAGCGAACATATGTTCGATGGTATTGAACGCCGAGGACAGGTTCAAGAGGGTTGTACTCATCCACGACAAAGCATTGGGTGTGCTTGAGCCGTGCCTCACTGCCCGCTGATTGGTGGCCGTGGCTACGACGATGTGCTTGGTACGAGTCTCCCGTGACTATGCAGACTCGCTACTCGTCCTCGTCGGTGGTGTCGGAATCGTCGGTCTCCAAGTGGAGCTCGCCGGCGACACCGTTGAGCGTCTCGTCGAGCTCGTCACCGCTGTCGTCTGCCCCGTTATCGTCGCCTCCAGCCTCGACGGAGGTCTCCGACTCGCCGAGATCGATGCTATCGCCTTCGTCGGCGTCTGCTTCTCCCGCATCTGCAGCCTCCGACGCCTCTCCCTCGATAACCGAATCCATCTCGTCGAGCTTCTCAGAGACCTCATCGGCAAGTACGGACAGCTGTGAACGCACCGATGCAACCCGTGCCGCGAGTGCCGAGATCTCGGCCTCCGCCTCTGCTCTCTTGGCCTCACGCTCCGCGGCCAGCTCCTCAGCTTCGGTTCGCGCCTCATCAACGATGTTCGCGGCCTCGGACTGCGCGTCCTCGAGCAGTCTGTCGGCCGCGGTCTGGGCAGCGATCATCGCACGCCCGATGGCGCTCTCGTCGACAACCGGCGTTTCGGCGACGGCAGGCTCCATTCCGGCAGCCGACTCCGGCTCGGTCTCGAGTGTGGCAACCGCTGTCGGTGTTACACGAGAGGTGGACTGCGCCGCGTCCAGCTGGTCGTTCAGCTCACGCAGCGTGGCGACCATCTCGTCCAGGAAATCGTCGACCTCGTCCAGGTCGTATCCACGGAGGGCCGTGGAGAAGGTCTTCTGTTCAACGTCTGCTGGGGTCAGCATGTATAACACCTCTCGAGATAGCCGGCAGGATAAGAAACCGCGTCCGGGCCTACAAGGATCAGCGGATAATGCCTCGCAGGATCGAGATCACGATGAGGAGGACGATTGGTGACAGGTCGAGCGCTCCGCCACCGATCCGAATGGGAGGGATGACCCGGCGAATGGGAAGGATGACGGGGTAGATGATCCGGTCCAAGAACGTCTGCACCCGACCTAGCGGATGGGTGGACGACACCCTGATCCAGGAGAGGATCACCCAGACAAACACAGCGTAGAAGTAGATCAACAGCAGGTTGTCGAGGAGGTCCAGCACCGTCAGTCGAGATCGTCGAGCTCGTATGCGCCCAAGGTGGCCAGCCTCCGCTTCTCGTCACGGCTCAAGGTCACACGTGGTGGAAGCACGAGGACGAGACCGTCCCCGACTCGACGCATCGACCCGTCCAACGCGTAGATCAGTCCCGACGAGAAGTCGACGACCCGTCGTACCAGATCGGGGTCGGCCTGGCGCATGTCCAAGACGACGGGTACCCGATCCCGGACCCGATCTGCCAGCATCCGGGCATCGGAGAACTCCTCCACAACCAACACATCGGACTGGATCTCGACCGGACGCACCACCGGGCTGATCGCCGGCGGCTCCACGCGGCGGGCCTCGCCTCCGTAAGGACGACTGGCCGTAGGTGATGTCGGTGGTGGCTCCACTCGTCTCCCCTCCGCGAGGGGGTCGGCCACCCGCGATGCCCCCGCATGGTCGGGTTGACCGTTGCCGCCCAATTCGGCTGCCTCGGCCTCGATTTGATCCTCGTCGACCAGCCCAAGGTAGACGAGTGCCTTAGAGAACAGTGAGGACATTCACTCTCCGGTTGCTCTGCGGGGGCCAAAGATAGCCCTTCCCACGCGAATCATCGAGGCACCCTCCTCGATGGCGACTTCGAAATCGTCGGTCATCCCCATGGACAACTCGACCAGCCCGGGAAAGTCGTCGGCCAACTCGTCCCTCAGCCGCCGTAGCGAAGCGAAGTAGGGTCGACTGTCCTCGGGATGCGTGGGTATGGGAGGGATGGCCATCAGCCCACGCAGATCGAGACCCATCTCCGCCATCCACCGCAGCGCCTCACCAACCTCACCGGGGGCGATGCCCGCCTTCTGTGCTTCGCCGCCGATGTTGACCTCGACCAGAACCGGAGGTGGCAGTCCGTGTCCCTTCATCCATGCCGACGCCAGTGACCGACGGTCCATTGAGTGGAGGAGATGGACTATCCCGCGGACCATGCGTGCCTTGTTGGACTGCAGAGCACCGACGAAGTGCCACCTGATGTCGTCCGGCAGCTGTGGTGCCTTGGTTGCCAGTTCTTGGGCTCGATTCTCGCCGAAGTCTCGATGACCCTGGGAGTAGACCTCCAAGATCTCCTCGATGGTGAATGTCTTCGACACCGCCACCAGCGTGACTTCGTGTGACGACCTCCCGGTCCGCGCGGCAGCCACCTCGATTCGCCGCAGTACCGATTGATAGCTCATGGGAGCCACCCCACCGTGGCCATGCGCTCCTCGGCTCGGCTTCGACGGTGGCTGAACCAGCCACTTCCGTGGTAGGTGCAGCCGTTGCTGATCCACAGCTCGAGACCGTTCAGTTGCGACCGCAACGCCGAGATCAGATCCACGGACAACGATCCCCAGTCGGTGTGCGAGGCATATCCGGAAAACCTCTCCGCCACCTCGGGCCCCACCTCGAAGCAGCACTCCCTGATTCCCGGGCCGATGGCAGCCCATCGTGGGTCGTGCCCCCCCTCCTCCATGGTCGAGCGAAGATTTGCCGCAACCCCCGCCTCGGTGCCCCGCCATCCGGCATGGGCGATCCCCACCGCCCGATCGGCGCCGATCACGACCCCAAAGCAATCGGCGGTGAAGACGGCCAACGGCAGAGACTGCGTGGTGGTCCAGATCGCATCGGCCTCGCCGAGGTCGCCCGGGTGGTCGGCCCGACCCACATCTCGGCCATGGACCTGAGTAACGGTGGCCCAGTGTGCGGGAATCCCCAGGCCCCTGGAGAATCGGGCTCGGGCCGAGTGGTCGCTCCTTAGATCTCCGTGCTCTCCGTCACTGAATGCCACCCCGCTTCGTCCGGGGGGAATGATCATCCCTGGACGAAACTCGGAATGTCGAGAATGTCGTCTTCGAATTCTGAGGAACGTGTGTCCTCGCGCCTGCGGGCAGTCGCCGGGTTGGGGCGGCGGCGGCCTTCGAAGCCGGCCGCGATCACGGTCACCTTCATCTCTTCGCCCAGGTCATCGTCGATGATGGCGCCAAAGATGATGTCTGCTTCTCCGTCGGCGTGATCCGAGACGACACGCGCCGCCTCCGTGGCCTCATGGAGGGACATCGAGGTGGGCCCGGCGATGCTCAACAGGACTCCTTTGGCCCCATCCATCGAAGACTCCAACATCGGGGATGCGATTGCCCTCTCCGCAGCCTGATGGGCACGATTCTCCCCGGTGGCCCGACCGATTCCCATCACCGCGGATCCGGCGTCGGTCATGATGGTGCGGACGTCGGCGAAGTCGACGTTGATGAGACCGGGGGTGGTTATGAGATCGGTGATCCCGGTGACCCCACTCATCAGCACTTCGTCGGCGAGACGGAAGGTGTCGGCCATCGGAGCGTCGGGGTCACCCACGTCGAGTAACCGGTCGTTGGGGATGACGATCAGGGTGTCCACCGCGTCTTTTATGGCGTCGATCCCCTGCTCGGCGTACACCGCCCGACGCCTGCCCTCGAAACCGAACGGTCTGGTCACCACACCCACGGTGAGGGCCCCCACAGACCGGGAGACTTCGGCCACCACTGGAGCACCGCCGGTGCCGGTGCCACCACCCTCGCCTGCGGTGATGAACACCATGTCTGCGCCTTTCAGCACGTCCTCCAACTCGGCACGATGCTCCTCGGCGGCCGCCCGTCCAATCTCGGGATTGGCTCCGGCACCCAGACCACGGGTCACGTCACGACCTATGTCCAGCTTGACGTCGGCATCACTCATCAACAGGGCCTGAGCATCGGTGTTGAGAGCTATGAACTCGACACCACGGACCCCGGCCTCCACCATTCGGTTGATGGCATTGACACCACCGCCACCAATACCCACCACTTTGATCACGGCTAGATAGCCACCACTTCCATTGCTCAACAGGACCTCCACATCGCCACGGGAAAACCTTCAACTAGAGGTTTACCGTTATACCGGATCCAAGTAAACCCCCAAACTTTAAGGCTCATGTAGAGGTTCAAGGATTGCCTTCTTCTGCGGAGTTGCCCCTCTGGAGGGCGGCTTCAGGGGAGTTCGCTGTCTCATCGTCACCGGGTGTCATCACCGCCGGGTTGGTTGGCGCGATCAAAACCAGAATCGAGTCAGCCGGGATCTCCTTGGACATCAGGGCCTCCAGACTCAACGCCTTGGCCCGCATCTCGATGCCACGCCCGAGACGCACCTGGAACCCGGAGACGGAGGCCCACAGCTCCCCTCGGAACCGGGTGATCACTGTTCCCCGTCGCAGATCGTTGCTCAGGGCGTCGGCGAACTCAAGGGCCGCCAACATGTCCTCCGAGCCGGCGGCGGCGGTGTCGGTCATGGTCGGGAAGTCGATGCGGACCATCTCGACGTCGGGTCTCGATGACGACGGTATGGCCTGTCCGTCGATGGCGCGGCGTGTCCAACCACCCCTGGTGTGGCTCCAGGCCACAGGCACCCGTTCGGATATCATCACGACGACCTGATCCGGCCAGTGGCGCTCGACGTTGGCATCTGAGATCCATGGATCGTTCTCCAGGGCTTGTTCGACACCACCGACGTCGAGACGGATCATGGGAGTCCCAGCCATCACCCCGTGGTCCACGAGGATGGCATGTGCGTCACTCTCGGTGATTCCTGTGGTGCTCACCTGGGTGACGCTGAGCCATGGTGAGAGGACGAACCACACCAACGCACCGATCACCAGGACCACGATCAAGAACTTGAGCAACCGGCTGACATTGCGCTTGGCTTTGTCCTCGGCGACGGTCCTGCGTCGCTCCATCAATCTCGGGTCGATGCTCACTCTCCAAACCCCACGAATTGAATTTCCGACTCGAGCATGGTCCCCGTCCTCTCCAAGACGATGTCTTTGACCAGTCGGACCAACTCGAGGATGTCCGCCGATGTGGCCTCCGGGCCCGCCACGAAGAAGTTGGCATGCTTCTCCGACACAGCGACGTCGCCGACACTCATCCCCTTCAACCCGAGCTGGTCGATCAGCTCCCCAGCCGCCACGTCCGGGGGGTTCTTGAAGACGCTGCCTGCGTTCAGAGTCCCTCCAGGCTGATGATCACGACGCCAGCGGGTGATCTCCCGTATCAGGCTCTTTCCCGACTCGGAATCCCCCACGTCTCCGCGAAACGTGGCCGACACCACCAGATCGTGGGTTCCGAGATTGGATTGTCGGTATCCCAGAGCGAGATCGCCCGAGTCAGAGTCTCTCGTCTTCCCGCTTCGCAGACTGACGATTCTGGCTTTCACCAGACGATCTCGGGTCTCCGAGCCAAAACACCCTGCGTTCTGTCTGACTGCCCCGCCCACTGAACCAGGAATCCCGACGAAAAACTCCAGCCCGAGAAGTCCTGACTCGACGGCCTGGCGGGCCAAGCGCGGAAGCGGCACCGCCCCGCCGGCGATCACCGTGTCACCCTCCACCTCCAACGAGTTGAAATCACCGTCCAGCTTCACCGCCAACCCCTCGAACCCGGCATCAGCCACAACCAGGTTGGATCCCCGGCCCAGTATCAGCACCTCGCTGTCCCGGGTCGCTCCGGAATCGATCAGCCGGACGAGCTCCTCGGCGCTTCCGATCTCGGCGAACAGACGCGCCGGTCCACCGGCCTTGTACGTGGTCAAAGGTCCGAGTGGAACGTCTCGTCGGAGAAGACCAGCATCGATCAACGCCCCGACCTCGGTCATACCCGGGCTCCGAGAAGTGGGGCTAGCTCGCGGTGGAGCAATGTGATGTCGCCGGCCCCCAAGCTGAGTACCAGGTCTCCGGGGGCAACGCGTGGGGCCAGAAACTCGGCGAGGTCGAGGCGGCGCGGCACATAGTGGACTTCGGCTCCCGAGGTTCGGGCCGATTCGGCGACAAGCTCACCGGTGATGCCGGGCACCGGTTCCTCGCGAGCCCCATAGACGTCGGTGACCACCACCACGTCGGCTCGAGCCAGGGCTTGGCCCAACTCGGTGCTGAACCGCTCAGTTCGGGAATAGAGGTGTGGTTGGAAGACCGCCCACAGCCTTCCGGTAGCCGTTCCCGCCGCAGCGTCGAGACTGGCCACGATCTCAGTGGGGTGGTGGGCGTAATCGTCGTAGAGCATGATCCCGGCGACGGTGCCCCGGTGCTCCCAGCGCCGACCCACGCCACGAAACGCTGCGACGGCTGTCGCGGCTTGATCCGTGTCACGACCCAACTCGGCCAGCAGGGCTATGGCTCCGGCAGCATTCAGGGCGATGTGGCGTCCCGGTTGGGACAGCTCGACCGCGGATGATCCATTCCGACCCACCAGCGTGAAAGAGACGCCTCCGGGGCCCGAGCTGAGCTCTCGAACTCGCCAGTCGGCTCCATCGTCGAGCCCATATGTCACCGCTGCCGAGGCTTCACCCACCGTCTTCGCACCCCGATCATCGATACATGCGACCACGGGCCCGTTCACCCGCCGCGCAACCGTGATGAAGCTCTCCAACATCGCCTCGGAGGTGCCGAAGTGATCGAGGTGCTCCGGTTCGACGTTCGTCACCACCAGCCCCTCGAGCTCAAGGCTTTCGAAGGTGCGAAAGGCCTCATCGGCTTCGAGAACGAGCAGATTTGTCGTTCCATAGTGCCCATTGGTGTTGAGCGCCAATAGGTCGCCGCCGACCACGA
>CAZSOF010000043.1:0-13623 GCA_964607685.1 uncultured Acidimicrobiaceae bacterium | reverse complement strand
TGTTTGGTGGAGCTGACGGGATTTGAACCCGTGACCCCCTCGTTGCGAAAGATGCGGTCAAACCTCAGTGACCAGGGGTTTTAGCTCTCTTAATAGGTTCTGTGGGGCGGCTGTGGGCCGAGCCACGTGAGGCACCGTGAGATGTGGGGAGCGGCCTGACCATCAGCGCCACCAACTACCCAGTCAGTGGTCGGGCCCTCTGGGGCTATCGGACTGCTTGGGTTCTTGTCGGTGCCAAAAGGAGACCCCCGGCTAGAGCTAGTGACCCAAGTAGAGCCATGAACGGAATGTTGAGCGGAAGCATCGCCAGCGAGGCAATCGAAACGCTACCTGCCGTGGCTCCGACCCAGCGGGGCAGCCAATCTACGTTGAGGGACCCGAATCCAACACCAGCAGTGCCCAAAGACAGCAACCCGCCAAATAGCACCAGAAGCCCGTCCTGGATGGCGTCGGTGACAAAGAAACCGTCAGGGATCTCGCCAGTTTCGGCCAGCAGTTCGGCCGCCTCTGCGCCGCCCACCCCTTGAAACAGAAAGCCGATGACGGCAACCGCCCCAGCCATTACAGCTAGAGCGCCCCCGGCGCGGGCGAACCCGCTCTCCACCATCCCAGAGAGAGCCGCAACACCGGCCGCGGTGACCGCAATTCCGGTTCCAAGGAGGATGTTGCCCCAGATCCAAGAACCAAGAGCCTCACCAGAGAGGTGTTCGATTCTTGCTGCACGACCCAACCCCCACACACCAGCCGCTGACGCCATGACAGCGCCGACCGCCGCCACAGCTGCACCAGCCAAAACCACGACCGCGAGAACCCTTCTCTGCGTCCTGTCAACCACATTCTCCTCCAACCTCGTCACAGCCCAGAGTCGAGCTAGTCGGCGACGCCGAGTCGTTTACCGAGCCAACTCAGGGTGCGCATTAGTGCCGGTTGTATGCGTAGTGGTATGCGGGGAACGGCCATGAGACCGTTGTCGACATGGGGGTAGAAGAGGACTGCGGTGTGTAGAAGCCCCAGGTCTCCTTTGCTGTTGAGTCGACCGTCTCGGGCGAGCTCATACCACTCGTCCAGGAATCTGGCCATGCTGAGGCCGGGGTCCATTTCAACTCGTACAACGGCCGACTGGTGCGTGTGGTTGTACCAGGTGTGGGAGGCGCCCGGTGGGACACTGACCTGCTCACCGGCTTCCACCACCCGCTCGCCACGGCCCGACTTCAGCGTCACGGCGCCGGAGAGGACCTGGAACCTCTCGTAGCATTTGGGGTGAATATGCGCCGGTGGTCCTGATGCTTGCGGCTCTGCGGTGAATTCGATCTTGGCCACCTCGGTGTCCGAACCGATCTGATCAAACCGGACCGTGTATCCATGGACCGGATCCTCGACGATTGTGCCGACTTCGGGAGGCTGTCGCTCGGAGCTACTCATATACGTGCTGCGATTGAATACCGTGTATTTGTACGACAGTATCGTAGAATTGTCAAGAAGGAGGGTTCGATATGGCTTCAAAGAATCGACCGGCGCGCGGCTACGCACGAACCGCCATTCTTGGCGCCACCTTGGACATCATCGCTGCCGACGGCATCGACGCGGTGACTCACCGCCGCGTCGCAGAAGCAGCAGGTGTTTCGCAAGGCTCGACAACTCACCATTTCTCATCCCGGGAGGATCTGATAAGGGAGACCTTCCGCTTCTACCTACAAATGGCTTCTCGCTTCATGTCGGCGCTCGACGAAGAGATCCGACCATCAACATCTGACCCCCTAGAGCGGGTGCGTCGGTTTGCAACCGAGATCATCCGCCGTGAATTCGAATCCGGTGGGCAGAACATCCGAGCCGAACATGAGATGATCCTCTACGCCTCGAACGACCCCGATCTTGCCGGCCAGGTACGTGGGTGGAACGCAAGGTGGGTAGGCCACATGGCCGGCGACCTCGAGGCCGCGGGTTGGAACAGGCCGGTAGACACAGCCCGAACCATCATCAACCTGATTCAAGGCTTCGAAATCGAACGACTGATCAACCCCCAGGTCGACACTGACGACTTCCGGCGAAGACTCCAAGCCCTACTCTCCCACTAGACGCACGGTCACCCGCTGCCCACACCAAAACATGCGTCGATAACCAGCATTATGCGCGGTCGGATTGATCTGGAAGGACCGGTCCGAGGCTCACCCCCTCCGCGGATCCACGACCTTTCCGTATAAGTGACGTTCCATGTTTGACCCCCTCGCAGAAGACGAGGGGTCACAGCTTTTGAGAGAGGGAGCCTCTCGTATGGACGATGTCGATCATTCAATGACCGTCTGGTATTGGATGAACGATTGACAACTCGTCGCTGTCACGGGAGTGGGGTTCTCGTGCCGTTTGCCGTCGGGTCCGAGTCGAGGTGACGAGTTCGGGGTCGGCCCGTGACATGTTGGTCAACGTTGCGGGCGCCAAAGAGGTGCCGGTCTCCACTGGTGATTCAACCACGTCTGCACTGGTGGCCGGAAGCGGGCCGCCGCTGCTCTTGCTGCATGGGTTCAACGCCGCGGCGAGTCTGGTTTGGTGGCCGGTAATCCCAGCATTGTCGGAGAGCTTCAGGGTGGTCGCACCCGATTTGCCCGGTCTGGGGGAGTCGGAATCGTTGCCGGGCCGACCCAGCATTCCTCATGTCGTTCAGTGGCTGGCCGGCGTGATCGAGGAGTACTGCGACGAGCCGGCGACCCTGGTCGCGACCTCGCTGTCCGGCGGGTTTGGTCTACGGTTTGCTGCTGTCCACTCAGATCGTCTGCGAGACCTGATTCTGACCGACGCTCAGGGGTTGGCACCCTTCCGGCCACCACCCGGATTCCTCATCGCAACGACTTTCAACCGTCTCCGGCCAGGCCCGGCATCAGCGAGACGACTTGCCCGATATGTGATCCACGACCAGGAGAGTGTGCGACAGTTGCATGGATCGCTCTGGGACACATTCATCGGATACATGGTCTCCCAGACCGGCCGTGGAGAGGTGAAACAGGCGATGAGCGGCTACGCCACCCGAGCCACGGCCCGACCCATACCCACATCGATGCTCGAAGACATCGAGCTGCCGGTGGGGCTGGTCTGGGGTTTGCACGATCGGCCATTCCCAATCTCGATCGCCGAGAAGGCCAGCTCGCGGTTCGGGTGGCCGCTCGAGGTGATCGAAGACGCCGGCCATCTCCCCTACCTCGAAGCACCCTCCCGCTTCGTTCACTCTGTCAACGCGTTGACCACGCAATCTTGGCACTGCGGGATCCCGAGGCCCCCTTCGTCGGGCAGGTGTTTAAGCGAAGTGGCACCTCATTCTTGGCATCAGTAAGAAGCAGAAGGAGGAATCACACCCCGCAGTGCCCGAGCCACTGTCAGTCAGAAGCCCCGGCCAGCCGAATACGAGCCGGGCCCCACACAGGGACCCGGCTTGTCTGAGGTCGAGGCGCAAACTTATGCAGCTACCAACGGCTCCGAATCGTCGACGTCCTCCGTTGCCATCCAGCGCCCCAGAACCGCTTCTCCGAGGGCGAAGGCCAGCAAGGCCGAGTAGCCGACGAAGGCCCAGGCATCTGAGTTGACGGCCTCCCCAATCCACACACCGCTAGAAAGGACTACCGCTCCGACTCCAATGAGTACTCCTGAGATCCGCGGAGCGATGTCGGACCTCGTCACCGCGACACCCACCAGAACCGCTCCCAGGGCGAAGGCCGTCATGAACACCTGCCAAGGGACGTCATAGGTATTGGCCGGGAAGAAGGTGACCAAGGCGACGACTAGCAGCCAGAATCCGATTCTGGCCGGCCAACCGAGTGAGCCTCCGTGACGTCGGCTGACCCCGAGGACACCTACCGCCCCCAACAGGAGGGCAGCAAGGAGGGCTGAGGCTCCGGTCAGGTACAGACCAAAGTTCGCACCGTTCGAGGCCACAAAGAATCCTGCGCCGGCAACCCATAGGAAGGCCGAAACGATCAGGGCATAACCCGCTCTGCGGGTGAATTGTGTGGGCATGGTGGCTCCTCCAGTTCTCGAGGAGGCAAACGCACGACCCACCAGGTCTGGATCACCGAACTCTTCCAGAGTGCGTCTTTGAGCCGTCACCCGGTCGCTACCACGAGCGATCCTCCGATCAACCGCCTGCAGGAGATGGTCGGCTACCTCTTCGGTGATCTCCTCGACATCACGCAGCCGGCGAGTCTTCTGCCGTAGCTGCCCGAGGTATTCGTCGATCAGGGTGTAGTCGGCCATGGTGCACCCTTCAGAACGTGGTTGACGGCGGCCGAGAAGTCGGTCCAGGATTGGCGCTGCTCGCCCAGAGCAGAAGACCCACGCCTGGTGAGCGTGTACGTCCTCCTCCTTCTACCTTGCACCTCGCTCCAATCACTGGCCAGATAGCCCGCCTTCTCCAACCGATGCAGGGCCGGATAGACCGTGCCCTCCGGCAGATCGAAGGCTCTACCACTGCGGAGTCGCAACTCCTCGATGACGGCGTACCCATGTTTGGGGCCATCGGCTACGACGGCCAGCAGCAGAAGATCGAGATGCCCTTTCAGCGCCTGCCCTCTCATACCTCGTATTACTACACCTAGACTTGCTAGGTGTCAACCCCTTTGGGGGTATTGGGTGAGGATCCGCACTCCCGCTCTGACCCGGTGAGCTCGCGTGAGGTGTCATGAAAAAGAACACCTCGCAGCCGGCGAGGGAGTCAAACTGCGAACCTTGTGGGGCGTGTGTGGAGCGCCAGAATCCCCGCATGACCGAAATCGGCGAGATGGCCTCCTCCAGAAACGGCTCTGACCAGGGAAATCGGTGGAGCTGACGGGATTTGAACCCGTGACCCCCTCGTTGCGAAAGATGCGGTCAGAACGCTCTGACCTGGGGCTTCAGCCCCCTCCCGCTGTCCTGTGGGGCGGCTGTGGGCCGAGCGGCGTGAGACCTCGTGAGGCATGGCGAGGCGTGGTGAGACGTGCCCCCGTCCACCCTCTGTAGGCGGCTTTGGCGCCCGATCGAACGCACACCTGGCGCTGTATCCGGTAGCGCATATTGCCGGTTATAGGGCGGGTGTTCTGTCCAACGGCTCTGAGCGAATGGGCCGACAATCTAGGGTGATCGAGGGGCGGTGCCCTAGGTGGTTCCTATTTGCTGACTAGCCCGGTGATGATGATGGTTGTTGTGATGAGTGCGGGCAGTCCCCGTTCGAAAGAGAAAGGAACATAGAAAGTGACAACTGATTCGACAGGGCGAAGATCCGACTCGGCGGATTGTGTATTCACCGGTGGGAAGGGGTACACCGTCGACGAGAAGCAGCCGTGGGCGGAGGCTGTTGCGGTCAGAGGAAACAAGATCGCTTACGTGGGTGATGCGGCAGGTGCGAAGCCACTAATTGGCGGCGCCACTCAGGTGCTGGACGTGGCGGGCAAGATGGTTATGCCGGGCTTCATCAGCGCCCACGACCATCTGATCGCATCGGGTTGGATGAATCTGGGCGTGCAGTCATATGACGGCAAGTCTGGCGACGACTATCTGAATGCCATCAAGGAGTACGCCGATGCACACCCCGACGACGAGATCATCAGGGGGATCGGGTGGAACGGCGAAAACACGGGTGGTCACCCCACTGCGGCCATGCTCGACACAGCGGTGCCTGATCGACCGGCGATCGCAAATTGACACTGTTTGACACCGTCAGCCCAAGCGCCCAAATCCCCAACAACACGCCTCTCTTCGCCAACCGCACCCATTCCGGGCCCTTGGCAATTGAGCGTTCGCGCATCTCGCCCTACTGCCACGTCGACCCGGATCAGCGACAGCCAAGGCACCCGCTCGAACTCGACGACGATCGCATCCGCTTTTGACTCCCGACCGTGGTTAGCTACGACGCATGAAGATGCCGGACGGCATAGTCACCTTCCTGTTCACAGACATAGAGGGCAGCACTCGACTCTGGGAGGATGCTCCAGACGCGATGATGGACGCCCTTCGCCTTCACGACGAGAACATCGATGCTGCGGTCTCCCAGCACGGAGGTGTCTCCGTCAAGCCAAGAGGTGAAGGTGACAGCCGGTTTGTGGTCTTCGGGATGGCCGAGGATGCGGTTGCGGCCGCTGCGGACGTTCAGCGCATGCTGGCGTCTGTCGAGTGGCCAACGCCGAGGCCCCTGAGGGTCCGTGCTTCTGTTCACACCGGCCCGGCAGAGTTGGATTTGGGTGACTACTACGGGTCGACGGTGAATCGCGCAGCTCGTCTGCGGGCAATTGCTCACGGCGGTCAGACCGTCCTGTCCAGTGCGACGTTCGAGTTGGTGCAGGATCGCATTCCGGCGGGCATCACTCTGGTCGACCTTGGCAGACACCGTCTCAAGGATCTGACCCGACCAGAACATGTCTACCAGCTGAATGTGGACGGCCTGGACCAGGTGTTTCCTCCTCTCGTTTCCATCGACGTGGTGCCAAACAACATTCCCGAGCAGCTCACCGAACTGATCGGGCGGGAAGAGGATCTGGCTGAGGTTTCGCGCCTCCTGGATACCAGCCGACTGGTGACGATCCTCGCACCGGGGGGTACCGGGAAGACCAGGCTGGGGCTTCAGGTGGCCGCCGACCACACGTCGCAATATCCCCAAGGCGTCTTCATCGTCTCGCTCGCCGACATTTCGTTGAGCGAGGAGATCGCACAGTCGATTGCGGACACCCTCGGTCTTGCTCTCTCTTCCGACGCCGAGCCAATGGACCAGCTGACCGGGTATCTGAAGAGCAGACGGATCCTGTTCGTGCTCGACAACTTCGAACACGTCGCAGACGGCGCCGGCATCGTGCCTCGTATCCTGCAGACCGATCCCCTGGTAAGCATCATCGTGACCTCGAGGACCAAGCTGAACGTGCAGGGCGAGACCGTCTTCAGTCTCGGGGGCCTCTCCGCCGCCTGGGACGACCCCGACCAGGCATTGCACACCAGCGCGTCGAGGCTATTCGTGGAGTCGGCACGGCGGGCTCGAACAGACTTTGCCCTTCGTGCGGGAGAGCTCCAGCCCTTGGCTCGGATACTCGAGCTCACGGGTGGTCTGCCCTTGGCCGTGATCCTCGCCGCGGCTTGGGTCGAAGTCCTATCAGTCTCTGAGATTGCCGATGAGCTGGAAGACAGCCTCGAGATCCTCCAGACCTCCGCG
Source organism: uncultured Acidimicrobiaceae bacterium (assembly GCA_964607685.1). GTDB lineage: Bacteria > Actinomycetota > Acidimicrobiia > Spongiisociales > ZC4RG35 > JANQRA01. The sequence goes on along the minus strand of CAZSOF010000043.1, from coordinate 6,467 downwards.
AGCGATGTGCCCGATCGGCAGCGCAGCATGCGGGCAGTGTTCGATTACACATGGCGGCAGCTCAAAGAGGGAGAGCAGTCTGTGTTGTCGGCAATCTCAGTTTTTCGGGGTGGCTTCAGCAGGGAGGCAGCAAAAGCCGTGGCGGGTGCCTCATTGGTTGATCTCGCCAACCTGAGCGGGAAATCTCTCATAACCCGGGATGATGAGAACGGCCGCTACTCGATACACGAGTTGATCCGCCAATACGCCCAGAGTGAGCTCGAAAGAGAACCGGCCCGCTACCAAGAGACGTTGGAAGCCCACGCCGCTTTCTTCGGCGGACTAGTCGATGAGGCCTCAGAATTCTTGTCCTCGGCCGATCAGCCTCGCATGCTCGCCATGGTCGAAACCGATCTGGAGAACATCCGCATGGCATGGCGGATGAGTGTTACGGCATCCAATTCCCGCCACGTCCGCAGCATGAGCATTCCACTCTTCTTCCTATACGAAGTGCGTGGCTGGTATCAGTCAGGAGCGGCCTTCTTCGGCGAGGCCTCCGACGGCTTCATGCTCGACTCGCCCGATGAAGCCGACGCTGTTGCGACGGCCCTCCTCGCGTCCATTCACGCTTGGTTTCTGGGGTTGGTGGGCCAGACCGAATCCGCACAGCGACAGGCAGCGGACGCCGTGGACACTCTCCGCACTTTGGGCGACGACCGGGCACTGTGGCTCGGTTTGCAGTGCTATTGCCTGGCGCTCGCATACAGCGGCGGAGACTGGTCGGAGATCGCCGAAGAGGGTTTGGCTCTTGGTGAGCGGATGGACGGTCCGTTCTGGCACGCCTCAATGAAGAACTGGCGAGCGGGAGCGGCTTCGAACATGGGAGAGCTTGACCTCGGAGCTCGGCTCCTGACCGAAGGACGGGAAGTCCTCGGGCGCCTCGACGAACACTGGTACCTCGGCGCCAACTTTGGGCATCACGGAACGATCGCCACACGGCAAGAACACCCGGAGGAAGCCGTCGGTTTGTTCAGACGATCTGTGGAGAGAAGCGGGCAGATAGGCCACCTCCGTAGCCTGCAGCTCTCGCTCGTAGGGTTGGGCACGGCCGCTCTCGCACTGAGGGAATTCGATGAAGCCGAAGAGGCCTTCCTCGAAGGTCTTGAAGTCTCGGAGCGGATGGGGCTGACCCGAGAGGTACTTCAGGTGCTGACGCAACTCGCACGAGTTAGGGCCGAGACGGATCGCGTCGGCGAAGCCGTCGAGTTGCTGGCTGCGGTCATAGCCGAGCCGATGAGCTCGAACCGGACCGTCTGGGAGACCAACTCCCTCAACGAAATAGCCACTGCGGCCCTGTCCAGACTGGAATCCGCTCTCGACCCATCCGAGTTCACCATCCGGCGCGAAACCGGCACCTCCAAGCCTTATGAGGTTGTGGTCAAGGAGTTACTCGCGGAGCACTCCTATGCAAATGAGGGTTCCTAGGCGACTGGAGAGACAGGACATTCGACAACGACTGCTCTGCTGGGTGGCTGTTCCCCTCCGAACTGACCGTGCGGGTTCCCTGGTGTGAGGCGACTGTTTGACGATAAGCAAGGCAGCCCCTGACGTCCTCAACAACGACGGAATTCCTCAGGGCTCCACGCGACCTATCCCGAGGGCAAGCCTTTCTATCACCACTCTCGATCGATCCCCCACGTCGATCCAAACGGGGAGGCTCGGACATCGGTGACATGCGCTGCTCTGGTTCCTGCATGCCAGGCCACGGGCACGGCCATCCTCGAGACAGGCTGGCTCTGAGGGGTGGCGCCCTTGGGTATGTTTTCATGCTTCAGTCTTGCCACCTCGCGACTCTCTTCGCGTCACGCCGACGTCGGGCAGTGATCCTAGGGGGCACATATCGAAACCTCTTTGTGTCAAGTGGGTGGTTTACCCCGGAGGTGAAGCCAAAGATCTCGGTGATCAGGGCCGTCCCGATTGCTACCTCCGGTTCCAGTCCAAGGGCGAGGATGAACAGCGGGCTGAAAAAGGTGGCTCCGCCTATCCCGGCGCCGTTCGCCACCGCAGCGACGACCACCGCAATCGGAAACATGAACCAGTAGTTGAGACTCAACTAGCCGCCAACCCGTACCGCATGTCCTGAGACCAGGCTCCGGCTCACCGTGATGAATGCCGGGTTCACTCCGAGAAGGGTGCCTTCTGGTATCTCCCGCCAATCCTCGTTAGTGATGGCCTCGGAGGCAATCGCCACCGCCTTGTAGGTCTCGTCGGCGTGCTCGCAGTGAGACGACTCACAGAAGGCGCAGTCGCTGACTCCCCGCCAGAACGTCCAGTACAGGGAATTGCCCCACCGGGAGGCAACCATGTGGCGTCCGTCGCTGATGATGAAGTTCAGCAACGGCTGTTCTTCAAATCCGGCCTCGATCCCGAATCGGATCAACTCGAACAACGAATCCTCCACCAAATCAAGCAGCGGAGCAAGGTCTTCGGCTGGGTCATCAGGATCCAGGCCGTAACCACTCATCCGGTTGAGCATCCATCGGAAAACGAGCTCGGAGTCAGTGTCACCCCACGTCGGGCCGTATAGGCCCAAGTTGAGCCTCGTCCCGACATGCTCTATCCCAGGGATACTTCCGTTGTGAGCAAAGACCCAGGGTCCATGGTCAAAGGGATGCGTGTTCTCTTGGGCGACACGACCCACTGTCGCGGTGCGGACATGCGCAATCACCGCCCTCGACCTCACATTCGAGGCGACGTCGGCGAACTGGTGATCGGCGAAGGCTGGAAGTGTGTTTTTGGTAACCAACGGGAGTCCCGAACGCCACTCGGCAATACCCCAACCATCGGGGCTCCGCCTCCCCGTGCGGTCGCGGTCACTCTGCACCAATAGTGCGTTTTGGGCGTCGACCAGGCTGCAGTGGAGTCTGGTGTCCTCGGTCGCCAGAAATCCGTAGATACGGCACATATTCTTGAACCTCCGCGTCTAGCAACCGCGAAGAACTTCGGCTCTCCAACACGAGTGTCGCGGAAGCGACAATCAGTTCTGTCCGTTAGCCAGGGTCCCGGACCTTTCGTAGACCGCCGCACGCTGGTACCGAAGCCATCCGCCCGAGTGGGGCGAAAAGCTGCCAAGGCATGATCCTTCCAGGCGGAGTCTTGGCAGAGGAGGAGACCCGCGGCAGTGTGAGCTTGATCAGGATCCTTTATCCGTAGAGTGCGTCGACGTTGTAGGCGTATAGATCGGGTTTCCCACAGGTACGACACGTCCAAGCATCGAGCGGCGCTGTAGACCACGCCTCGTGGGGAGTACAGCCTCGTCGACTCACATAGAGGTCTGGGACCACTCGTGTTGGAATGAGCATGCCTCCGCAGTCAGAGCATGCCCTCGGTGCCACGGGTTCGTGTCCGATCTGATCTGCAGCTTTCCCGGAACGACATAGCAAGAACACCATTCAGGGGACCGAAACCAGGACATAAGCACTGATCAGTGGAGTAGTTGAAGACTACTCCGAGAGACACAGCAGGTCCCACGCCGTAGATACCGAGTGCGTATTGGTCTGAACAACCAGCCGGGGCCTGCCCGGGGTGGTTTTCCGGTGGACTTGAGGCTAATCAGAGACCTACCGAGGTCCTGCCGCCGGGCAGGCCGGGAAGAGCATAGAAGTCCCATCGATGCGTACCACGTCCATCGGCGGTCGCTTCCAAGGCGTAGACTCTACGGCGAGGCAAATCAGAGACCGAAGAGTGCCAGGCGGCGCTCTGCCGCGCAGTGGGTTTCCGCCTGTTCCACATCGGTTCCTTGGTTGGTCTCCGCCTAGATTCGAGGAGAGGAGAAACCATGACCGAAGCCGAGGCACACGAAGCAGACGAGAGTCGCCAAGATCGGTTGGGGACTGCTGATGCTGGTCAGTGGTCTTTACTTGCTAAATGGCATCGGTTGGCTCTTTGCGGGTCCTGGTGCAGTGGTGGACGACCTCGCCGAAGGGCTTGGAACCACAGCGGACGCTTTGGAGGGCTCTTTTCCCGATGTCTTCGTGGCACAAGGCAGAGAGGCAAGATGGGTTGCCATCTACCTGACCTCGATCGGCGCTATGAGCCTCATCGCGGCTCTCTCCGGCTACAGGAAAGGCGCACGGTGGGCTTGGTATATCACCTGGGTGCTGGTTGCCACGCTCGCCGCCGTAGCTGCCAACGGTCTACTAGCCGGTGATGAAGTCGAGTTCGGCTTCTTCGTCATAGGCATATTGGGGTTGCTGGTCCTTGCCCTGGTCGGCCAACTGATGGCAGGAAGCCGAGCGAAGCCCTAACGGCGCCCTCTCACTCGATGTTCACCAACAAACGCCAGGCGACGACCTCGACGGTGAAGGGGCAGGGCGTGTGGGCGTTGTTGCTCGGGAAGTCGGCCCCGGTCCCTATCCGGCAAGATGCGCTAGCGAGGTGGGCTCGGACGAACCCTACGTCACGCTGTCAGATCCGTCGCCGTCAGCGCCGAACCCGAGTCGCGTGATCTCACGTGAGTTGGAGCACCTCACACCCCCATGAGGTGCTTCGAAGCCGGAACGTTGTGGGCCGTCTGTGGAGCGCGAGACTACAGCCACCGCCAGGAGCACCCATCCAAGCGCGATCAGAAACGGCTCTGACCAGGGGGTTTGGTGGAGCTGACGGGATTTGTACCCGTGACCCGCTCGTTGTGAAAGATGCGGTCAAAACCCTCTGACCAGGGGAAACGGTTGATATCACGGATCTTGTGGGGCGGCTGTGGGCCGAGCGACGTGAGACGTCGCGAGACGTGGTGAGTCGCGGTGAGACCATGCCAGCACCCTCGTCCACCCTCTGTAATCGGCCTTGACGCCCGATAGAGGTCACACAGTGGCACTGTGTCCGATGACGCATAATGCCGGTTATGGGGGGCGCCCTCGACCAGATCACCAAACTGGGGGGAGGGCTGGTCGAAGCGATACCCGAGGTGACGTCTGGGCGCGAAGCCCAAGGGCGATTCCTCTTTAGCGCCACCGTCGAACTCTTCGACCAGTACGGCTTCACCCGCGGTCGCCAAGTTGGCAAGCACGCTTGGATCGTCAGCAAGACCATTGACCCTGTTGCGAAATCGACTTCTCCTGGCGCATAACGCGCCGTCTTGAAGATCGAACAACCAATCGAGGCGAGCGATAACCGGCTGGGAGCGATGATTCCTCTATGGCGCCCACCGGTCGGGCGGAGGGGTCTCCTGTTGAACTGATTGACCCAGTTCGGTCGGGTCCGTTCCGCCGTCCCGGTGTGCAACCACCCCTTTGCCCGTGTTGAGAGAAAAGGGGCGGCGATGGGAATCGTAGAAGTGGTCGGTGGTGGAGACGCTCACGCCGACTTTCATGTGGCTGCTGCAGTCGATGCCAATAGCGGCGTGTTGGATGTGGAACGGTTCCCTGCCGACGTCGAGGGTCGATCGACGTACTATCCCACTCAACTGGCATCGACTATCCGGCGAGTCGGACGGGTGGAATCAGCTGGTCGGCCGACACTCGTGATACTCAAACGATGCAGAAACGGAGGCCCGGCGCGCCCCGACACGTGTGTCGATACACCCACTCGATAATCGGCAAGCCATGGCGGCTGGACCCGAGCACGAGGTGCCGATCTGCGTGGTTCTGTACAGGGGCGTTATTTCCCGGGATCAGTTGATATGCGTCGTGCCATCGATGGGCTGGTAAGGCCATGCGCACCGCGATCTCACTTCCAGCCCGGCACCGATCCTGCTTGCTCGATCCACTTCTCTATCTGCGGGTCCTGTGCTTCCTCCAGAGTCGTGACCTTCACATAGCGGCTCGGTCCGTCTCCAAGCGGTGGCGGTGTTTCGAATTCGGCTCCGCCGAGGAAGACGACGTTGACAGATACGTCGTAGGCGACCATCTCGATAATCCATCCGGGGTCTGGCAGCCCGTAGTACGCCTTCTTCCACTTCACGGCGTACTGAAGGTCGGGAATGGTCTCACGAATCGCCTCATCAAGATGCTCGACGATGGGATTCAGATCCGGCATCTGCCGCCGCAACCAATCTTGGATCACATCGTGGCTATCCGCTGGTACCGGAGGCTTTCGTGTCGTCTGTGACTTGCGTTGTTTCGCCATTGCAGTTCCTTTCAGTTCAACGTTCATGCCCATGGCCGAACTCGAGAGCCATTTGAAGGCGTGCGATACTTGGCGACACCGTGATCGAGCGCCCTGAGCATCGTGCCCAACCGTCTCATATCAATTGGGTGGCAAACAAGCCTTACCCCAGTAGCAGCCCCGCATAACGAGCGGCTCCAAACGCTGGAGAGAGCCAACGACCCGATCGACAGCACGACACCAAGCTCGAACAGCCAATCTCGCGCACATCTCGAACGGCTCCTTATCGCTCGGGTCTGTTGGTCAGTGCTGCACCGACTGTTGAGCCCCGCCGACTGCGGTCGAGTGCCGTGGCCGTTGTTCTTGGTGGTTACCGCCGCCAG
>CAZSOF010000042.1:2647-13889 GCA_964607685.1 uncultured Acidimicrobiaceae bacterium | reverse complement strand
CGGTGACCATCGACGTGAGCGGTGAGCTCATCGAGGACGACGAGGCGACCCTGAAGCAGATGATGGCCCACCAGTGACGCCTTGACGAACACTCCACGGGCTTCTGGCACGCGGGCTGGCGGGCGCGGAGGTGACATTCCCCACAGTGACGACAGTGCGACGCGGACTCACAGTCCTTGTGACAAGGCCTTCCTATCTCGGTCTTCGGGGTGGCGGGGAAGCGACCACCCCTGGGTTCGTGTTCGGATACGTCGGCGGTGGCGTTGTGTGACGCGTTCTTGGATGTGGCATGGCCGGCAGAACAGTTTGCCTTTGTCCACCGATGTGGTTCCGCCGTCGGCCCAGTGGTCCGGGTGGTGGATGTCGCAGTGTCGGGGTTTGGCTCGACATCCTGGTCCTTGACAGTGACCGTCACGGGCAGTGATGGCTCGGCGTTGTGCCGGGCTCCACACCCCGGGTTTTGCGTCCTACGTCGAGGATCTCCGAGGTGGGACCAAACACGATGCGGGTGACCGAACAGTCGCAGGCGATCATTCGCAGCGTGGTGATGTCGACAACGTCTCCGTTTTCTGTTTCGTGGAGCCCCCCTGGGATGCCTTGCAACGCTGACATGTCGGTGTGGTGGACCATCTGTGGTTTCTCGCCACCGACCGTGGGGGTGACACCGTTGTCCAACCACTCCCGGCACAGGTTCTCCAATGCGTCGTGGCGGTGTTGTCGTGGTGTCCGGGTGTCCCCATCACCTGGTGGTGGCATGTTGGCGTCGATGCCGGCGATGAATGCTTGTCCGGCGGTGGAGGTAAGCCACCCGACTATTTGAGCATTCCCCCGAGGGTCCAGGATGCCGGAAGACCCCGACGGACCTGTTGGGTTTCGGCGTCGAGGTCGCCGGGGCCCTCTGTGGCCTGTCGCCAATACCCGACGGCTCGGTGGTGTCGACAGCGTCCAACCCTTCGACGATCTCCACCAGTGTTTCCTCGGCGTCGGGGTATGCGTCGGGTACCGCTTCGGCGGCCGCGAACAAGTGGCGGGCCTGGTCGGTCGACAAACCGCCATCAGCCCACGCCGAATAGGCGTGGGGTGCTCTCTCCCCGGCGTTGCCATAACCGACCAGCCTCTTGGCCTGGCCAGGCGACACACCGGTTTGATCCATCAGAAAAAGCGGTTGGAGACGAATAACCAAGCCGGTGGTGGCCACCCCGGTCACCCAGACTCTTGATCCTCCTCGCCCGCAGCACCTCGACCATCTGGGCGACATAGGAGAGCTCCACCACATCACAAGCCAGCTCCTCGGCCGACAACCCACCGTCGTCAACCGCAAACATCTCATCGAGTGCACAACGAATAGCACTCATTGCCTTCTCCCCATCCCACCAACATACGAGACGCCGGTGACACAAACCTCTCTGTCAACCCACCTGCAAGACAAGCCACAAACAGGCTGAGACAAGAAGTCTCCGTCGACGACGTGAGCCGTGTCCTCGCCCCGCGCGGGATTGACCGAGTTCGGTCGGGAGCAGGACGCACCGTTGCCGTGGAGCCCAATCCGACTTGGCACCAGGCGGGAGCCGGCCACGAGGAGAGACGGTTTCACCCACTACATCAGTGCCGTGCGAGGCCGCCCTCACCAGAACCGGCCCATCTGCGCTTCGACTGAGAGTCCTTCAAGCCCTGAGCGACTTGAACCCTGCCCCAACCGATACGACACTTGACTCGATCAGGCATTTCTTGAACACGTACGACTGGTCACGACCAGAGCTGCAGGCGTTGATCGACGACGCCCGAGGGCTCAAGGAGAACCCTCTAGGTGATGCCCTGGCAGGCAAGACCATCGCCCTCCTCTTCCTCAACAACTCGCTGCGCACTCGGACATCGTTCGACGTTGGTGCCTACCAACTGGGTGGTCACGCCGTGGTGCTCACCCCCTCCGGTGGCATGTGGCCCCTCGAGTTCGAGAAGGACGCTGTGATGCTCGGAGATGCCGAAGAGCACGTCAAGGAGGCCGCCAGGGTGCTCTCCCGCTACTGCGACCTGATCGGGATTCGGGCGTTTCCCCGATTCGAGAATTGGGAAGAGGACCGCAAGGACCTAATCCTCAACGCCTTCGCCGAGCATGCCGAGGTGCCGGTGATCAACATGGAGACCATCACCCACCCCTGTCAGGAGATGGCCCTGGTGATGGCACTGGAGGAGCAACTCGGTGAGCTCGACGGCAAGAAGTTCCTTCTCACCTGGAGCTATCACCCCAAGCCGCTGAACAGCGCAGTTGCCAACTCGGCATTGGTGATCGCCGCCAAGTTCGGGATGGACGTCACCCTCCTGTGTCCCAACCCCGACTACATCCTCGATCGGCGTTATCTCGACATCGCCGAGACCGATGCCGATCTGAACGGACAGGGAATCACCATCACCCACGACATCGATGTGGCGTACGACACGGCCGACATCGTCTATGCCAAGAGCTGGGGAGCACTCTCCTATTTCGGCAACTGGGGTGCGGAGAAACCGGTACGCGACCTGTATCGCCACTTCATCGTGGACGAGGTCAAGATGGCTCGCACCAATGGTGCTCTGGCGAGTCATTGTCTTCCCATGCGCCGCAATGTGATCATGACCGACGCTGTGTTCGACGGGCCCAGCTGCGTCGCCTACCAGGAGGCCGAGAACCGTCTCCACGTACAGAAGGCCGTCATGAAGACACTGGTGCATGACCAATGACCACTCGCACCCAGGACATCCGTCAGATCATCGTCCAGCTTCTGTCCAACGTCAGCGAGGGAAAGGAGATACGAACCTACCTGCGACGGTTCTCTGAGCTGGAGAAGACACGATTCGCGGTCATCAAGGTCGGGGGTGGGATTCTGAGAGACCGTCTCGAGGAGACGGCGGCTTCGCTCGCTCTGCTGCATACGGTCGGCCTCACCCCGATCGTCATCCACGGTGGTGGTCCTCAACTCGACGAGAGACTCGACCGGGACGGGATCGCCTGGGAGAGAGTCGACGGGCTTCGAGTGACGACCCCGGAGGTGCTCGATGCCGCTCGAGAGGTGTTCACCTCCCAGAACATCCTCCTCGTGGAGGCGGTGCGGGCCCAGGGTGTCGACGCCCACGGACTGACCCAGGGCGTGTTCGACGCCATGCTCGTCGATGACGAGCGCTACGGCCTGGTCGGAGAGCCGACCGATGTCCATCTCGACTTGCTGCGCTCCATAGTCAAGTCCGGGGCCATCCCCATCCTGACCTGTCTCGGCGTGGCCCCCGGCGGTCAATTGGTGAACATCAACGCCGACGCCGCCACACGCCAGCTGGTGCACGCCGTCCAGCCGATGAAGATCATCTTCCTCTCCGAAACCGGGGGGCTCCTGGACGAGCACGGCCGGGTCATCGACTGGATCAACCTCGCCACTGACTACGACGAGCTGATGGACGCGGACTGGGTCCACTCCGGAATGCGTCTCAAGCTCTCCGAGATCAAACGGCTCCTGGACGACTCCCCTCAAACCACATCGGTGTCTATCACCACTCCCACGGCACTGGCTCGTGAGCTGTTCACGCACAGTGGGGACGGAACACTCGTCCGCAAGGGGGAACGGATACACAAGCTCACGGCCAAGGACGACGTGGACGAGACACGTCTGACCGCTCTCATCGAGATGGCATTCGGCAGGCAGCTGCAACCGGACTGGTGGGCGGAGACCGACCTGATCTCGGCCTACGTGTCGGAGACCTATCGGGCGGCTGCGGTCATCTCCGAGCTCGACGAGTTCGTCTATCTCGACAAGTTCGCCATCCATGAGGAGGCACGTGGTGAGGGCCTGGCGAGGACCCTATGGACCCACCTGACCAGGGACTTTCCCGGCTTCGTGTGGCGGTCCAGGGCAGACAACGACTTCAACCCCTTCTACGCCGGCGAAGCCGACGGTTTGATGACCTTGGGCGAGTGGACCGTCTTCTGGAAGGGCATCAGCGATTTCGAAGTCATTGGTCGCGCAGTGAAGAGACTTTCAGAGAAGCCGACGTCGTTCGTGGGCAACGATGTCTGAGATCTCCACCGTTGGCGTGGTCGGTGCCCGCGGTCACACCGGCGGCGAGCTCATGCGTCTCCTGGCTGCCAACCACTCGGTGGATGTCGTTCTCGCCGGCTCCAGGGAGCTCGCCGGCGAGCCGGTGCCGGCGATCGACGGCCTGCGATACGAGTCTCTGAGCCCGGAGCAGCTCGCAGAGCGGAGCCCGGACGCGGTCTTTGTCGCCCTTCCCGATGGTGTGGGAGAGCCCTGGTGCGCTGCGCTCTCACCCGAGACGGTCATAGTCGACATCTCGGCCGATCACAGGTTCGACGACTCGTGGGTGTACGGGTTGCCGGAGCTGCACAGAGACAAGATCGCCGGGGCCCGCCGCATCGCCAACCCGGGTTGCTACGCGACAGTGATGCAGCTGGTCATCTATCCGTTCCTCGACCGGTTGAGCGGTGTGCCCGCGGTCTTCGGTGCCTCCGGTTACTCGGGAGCCGGTACGAAACCCTCTCCGCGGAACGATCCGGAGGTATTGGCCGACAACCTGGTTCCCTATAGGCTGGTCAACCACAACCACGAGCGTGAGGGAACACGTCATCTCGGGCACACGGTGCGCTTCATGCCCCATGTCCACCCCGCCTTCCGTGGCCTGCTGGTCACCACCCATATGCCGTTGGCCGAGCCCATCGATGTGCCAACGGCGACCGAGCGCCTCTTGAGGGCGTATGAGGACGAGCCATTGGTCAATGTTCAAGAGAACATTCCCACACTCCGTGATGGCGCCGGGATCCTCGGGGTGCTGATTGGCGGCAGCGCGGTGAGCGACGACGGTCTCAATCTCACCGTGGTCGCAGCGGAGGACAATCTCCTCAAGGGGGCAGCAGTCCAGGCAGTGCAGAACCTGAACCTTGCATTGGGGCTCCCCGAGTTCACCGGCATTCTCTGACGTCCGGATAGCTTGTCGCAGATGGCGTTCAGCGCAGAAGACCTGATCATTGTCAAACGCGACGGAGGGGAGCTGAGCCAGGCCGGCATCGACTGGCTGATCGAGGCCTATACCGAGGGGACAGTGCCCGACTACCAGATGTCGGCCATGGCGATGGCGATCCTGCTCAACGGCATGAGCAAGGATGAGCTCGCTGCCTGGACCGCGGCGATGCTCAATTCCGGTGATGTCCTGGACTTCTCGGATGTCCCGTTGCCCAAGGTCGACAAGCACTCGACCGGTGGGGTCGGAGACAAGATCTCCATTCCCCTGGCTCCCCTGGTGGCGGCCTGCGGGGTGGCCGTGCCGATGATGTCTGGGCGGGGACTCGCCCATACCGGTGGCACCCTCGACAAACTGGAGTCGATCCCGGGCTTCACCACCGGTTTGGACCGCACGCATTTCAGAGAGATACTCGAGAAGCGGGGTCTCGTCATGGCCGGGGCGTCCGAGACCATCGTCCCCGCCGATCGCAAGCTCTATGCCCTGAGGGACGCCACGGGCACAGTCCCCTCGATCCCGCTGATCGCCAGCTCGATCATGTCCAAGAAGCTGGCCGAGGGTCTCGACGGGCTGGTCCTCGACGTCAAGACCGGATCGGGCGCAGCAATGGTGAGAATCGAGGACTCGCGCGAGCTGGCGCGGACGATGGTCGCGATCGGGAGTGACCATGGGGTCGAGACCGTCGCCCTCATAACGTCCATGGAGCAGCCGCTTGGACACGAGGTGGGCAACGCCAACGAGATCAGGGAGTCGGTCGAAGTCCTCCGTGGAAAGGGCCCCGAAGACGTCCTCGAGCTCACACTCACGCTCGGCGAGGTGATGCTGGAGCTGGCCGGGATCGATGGTGGTCGGGAACGACTCCACGACACCATCATGTCGGGAGCCGCCCTGCAGGAATTGAAAGAGGTGACAGCAGCCCAGGGGGGCGACCCGACTGCGTTGGATGACACCTCCCGGCTGCCCATCGCCCCCCACGAAGGCCGGATCACCGCCCCCGGGTCGGGCTACGTGGTCCGCTGTGATGCGGCGACCATTGGCCTCGCCGCCACCCATCTCGGCGCCGGGCGGGAACGAATGGAAGACGATGTCGATCCCGGAGTCGGCATCACGCTGAAGGCCAAGATCGGTGATCGGGTGAGTGCGGGGGATCTGCTGGCAACCGTCCGCTACTCAGAAGAGACGAGGTGGGAGGCACAGCGCGATGGCCTGGCGTCGGCCTGGACCGTCTCCGAAGACCCGCCTCCTCCGGTGGGGCTCGTCTTGGAGCGCATTGACCCCGACACCGTCTGAGGTTGGCTACGTCCGAGGGTGTCCAATAGCATCGCTGCGCCGCCGAGCACAAGGAGAAGTGCCGAATGAAGGTCGTCGTCTGCGTCAAGCAGATCCCCGACCCCGCCACCCCCTACAGGCTCGAGGATGACACCTTCTGGCTGGTCAGGCCGGACGAGCAGGTCCTCGACGACACCGACCGGTACGGGGTGGAGATGGGTCTACAGCTAGCCCAGCCCAGTGAGGGCACGGTGACGCTGGTGAGCATGGGGCCCACCGGCAACGCACAGGGAATCCGACAGGCGTTGGCGATGGGTGCCGACAAGGCAGTGATCATCGATGACGACGCACTACGTGGCTCCGACGCCCTGGCCACCGCCCGGATCCTCGCCGCCGCCATCGCCAAAGAGGGCTTCGACTTGGTCATCGCCGGGACGGAGTCGACCGACGGCTATGCCGGTGTCCTCCCTCAGATGCTCGCCGAGATTCTCCGGGTTCCGGCCCTCACCTACGCCACGCACGTCGAGACCGAGGCCGGCTCGGTGACGATCCACCGTCAGACACCGGCTGGATACGACGTGGTGAGCGCCCAGCTGCCCGCAGTGATCACCGTCACCGCCGGGGTCGTGGAGCCTCGCTACCCCACCTTCAAGGGCATCATGGACGCCAAGAAGAAGCCGATGGAATCAGTCGGCATCAGCGATCTCGGAGTCGAGGTCTCGATCTCGCAGAAGGTCGTCGCCATCACCGCCGCTCCGGAACGGGCGGCGGGGCGCAAGGTGGAAGACGATGGCGAAGCATACCGGGAGATCCTCGTCCTGCTCGAAGCCAGGAAGGTGATCTAGATGGCCGCGGTTTGGGTGTTCGTCGAGCAGATCGAAGGAGCTCCATCTGCAATCGGGCTCGAGCTTCTCACCAAGGCTCGAGAGCTGGGTGACGTCACCGTTGTCTACGTTGGCCATGGTGACGAGGACGTGTTTGCCGTCCTCGGCGATCATGGGGCGACGAGTGTCCTCAATGCCGATCCCGGGGACAGGCTCCCCTCGGGCCCGGTGGCAGCCGCTCTCGCCGATCGGGTTGTGGCAGACAACCCCGACCTGATTCTGTTTGGCCAGGCCTACACCGACCGGGATGTCGCCGGACGGCTGGCTGCCCGTCTTGGAGTGGGGGTCCTGTCCAACGCATACGACGTGAGAATCACCGACGCCGGAGTGGAGACCGATCATGAGATCTTCGGAGGAAGTCAGGTGGCGACCGCGGCGATGTCGGGTGCGCCTCACATCGTGCTCGTCCGACCCAAGTCGTTTCCCGCGGAGTCGGCCGGCGGAGGACCACCGTCGGTCGCGACGCTGGACCTGTCCGACGTCGCAGGCGCCGAAGCCAGAGTCCTCGAGTCCCACGCCGAAGAGCGTGAAGGGCCACAGCTCGGCGAGGCTGCGGTGATCGTCTCCGGAGGCCGTGGGCTGGGGTCGGCGGAGGCTTACGACCTGGTGGAGAGGGTAGCCAAGCCATTGCGGGCGGCGACCGGCGCCACCCGCGCCATCGTCGACGCCGGGTGGGTCCCTTACGCCAAACAAGTGGGTCAGACCGGGAAGACGGTCAAACCGGATGTCTATATCGCCGCCGGCATCTCCGGCGCCATGCAGCACCTGGTGGGGATGAAGGACTCGGGCACCATCATCGCCATCAACAAAGACCCGGACGCTCCCATCTTCTCGGTTGCCGACCTGGGAGTGGTTGGTGACGTGCACAAGGTGTTGCCCCAACTCATCGCGGCCTTGGAGAGCCGCTGAGCCGCCGTGGGATGTGCAAATGGTCCCCTTCGGCAGGCGCGCCTGCACGACAGATCAGCTCCCCGTATCGATAGTGCAGATAGCCCCCTGCAACAGGGCAGTCAGCACGACAGATTGCGTTCAGTCCCCCAGCTCGGCCACCTCCAGGATGGCTTCGCTGGGCTGATCGACGTCGCCGTGGGGCTCGATGACCCAGAATTCGCCGGCGTACTCGCCCTGCTCGATGAGGTTTAGGGCCACCGGGCTGCCGGTGCGGTCCAGGTGCTCCTCGATGAGCGACTGCAGCAACGCGACCTCGTCGTCGACCGGGCGACGAGCGGCAGGAGCGGTCTCTGCAAGACGTCCTTTGAGGGCGAGGTTGGGATCCCAGACCATGGCCAAGCCACCGGTCATACCCGCTCCGAAGTTGCGGCCCACCTCACCCAGGACCACCACGACGCCACCGGTCATGTACTCGCAACCGTGGTCGGAGCAACCCTCGACGACGGCGGTCGCCCCTGAGTTGCGCACGGCAAATCGCTGACCCACCCGTCCGGCGAGGAACACACGACCTCCTGTGGCTCCATAGAGAACGGCATTGCCCGCGGCATGCGGAATCCCATCTCCGCGATGAGGCGTGACCACGACGGTGCCCCCTGCCATTCCCTTGGCCACATAGTCGTTGGCGGTGCCCTGCAGGTCGAGAACTGCTCCGGAGCACAGCCAGGCTCCGAAGCTCTGCCCGGCGGTCCCGAAGAGTCGGACCTTCACTGTCCCTTCCGCCAGCCCGTCGTCTCCGTAGCGGGCCGCAATCTCGCCGGCGAGACGGGCACCCACGGTTCGGTCGGTGTTCTGGATCGGGTAGTTCAACTCGATGGGGGCGCCGGTGGTTATCGACGCCGCGGCGTCGACGACTATTCGCTGTGAGAGCCTGGACGCGGGAACGGGGTGATATCCCCCGTGTCGTCGCCGACCCTGTGCCCTCACCAGCAAGGCAGCCAGGTCAGGCGCCAGCGGGTGGGAGGTGTCGGTGGGACGGAGCAGGTCGGCACAACCGATGATCTCGTCCAGGGTCCTCGCACCGAGTGCGGCCAGGTGCTGTCGAATCTCCTCGGCCACGTGCCGGAACAGGACGACGACCTGGTCGACCGCTCCGGTGAACTTGGCGCGGAGTTCCAGGTCCTGAGTGGCTATACCCACCGGACAAGTGTTGAGATGGCACTGACGAACCATCTTGCAGCCCATGGCCAGCAGGGGCAGAGTCCCGAACCCGAATCGCTCGGCACCAAGCAGGGCGGCGACCACCACGTCGCGCCCGGTGCGGATGCCACCATCGGTTTCCAGGATCACCTTTGATCTCATCCCCTTGGCCACCAGGGCCTGATGAGCCTCAGCCACACCCAGCTCCCACGGGGATCCGGCGTGTTTGATCGATATCAGGGGTGAGGCGCCGGTGCCACCCTCGGAGCCGGACACGGTGATGACGTCGGCGTCGGCCTTGGCCACGCCCACGGCGATGGTGCCCACACCGGGCTCGCTCACCAGCTTGACGGAGACCCGGGCCGAGGGCTTGAACGACTTGAGGTCATAGATGAGCTGGGCCAGATCCTCGATGGAGTAGATGTCGTGATGTGGGGGCGGTGAGATCAGAGTCACGCCGGGCTCGGTGTGCCGTAGCCGGGCTATCTCTTCGGACACCTTGTGACCGGGTAGTTGTCCACCCTCCCCTGGCTTGGACCCCTGGGCCATCTTGATCTGTAGCTCTTCCGCCGAGCTGAGATATGCCGGTGTCACCCCGAATCGACCCGAGGCCACCTGCTTGATCCCGGAGTTACGTGGTGTCCCGTATCGAGCCGGGTCCTCACCTCCCTCACCGGAGTTGGACAAACCGCCGATGGAATTCATTGCCTGGGCCAGGGTCTCGTGAGCCTCCCGTGACAACGCGCCCAGCGACATGGCCGCAGTCACGAAGCGACGCATGATGGTCTCCGCGGGCTCCACCTCGTCCACGGGGATCGGGTTGGTGCCGACGAAGCTCAGCAGATCGCGGATGAGAGCCGGCGGGCGATCGGAGATGGTGTCCAGGTACTTGTGCCATCCCTCGGTCTCTCCCGAGCGCACCGATTTCTGCAGGTCGAGGACGATCTTGGGCCCTGTGATGTGGAACTCCTCCCCCCGGCGGTGCTTGTAGAAGCCACCGGAGCGGTGATCGCCTTCGGCGAATTGGGAGTGCCGCTCCAGCGCGTGCTGCGCCAGCTCACCGAACCCGATCCCACGCAACCGGCGGGGCGCATTCCGGAACGCTTGATGACACACGGCCTCCGACAGACCGATCACCTCGAACAGCTCTGACCCTCTGTATGCGGCGAGGGTGCAGATCCCCATCTTGGACATGATCTTGAGCAGTCCGGTCTCCAGGGCCGATCGGTAGTTCTCCTGGGCAGCGACCGGGTCGACGTCAACCATCCCAGTATGCGCCAGATCGATCACCTGGTCTATGGCGAGATAGGGATTGACCGCCGACGCCCCGAAACCGAGCAGTGCCGCGATGTCGTGGGCGTCTCTCGGCTCACCCGAGACGACGACCAGCGAGACGTCACCCCTGACCCCCTGATCGATCAAGTGATGATGCACCGCTCCCACCACGAGCGATATGGGTATCGGAACCTCCTCGGGCCCGGTCTCCCGATCGGAGAGGATGAGGATCGAAGCACCCAAGCGAACCGAGTCAGCGGCTTCGGCGCAGATCTCGCGCACACGTCGCTCCATCCCGGCGACACCGTCGGACGCCATCCAGGTTGCCGCGATCCAGTGGGCGAAGAACCGCCGATCCCCGGAGCGGAGGATCGCCTCGAGCTCGGCGTCGGAGAGGATGGGGCTGGCCAGCTCGATCAGATGCGCCTGCCGCGGCGAGTCCTCGAGAATCGAGCCGCGCCTCCCCAGCTGGATCCGAAGTGACATCACCAGCTTCTCCCGGATCGGGTCCATGGGAGGATTGGTCACCTGGGCGAACATCTGATGGA
Source organism: uncultured Acidimicrobiaceae bacterium (assembly GCA_964607685.1). GTDB lineage: Bacteria > Actinomycetota > Acidimicrobiia > Spongiisociales > ZC4RG35 > JANQRA01. Next base: position 2,824 of record CAZSOF010000042.1, on the reverse strand, counting down.
AATAGCGTGTGAGACGGCGTGGCCTATCTGAGAGCACGGCAAGGCCGGTGTCGTCGCCCATGGACCCCGTCGGGATGGTGCCCTGGGCGAGAGGAGCCAGGATCAAGCGTCGCTCCTCGGCCGTGTAGCCAAACACCCGGGTGAGCGCGGCGGCGTCGAACCGATCATCGTTGAAGG
>CAZSOF010000042.1:0-2547 GCA_964607685.1 uncultured Acidimicrobiaceae bacterium | reverse complement strand
GCTCACCGAGGACCGACGGGTCGATGGGAACCGAGCGCCACAGAATGAGACGAATACCCTCGGCCTCCAGGGCCTCACTGACCAGTGAACGGGAAGCGGCCGCGTCGTCGGGCGGGAGGAAGCACATCACCATGCCCACGCGCTCGGGGTCGATTTCACTGCCGTGGGTGCGAAGCTCACGTGCGATCAGCTTGTGTGGCAGCTGGGTCAGCAGTCCCGCCCCATCCCCGGTCCCGTCTGCAGCCTTGGCTCCTCGATGGTCGAGGCGTTGCAGACACTCCACTGCCAGCCGGGTCATGCGGAACGAGGGCACACGGTTTCGGGCGGCGATGAACCCGACGCCACAGGCGTCGTGCTCCGGGCCGATGTGGATGGCGGGTAGCGTCATGTGTGCTCCGGCGGAACTTCAGATGATAGAGGGAATTGGCCCCTCCTCCTACATCTCGAAGTCCCTCTCGCCAGCCTCGATGGCAACTTCTAGCCAGTTCTCCACCGGTGGCAGCGGGCAGGAGTAGCCGTTGTTGTAGACACAGGAAGGGTTGTACGCGTAGTTGAAGTCGATCGTCAGCGTTCCATCCTCGTTGGTGTCGACATCCAGATACCGACCGGCTCCGTAGGTCGACGTGCCAGACGTGACATCGCGGAACGGGATGAAATATCCCGGATGTCCGGTTTCGTAGACCGTCAATTGCACTGTCTCGCCGCTGACGACGAATCTCACACGACCTGCCCGTCGGTAGACCCTCTCCCGGGCATCGGAGGTTGGAATCCGCACTTCGGAACGGTCCCCGGGTTCCAGGGGCACCGTGAACACCAGATCGGGGTTGGGCTCGAAGTAGCCGAGACCGGCGAACCGATGGCGATCGTGATGCTCGAGGGGTGAGTGATGACTCGAAGCGAAGAACTCGTCTTTCGCCTCTCTGTGCCGCAACAGTCGCTCGATGTCCATGCCCCGGCCAACGACCTCCCCCGGATGCTGATTCCCGGTGAACGGCTTTAATCGGTGCCATGACCGAACACGGCGACGCGTCATTGTCAAAGAAGTTGGGGATCAGAGAAGGGATGACTGTGGGCATTCTCAATGCCCCCAATTACTTCAATTTCGACCTGGGCGACCTGCCGCAGGGAGTGGTGACACACCGAACCGAGAAGCCGGCTGATCTCTATCTGATCTTCGCCGATCGAATCGCCGAGGCGCAACGTGGATTTCAGCGGGCGATGACCATGCTCCCCGCCGACGGGGCGATCTGGATTGCCTGGCCCAAGAGGGTATCGGGCGTGGATACCGACATCGACGGGAACGCCCTGCGTGAGGTGTTTCTCTCCACCGGGATGGTGGATAACAAGGTATGCACCATCGACGAGACGTGGTCCGGTCTGCGGTTCGTGGTCCGCAAGGAGAACAGGGGCAGCTGGGAAGACGTCAGGACCTGAAGGACACGGCAACGAGATTCGAAACGACCGGCCGTGCCGAAGACACGGGCATCCCTATTCATGCCCCTGTGGTTCGCAGCGCCCGCTCCATGACCGGATGGCCGAGGTCGATCGCTGCTTCACTCCTCTGCCCACGGCCCGAATCGGTGGGGCAACAGCTCCTCGAGAGTGTGCTCCCGCACCTCCGAGCCCTCGCCTGCAGTCACCACCACCCGTTGCACACCGAACTCTGACATGATCTGCCGGCAATGCCCACATGGATAAGCGCCATCCGTCCCCGCGGCGTCGATGCAGGCCACGGCAACGGTGTCGATGACTCGCACGCCGTGGGCCACCGCAGTGTTGATCGCCGTCGCCTCGGCGCAGGAAGACACGGGGTAGGAGGCGTTCTCCGCATTGGCACCCGTGAACACCTCCCCGGCAGCACCCACCACCACCGCACCCACCCGGAACCCGGAATAAGGCGAGTAGGACCCCTCAGCCGCCGCCCGGGCCGCTTCGGCGAGATTCTCCAGATTCATAGTCCCTCCAGCAGCGAGTCGACGAAGCTATCCGGGTCAAAGGGCATGAGGTCGCCGAGACTCTCCCCGGTGCCCACGTACTTGACGGGAACACCGAGGTCACGCTCGACCGAGATCACGATCCCACCCCGGGCGGTGCCATCCAGCTTGGTGATCACGATGCCGGTCAGTGGAACTGCACTCGAGAACTCTCGAACCTGTGCCAATCCGTTCTGACCGGCCGTGCCATCGAGAACCAACAGCACCTCCGAGACTTCATCGCCGCCCGCAACCCGATGGATCTTGGCCAACTCGGCCATGAGGTTCTGCTGGCCGTGCAGACGTCCGGCGGTGTCGATGATAGCCACGTCGACACCTCGCGCCCGGGCTGAGGAAAGAGTGTCGTGGGCGACCGCGGCCGGGTCGCCCCCCTCCTGACCGACCACCACATTGACACCGATCCGGTTTCCCAATGTCCTCAGTTGCTCACCCGCCGCGGCGCGGAAGGTGTCGGCAGCTCCCAAGGTGACGGTGAGCCCGGAATCGAGCAGTCGTTTGGCCAGTTTGGCGATCGTGGTCGTCTTACCTGTTCCGTTGACCCCGACCACGATCA
>CAZSOF010000041.1:0-14547 GCA_964607685.1 uncultured Acidimicrobiaceae bacterium | reverse complement strand
GTCGGCCGCCCCTGGCCACCAGCGGGTGAGGCCGATGCCCCAGTTGTGGTCACCCGTCGCAGGTATGTGGGTCGGGGGATGCGCGAGGACGTGGAGATCCACAGCTACAACCCCCAATCCGGCGATATGACGGTTTCACTGACGGCGGACGTCGACTTCGCCGATGTGTTTGCGGTGAAGGCAGGTCAGCCGGCGCCAGGGAGGGAACGCTCCTCCACGGTCCGAGACGGGAGGCTTCATTTCGAGACGGTTGGAAACCAGCCAGAGCTGGCCGTGTCGGTGAGCTTTGATCCGCCCCCAAACAGACTCGAGCCCGGATTGGCGTCATGGCAGATCGAGCTGGAGCCACGTGCAGCCTGGAGTCTCTGTGTCGAGGTTGCCGTCTCGCTGGATGGCGAGGTGATCGACCTCAGCCACCCGTGTGGTAGCGCGGTGGAACACGCCGTGCCCGCAGCCCGCCTTGCATTGTGGAGAAGTGCAGCTCCCCGGGTCACTTCCGATCATCCACCTCTGGACCTGGCAGTCCGGCGAGCCACCGAGGACCTCGGAGCGTTGCGAATCTTCGACCCTGCCCACCCGGAGCGGGTCGTTGTCGCAGCCGGAGCCCCGTGGTTCATGACTCTCTTCGGCCGGGACTCGATCCTGACCGGATGGATGGCGCTTCTGATCGATCCGTCGCTGGCCCAGGGCGTCTTGGAGACACTGGCCGATCTTCAGGGGGACGACGAAGATCCAATCACCGAGGAGGAACCGGGGCGGATCCTCCATGAAGTTCGTTTCGGCAGGGCGCCATCGCTGTCCTTGAGAGGCGGCAATGTGTACTACGGCTCGGTGGACGCGACTCCGCTGTTCGTGATGCTGCTCGGTGAGTTGCGGCGCTGGGGGTTGGCCGACAGCACGGTCGAAACCCTCCTGCCCCACGCCGATAGGGCCCTGCGGTGGATTCGAGAATACGGAGACGCCGACGGTGACGGATACGTCGAGTATCAGCGAGCCAATCCACAGGGGCTGTTGCATCAAGGTTGGAAAGACTCCTGGGACTGCATGCGTTTCTTCGACGGGAGACATGCCCAGCCACCGATCACCCTCTGTGAGGTCCAGGGCTATGTCTATGCCGCCTACCTGGCTCGGGCTCGTTTTGCGGACGAGGCCGGTGATCACACGCTCGCGGAGAGCCTCCGCAATCAGGCTCTGGAGCTCAAGAAGGCGTTCAATCGCGACTTCTGGTCGGAGGAGCATGGTTGGTACGTGATGGCACTCGACGCCGACAAGCGACAGGTAGATGTACTTGCATCAAATGTCGGTCACTGTCTGTGGACGGGCATCGTGGATGATGACAAGGCCCCGGTGGTGGCTCGTCACCTCGTGGCCGACGAGATGTTCTCGGGATGGGGAGTACGCACTATCGCTTCCTCCATGGCTGCATACAACCCGGTCAGCTATCACTGTGGGTCGGTCTGGCCCCATGACACTGCGATTGCAGCCGCCGGCCTGCGACGGTATGGCTTCGTCGATGAATCACATCGCCTTGCCCTCGGTCTGCTGGACCTGGCGGCCAGGGAAGGCGGACGGCTACCGGAGCTAATCGCAGGATTTCCCCGGGAGGATCTCAGACAGCCGGTGCCGTATCCAACGTCGTGCTCACCGCAGGCCTGGGCAGCGGCGGCGCCTTTGCTTCTGCTCCGCACCCTGTTGGATTTCGATCCCGCCGTCTCAATGGGACAGCTCTTCGTTGACCCGATACTCCCGTCCGAGATCACCCGGATTCATATCGAGGGGATTCCGTTGGCCGGAACCGCGCTCACCATCGACGTGGACGACGGCGGAATGACAACCGCAGGCGGTCCCGAGGGAATCGAGATCGTCAGAGGGGGACGAACCGGTAGAGCGGCGCACTGGTGAGGGTCATCTGGTGGTCCGCTCATGGGGTCACATAACACCACCAACAACGACGTCAGCCAGCCGAAGGGCACCATATCTCGGCGAGAGGGATGTTCCACTACCAGCCGGCAAGAGGCCGGTTCGGTGATCAGGCGACGAGCATCTCTTCGGATGAGGCAAGCATTGCTGCCAGGGCTTCGAGGGCCTCATCGATCAGCCCCTTGAGCCGATGCTCGGGAACACCGATCTCGCTCGAGATCCGTGCCAGGGTCGCCGGCTCACCATTGTCCAGGCCATATCGCAGCTCGATGGCACGGCGATGAACAGCAGGCAGGCTGGACAGGCTCTCGCGGAGGGCGTCTTCGGCGAGACGTTGCTCGACCTCGGCATCGGGTTGAAGAGCCGTGATGTCGGCGATGAAATCGCCGAGTGTGGCTCCATCTTCTCCGACCGGTGCCTCCAGGGCGACCGTCGATCCCACCATCAGAGCCTTTTCGACATCGCTCTCCGACACGCCTGTCTCTGCTGCAATCTCCTCCACCGTGGCAGACCGCCCCAGCTGGGACTGGAGAGTCTCCGCCGCTGCCCGGACAACCGGAAGGATGTCGAACATCCTCGCGGGGAGACGAATCGCGTCACCGAGATTGGCCCGGGCCCGCTGCATTGACTGACGAATCCACCAGGTGGCGTAGGTAGAGAACTTGAACCCGCGGCGCCAATCGAACTTCTCGACCGCGGTGATGAGACCCAGGTTTCCTTCCTGGATCAGGTCGAGCATCTCGACATCCCCACCGGCATAGTGACGGGCGTTGGCGACCACAAGCCGCAGATTGGCCTTCACGAACCTGCTTCGCGCCGCCGCGCCTTCCATGACAGCACTCTGCAGACGCTTCTCTTCCGCGGCGCCCAGCGTCTCCCCTGATTCGAGACGATTGCGCGCCTCGTGGCCTGCCTCCATGAGCTGGGCGAGGCGAACCTCCTCATCGGCATCGAGCAGGTCATAGGTGCCGATACCCGCCAGGTAGTGGCCGAGCAGATCGACGGTGGGTATCCCGCTGCCGGTGAGGCGAGCGTTCTCCCTTATCGTTGAGCTTGAGTCCTTTTTGTTCACGATTGGGCGAACACATGTTCGTGGCAAGGTATTCCTCGGTCAAGTCGGGAGCGGTGCTCCAGTGACAGGAGTGGTCATCGGCACCAGTGGATGGACCTACGACCACTGGCGTGGGGTCTTCTACCCCGAGAATCTGCCCCGGACCCGGTGGTTCGATTACTACGCCCAACGCTTCGCTTCGGTCGAGGTCAACTACAGCTTCTATCGACTTCCAGCGGAGCGAACCATCGCTTCCTGGCGTGATCGTGCGCCCGAGGGCTTCGTCTTTGCGCTCAAGGGGAGTCGGCTGATCTCTCATCAGCTTCGGCTGCGCAATTGCGAACAGGCCTTGACCCGGTTCCAAGACCGGGTGGTTGGCCTGCGAGATCGTCTCGGGGTGATTCTGTGGCAGCTCCCCCCAGATCTCTCCCGAGATGGGCCCCTTCTCGATGACTTCCTCGACATGGCCTCTCCCACGGTGCGCATAGCCGTCGAGTTTCGACATGCCTCGTGGCTTCACCCGTCGATCTACTCGATCCTGAGGGATCAAGATGCGGCGTTGGTCTGGGTCAGTTCCCAGTCCATGCCAAGGGATCTCACCAGGACTGCCGGGTTCGTCTATGCCAGGTTCCACGGTCTCAGCGGGGGATTCGCCCACGACTACACCACGGACGAACTCGAGCCCTGGGTGGCGTCTTTGCGCCAGGATGACGGATTCGCCTACTTCAACAACGACGCTTCCGGCCGGGCTCCGGAGAATGCGGCCCTGCTCAGGGAAATGTTGGGGGTTGGACGGGGCCCACCGGGTCAGGGGGCCGAGCGGGGCCCCTGATCAAGGCTCACAACACGAGCAGTTGCCGCCGATCGCGTCGAGGTGACGGCCGTGCTCGTGGTCACCGACTGAACGCCTGCGAGCCTACGACGCCAACCTGCTCCACCTCCGCGATGCGCACGGTGGTCTGCATCACGGTGTCCGGGTTGAGACTGATCGAGTCGATGCCAAACTCGACCAGGCGGCGGGCGATCTCAGGGAAGTCAGAGGGCGCCTGGCCACAAATGCCCACATGCCTGCCGGAGGCGTGGGCCCCGACGATTGCCTGTCTGATCATCTCGATCACGCCCTCGTCTCGCTCGTCGAAGTCGAAGGCGACGAGATCCGAGTCGCGATCGACACCCAGCACCAACTGGGTGAGGTCGTTCGACCCGATCGAGAACCCATCGAAGATCTCGGCGAATGCGCCCACCTGGACCACGTTGTTCGGTATCTCACACATCACGTAGATCTCGAGACCATTCTCTCCGCGTCTCAGACCATTGCCGGCCATCACCTCGAGCACACGACGCCCCTCTTCGACTCGGCGGCAGAAAGGGATCATGAGCTTGACGTTGGTCAGGCCCATCACGTCCCGGACTCGCTTCATGGCAGCGCACTCCAGGGCGAATCCAGGCGCGTATGCCGGATGCGCATAGCGGGCGGCTCCCCGGAAGCCGATCATCGGGTTGGCTTCGACCGGCTCGAAGCCGCTTCCTCCAACGAGGCTGGCGTATTCGTTGGTCTTGAAGTCGGACATCCGCACGATGACGGGCCTCGGGTAGAAGGCCGCTGCCAGCGTCCCCACTCCCTCGGAGAGTCTCTCGACGAAGTACTCGGCGCCACTGTCGTAGCCGCGGATCATCCCCATGACCGCTGTCTGCTCCGCGGCGTCTTCGACATCCAGTGGGCTGAGAAGAGCCATGGGATGCGCTCGAATGGACTCGGAGATGATGAACTCCATGCGGGCCAAACCCACACCGTCCACCGGAAGGAACGAGGTCTGAAAGGCCAGGTCGGGATTGCCCAGATTCACCATGACCTCGGTCCTCGTCGACGGCACGTCTCGCAGGTCGAGGTCCTCGACGTCGATTGGAATCCGTCCCCGGTAGACACGCCCAACCTCGCCTTCGGCGCACGAGACTGTGACCTCCGACTCCGCCTCTAGAAGCTCGGTGGCCTTCTCGGCTCCAACCACGGCCGGGATCCCCAGCTCGCGGGCAACGATTGCGGCGTGGCAGGTGCGGCCCCCGCGATTGGTCACGATGGCCGCCGCGGTCTTCATGACCGGCTCCCAGTCGGGTGTCGTCGTGTCGGCCACCAGGACCTCTCCCGGCTTGAACTCGATGAGTGCTCCCGTCGACTCGATGACGCTCACCTTCCCGGCAGCCACGGCGTTCCCTACCGCCCGACCACTCACCAGCGCCGGCTGGTCGGTATGCACCCGGTAGCTACGCATCACCGTCGTCTCCATCTGCGATGCCACGGTCTCGGGTCTCGCTTGAACCAGGTAGATCCGGCCGTCGAGGCCGTCCTTTGCCCATTCCAGGTCCATCGGAGCGTGATGGCCGGCCTTGATGCTGTAGTGCTTCTCGACCTCGATGCCGTAGCCGGCGAGCTCCAATACCTCGGAGTCACTCAGACAGAACCTCTCGCGATCGGTGTCATCGGTGGGCACGTTGGCAGTGGTCTGTCCGCCTCTCCCCTGTGCGTAGACCATCCGGATCTGCTTCCGGCCCAGCTTCCGTTGAAGGACCGCCCGATAGCCGAGCTCGTAGGTCGGTTTGTGGACATAGAACTCATCCGGGTCGACCACACCTTGAACCACGTTCTCCCCGAGCCCATAGGAGCCGGTGATGAAGATCACGTCCCGAAATCCCGACTCGGTATCCAGAGTGAACATGACCCCACTGGAGGCAAGGTCGGAGCGCACCATCTTCATGACGCCGGCCGAGAGGGCGATGTCGAGATGATCGAACCCCTTGTCGATGCGATACGAAATGGCGCGGTCGGTGAACAACGAGGCAAAGCAGCGTTTGCAGGCCTCTATCACACGCTCTGTCCCGTGGACGTTGAGAAAGGTCTCGTGCTGACCGGCAAAGCTCGCGGTGGGCAAATCCTCGGCGGTGGCCGACGATCTGACGGCAACGCTCAGCTCCGTTCCGTACTCCTCGACCAACCTCTGGTATGCCCTTGCTATCTGCTCCCGCAAGTCATCGGCCAACGGCGACTCATAGACCAATTCCCGTGCCTTTCGAGCGCGGCGTGCCAGGTCGCCGACGTCGGTCTTGTCCACCCCGTCGAGGAGTTCCTTCAACGCCGGCCATGCCCCGGCCCGGCTGAGGGTGTCCCGGTAGGCGGCGGCGGTGATGGCAAAGCCGTGGGGAACATTGACACCCAACGGGGTCATCTCTCGATACAGCTCGCCGAGTGAGGCGTTCTTGCCGCCGACGAGGGCGACATCGTCCACGCCGAGGTCGTCGAACCAGCGCACATAGGGGTCGTCTGCATACATGTCGTCTCCCGGGGAGTTCACCGACCAGTCTCCGTCGGCCGGCTCGGGGAGGTGAAGGGGCCAAAGTCTCTATTCGGCCGCCGTGTGGCTCCATACCTTTGGCACCGGAGCATCTCTGGAGGTGGCGATGATCAATGCGAGCACACATGGGGCCCCGAACTGGGTGGACCTGGCGACGACCGACATCGAGTCCGCCACCGGCTTCTATCGCGATATGTTCGGGTGGGCCATCGAGAAGACGACTTCGCCGATGGGTGACTATTACATCGGTCACGTTGGGGACCTCGAGGTGGGCGGGATGATGACCATCCCCGAACACGAAGCGATGCCTCCGATGTGGACGATGTTCATCTACACCGAGGACGTGGATTACACGACGGATCGAGTCAAAGATGCCGGTGGCTCGGTCCTAGAGGCACCGTTCGACCTCCCCGATGGCCGGGTTTCCGTCGTGGCCGACCCTACCGGGGGCATGTTCGGCACGATCGAGGGTCCATCACCGGGCGAATTGACCTGGTTTTCCCGTGAGCCTGGTTGTGTTTGCTGGGTGGAGTTGCTGACGAGAGACGTCTCCTCCGCCGAGACGTTCTACGGGCAGGTCTTCGACTGGAAGGCCGAGACCCAGGTCTACGGGCTCACTTCGTATACGACGTTCTTTCTGGATGGTGATCCGGTGGCCGGCATGATGATGATGTCCGAAGAGCTACCGGGCGAAGTGCCGGCTCACTGGGGAATCTACTTCGCCGTGTCGAATTGCACCGCGGCCGGGGAGAGGGCAGCAGGGTTGGGCGGAACCCTGCTGCGTCCAGCCGAGAGGATCGACCGGGGTCACTTTGCCGTCGTGGAGGATCCGCAGGGAGCGGTATTCCAGCTGATGGACTTCGAGACATAGCCGAGGTCAGGCTCAGCTGAGGATTGGAGGCGTCCACGCGATGGGATGAATGAAGAACCCGATGAGTGACTTCCTACGCCGGTGTTGACCGGTTCAGGTTCCACGGTTCCCAGGCTCTCCAGCCAGGTCTCAACCAAGTAGGCACTCAGTACCCGTTGTCACCCTTCGGGCTCTTCACCACCGAATATACATCATGCTCCGAGCCCGTGTCGGACGAACAGCCCTTTTGTCTTGCTCCCGAGGAAACATCGCTGAGACCTGGGTGGAACCCCGATCCCGGAGGACCTTTGCCTCTAGGAGCGATGGACGCGATGAAGGAAGATGCGAGGAAGGGGTGATCATGCATCGAGTAGAGCCCGACATAATGGACGACGAACCGACAGCGGCCAACGAAACGGAGCCTGTCATCGATTTCGAGTCTGACCAGATCGACATTCGCGGGGAGGGCGAGGCAGACCACGCCGGTTCGGGGCTGTTCTCGGGTGACCAAGACCGGATGATCGACAACGCCGACTTGGACAACTTGTTGGACGAGTTCGTCGACGTGGTCAACGGTCGCGATCTGGACGGATTGGGCGAACTACTGGCAGCGGACGCCGAGGCGGAATTCCTCGGGGAGATGTCGGGCAGGGGTGTGGCCGACGGCTTCAACGATCTGTTCCTGAGATACCCGACGCTCCTGGTGACTCGTGGAGATATCGGTTCGGATCCGATCGTGGCAGTCTGGATATTCGATCGGGTTGCCGACCGTTTCGACCCCTTCGGCTACATGACGTTGGAGGTGAGTGACTCCGAGGATCCTCTGATCCAGCGTGTCGTGTACACCGATGAGCTTTCCAACGTCGAGGACCTGGTGGTGGAGACTCCCGAGCGCTCCGAGCTTCCGGAGTGGGAAGATTGGTCTGAGCTCGACGAAGACTGAGGAGCTCCCGCGGTGTGGCGGCAGCTGTTTGACACCTCATGCGCCTTCCCGGGAGGAGTCTTTCGGTGGGTGACACTTCTGGCAAACTCACCGACTAGGACGTGATCCCTGAGGCATCGACAGGGACACACCGAACAGACCTACATCATCTCCACCGCGGTCCCATCCGCCTCGAATCGAGGCCCTTGCCGTGGCGAATCCATGTTGGACGACGCTGTCCTCGATCAAGCCGGCGAATCGCTGGGCGTCGGGACGGGAGAGGAATCCGACCGTCCTGCCCTCGACCTGCACCTCGATGCCGTCTCCTTCGACCGGGACCAGCTCCGCCACCGCCTGAAGATCGACTCCGCCGTAGCTGCGTCGCCCGCCGGCAAGAGACAGGAGCTCGTCCTGATGAAAGGACTCGCCGACAACCTCCACAGACGACTCACCGACCAGGGTCATTTCTTCGTGGCTGCTCACCCAGCCCTGTATTCGCTCCCGTGGCGGTGGTGGGTGGCTGATTCCAAGCTCCTGGAGGAGACGACCGGTACCTCCTCCGATTCGACAGGCAAAGCAATACCAGCGGCAGCCGTCGGCATCGATGTGGAGCGAGGGATGATGATCGTCGTGGAAGGGGCATAGGTAGTGGGCCTCTCCCGCCATAAGCTCGATCCCGGCTCTTACCCATGCCTCTCTGAACTCTGCTCGCTCGCTGGTGGTTCGAACGGGAGCCAAGTGGACGGCGTCCTCGCCTGTCGCCGGATGAACGATCCACCTGGGAAGACTCGACGGCTCCATGGAGTAGTCCAGCCAACGGTAGGACCCTCCGGAAAGGTGGCGACTCGGCGGAGCGACAACGAGACCGCGCTCTGCTTTCAACTCGACGCCGACGCCGAGCGTAACCGAATTGAGCTTCTGCTCCGACAACCGATACCAGAGATGTCTTCCCCCACCACCGGTCGCACTCTCCAGGGTCGGGGGGAGCCCCCTTCCGCTCGTTTCCAGATTCGACACGGTGAAGTCACCACCGTTTCGAGGGTCTATGTCGATTGTGGCCACTCCTGACACCGACCCGGTCACCACACCGACATTCGCGTTCGGCCATCTTCGCCACCAGGCATGCACGGTTTCGTGTCCTGCGGGCCGGTCCATGGCATCCTCCCAGCGGACACGAGGGTGTTTCGCCGGCGACGGACAGTCGGCGCTCCCACAACTGCAAGCCCCGTCCCGGTCCACCGTGTGCATGGGGACCACCGACCATCCCCTCCCCACATAGAGCAAGGCCCATTCACCTGGTCGCAACGTGTCCGCCATCGTCACCTCGGCCGGAAATCGATCATCACACCTCTCTCCATCTGGAACATGGCTAGGTCCAGGTCGAAGAATCTGTCGATGATCTCCGCATTGGTCGCAAAGTGGGTCGAGGGCTGAGAGGTGTAGAAGCGTCCACCTCCGGATTGGGTCATCGGGAGCAGTAGCTGGTCGGCGAGGTGGCTGGCGATTGCCACGTCGGAGTCCAGGTACTCACGTGTCTCGGACACCGCTTGGGAGGCGACTTCTTCGGCCGGCAAGCACGTCTCCCGAATCCCGTGAACACCTCGGTGACCTGCTCGGCCTCCACGGTGAGGATCAAGACATTGCCCGGCCCGTCGGCGTCTGTTGCCACGGCCGTCAGGCTTTCCTCCGGCCAGCCCAGTCTGTCACGGACCACGGCCAGCTCCCGCTCGGCGATCGACAGGGGCAGCCGGGACACCATCGCCTGAGCCGAAACCGAGCGGATTGCCCCCCTCCGGGTCAGCTGTAGCCGCTCCCAGTGGGCGGTCCCTATCCGGACGCTTATTCGGCCGCCTCCGGCCCGATAAAAGCCCATTCGCTCCATCGAAAGGGTCAAATCGGCTCCCATACGGCGTAGCAAGGGAGCAAAGCTGAGGTCGAGGAACTCGAGCGGCGGAGCCCCCGCATTGTGTGTCCCGCCTTCGATGACGATTTGGAATTCTCCGTCTGCGGTCAGCAAGGGCACCAGAACGGTCTGAAGGACGAGGCCTGTGCTGCCGGCGGTCCCGATGTCGAAACGATACGAGCCGGGACATACTTCTCCCGGCTCGAACGTCAGTGTCTCCGAGCTCAAGACGGCCTTCTCGACACCGGCCGCCGAGATGCTTGCTGCAGCATTCACCGCAGCGAGATGTTGAGGAAGTAGACCGGGTCTGTGACGTCTCGCCCGGATCTCTCGATGTGGAACGGCACACCAGTGAGCAAAGAGCGGTCAGTGCGGTTCTGAGAACCTGGCGTCCACCTTCACCCTCCGAACCGTCGATGGAGAGCATCGGATCGCGATCACCGAGCGAGTGCCAGGTCTGCCCTCTTGGGGGTGGTCAACTCCAGATAGTCATCCAATCCCATGGTGATGGTTTCGGTGTGGGTCCCGGCGGTGAAGGTGATCCGGGGACTGTCCAGGCCCTCATCGACCAGGGTGGGAACGTCGTAGAGTGCTCCAAAGGGCGGTTCCGCCCCCATCTCGCAATCGGGGAACGAGGGCGAGAATTCGCTCTCTTCGGCGAGCCGCACATGTCCGGCATCCAACGCGATCTGTGCCTTCTCCAGGTCGAGCATTCTGTCGCCGGGCAAGACGGCCATCACCAGCCGATCGTCGGCGATGAGCAGCACTGCCTTGGCCATCTGTCTTCCCGACACATGCTCGGCCTCGGCGGTCTCACTGGCGGTATAGGTGGCTGCATGGCTGCTCGTCTCGTAGTCGATACCATGCTCGATCAAATAGGCGCGGACCTTCTCGGCTGACATTCCGTCATCTCCTTCGACCTCTCATCCAGTAGCAGGCTGTTGGAGGGAAACACCAGAGGACAAAGTCACGACCATTGCGACCACCGGTCGGTAGGAGAGAGGCGATAGGGGTCCTTCTCCTCTACTGCGATCCGACCAAGATTGGAAGACTCACATTGGAGGTGAAACATGTTCACCGACCGTAGAGAGGCCGGTCGCCTGTTGGCTAGACACCTGGAGCATCTCAGAAACGACGAGCCGGTGGTATTGGGGATTCCCCGAGGCGGGGTCCCGGTTGCCCATGAGATAGCCCAGGAGTTGGATTCCGAACTCGACGTCATCGTTGTGCGAAAGCTGGGGGTGCCCTATCAGCCGGAGCTGGCAATGGGTGCGATCGGAGAAGGGGGCGTGCGCGTCGTCAATGACGATGTCCTCTCGTTGGCGGGCGTCACGTCGAAACAACTCGAGGAAGTCGAGACGCGGGAGCGAGCCGAGTTGGAGAGACGGGCTCTGCTCTTTCGCGGGGACCGAGCCAGAGTGCCGCTCCGCGGTCGGGTGGCGGTGATCGTAGATGACGGAATCGCCACCGGATCCACGATCAGCGCGGCAGCCCGGGTCGCCCGTGCCCAGGGAGCGGCCCGAGTCGTGGTGGCGGCCCCGGTGGCCCCGAGCGACGTCGCCTCCCGTTTGGCGGCCGATGTCGATGAGGTCGTTGTCGCGGAGACCCCAGAACCGTTCTTTGCGATAGGTCAGTTCTATGCCGACTTCACCCAGACTTCCGACCAGGAGGTGACCGAGTGCCTGCAGCCAACCAAGATGTCACATAGCGGTGAGGTGCGCTGATGAGAAAGTCGAAGAACCGGGAACCCTTCCTGGAACGGGCCGGTGAAGAGGCCGAGGACACTGAATTGCTGGAACGCGTCGAGAGCGACGTCTCCCTGGAGCATGAGCGTGAGGAGGCACAGGGCATCGAGGTGTTCGAGGACCCGGGTGCCACCCTTCCCGCCGCCGTGCTCAAGGAAGGCTCACCAGGTCATGAGAGCCTGACCGGGAACAGCGTCGGCCTGGGCCGGGATGCCGATGAGGATCGGGGTGAAGAACCGGAGGAGAGCTGGTAGATCCGTCGGCAGACACACCAAGGGCATCCGGCCACGATTGTCGGCTGCCGGCACCCGATTGAGCTCGACTTCAACCTCTGCCATGTCAACGAACAGGCGGATGCCATGGCCACTTGCTTCTCGGCGTTGAGCCAGATGCAAGGATCTCCTCACGTGAAGGTCAGTACTCAGGGTGAGCCGATGTTCGTAGGCCTCGTCGCCAACCCGACGTCGTCCAAGGACATTCGTCGCCTCACCACCCTGGCGCGAGTCATCGACATGGAGGAGAAGGCCAACATAGTGGCTCGACTTCTGGTCGGACTGAGGTCGGAGGGCGGCATCCGTGTTCAGGCCCTGGACGACCAGGCTGGGCTCGTGCGACACGCTGTCGATCTCGCCGGCACGGCCGGGGCACCAGTGGACTATCTGGAGGTCGAGGTAGAGAACACCGAAGACGACACGCGACGAGCCGCGGCCCACCTGCGGGAGACAGGCGCGGCCGCTCTGGTCACGGTGGGTGGTGATGGAACGGTCCGGGCAGCTGTGGAGGGCTGGCCACGGGCTCCATTGGTCCCCATTGGCGCTGGCACCAACAATGCCTTCGCCCTGACCGATGAGCCCAGTGTGGTTGGCCTGGCCACCTCGCTCGCCGTCACCACCGGCCTGGGCGCCTTCGTGCCGACAACGGCTCTCGAGGTGGAGACCACACAGGGGCGATCCGTGGCCGTTGTCGACGCCCTCGCCGTGCGGACTCGTTGGGTGGGGGCTGGCGCGGTATGGGACCCGGATGAGCTCATCGAGGCCTTGGTCACTTCATCGCGGCGCACCGCAGTTGGAGTGGCCTCGGTGAGCGCCGCTCTGGGACCTCTGCAGGAGGGGCATGCGCGTCATCTCCTCTTCGGTGGAGGCACACCGGTGCGAGCTGTATTCGGGCCTGGTCTCCTGCTCGACATTCCTGTGGCGGGGCACGACGACCTGCCAATCGGTGCCGAGGTGAGACTGGGTGAGGGTGCGGGAATGGTGGCCTTGGACGGGGAACGCCGTCTCCCGGCCCGAGATGGGGTGGTTCGTGTGGTCGAAGGCCCGCTGCTGCTGGATCTGGAAAAGGCATTCAGGGTCCTTTGACCCTTACCAACCACCCAAGTTCCTATAGGGTTCCCGGGGTTAGAGGCGGTCACCGAGTCCGGACCAACGAGTCCGGAGAAAGGAGGCTGCATCGTGGACATTCCCAGGGAACACCTGGTCGACATGTACCGAACGATGGTGAAGATCCGCCGCTTCGAAGAGCGCATACGGGAGATCTACCTGGCGGACAAGCTCCCTGCCTTCGACATCGCCGCCGGTCTGATCCCGGGAGAGATGCACCTCGCTGCCGGTCAGGAGCCGGTGGCAGTGGGCATGCGCCCCCACCTGAAGGAGGGTGATGCGATCACCGCCACCCACCGTCCCCATCACGTCGCCATCGCCCAAGGGGTTGACCTGAAGATGATGGCCGCCGAGATCTTCGGGCGTGACACCGGATTGGGACACGGCAAGGGTGGCCACATGCATCTGTTCTCGGTCGAGCCCAACTTTGGCTGCTCGGGGATCATCGGCGAGGGCATCCCGGTTGCGGTGGGCGCAGCCATGGCGTTCAAGCACAAGGGCACCGACAACGTCGCCCTCTCCTATTTCGGTGAGGGTGCGGCCAATCAAGGCTCGTTCCACGAGTCCCTGAATTTGGCCGCTCTATGGAATTTGCCGGTGGTCTTCGTCGTCGAGGACAACGCCTACGCCATCTCGGTGCCGAAGTCGGCTTCGACCTGCATCCCGGACAACAGCGATCGGGCCGTCGCCTACGGCATCCCCGGGGTGTTGGTGGACACCAACGACCCCGTTGCCGTCTACGAAGTCATGGGTGAGGCGATAGCGCGGGCCCGCCGGGGCGAGGGACCAAGCCTGATCGAGATCAAGACCGATCGGCTGTGGGGCCACTTCGAAGGCGACGCCGACCACTACCGCAGCGACGAGTTCAAGGCGGACATGATAGAGCGGGATCCATTGGACACCTTCGCCAAGCAGCTCACCGGAGAGGGCATCCTCAACGAGGCGGACATCGCCTCGCTGCAACAGGAGGCGTACGACGAGGTGGAAGAGGCGCTGCAGTTTGCTCAGGACAGTCCATACCCGGAGCCCGAGGCCGCTCTGGAGCACGTCTTCGCAGAGAGGACGGTGAAGCTATGACGACCACGTCAGAACGCAAGCTCACGACTCAGAAGGCCATCGCCGAGGCCATCGCCACCGAGATGCGGGGTGACGACTCGGTGTTCGTCATGGGTGAGGACGTCGGTGTCTACGGGGGGATCTTCGGAGCCACCGAGGGCCTGCTGGACGAGTTCGGTGACCAGAGAGTAATCGACACTCCAATATCTGAGACCGGGTTCATCGGGGCCGCCATCGGGGCCGCCGTGAATGGCATGCGCCCCATCGTGGAGTTGATGTTCGTCGACTTCTTCGGCGTCTGCATGGACCAGATCTACAACAACATGGCCAAGATCCACTACTTCAGTGGAGGCAACGTCAAGGTGCCGGTGGTG
>CAZSOF010000040.1:13430-14810 GCA_964607685.1 uncultured Acidimicrobiaceae bacterium | reverse complement strand
GGCAGCCGGTTGAGCATCACGTCGATCGCCGGGTCCCACTGCAGGAACTCCTTCATCACGATTCGCGGGTGTCGCCGATAGCGGTTGGCCAGGGCATCCATCAGCAGCATCGAGTCCCCGGGCCCGGCATGACGGCTGAGCACCATGATCGGCCGGGTGCGCCCCTCTCCCCGGGTGCGGGCTTCCGGCCCCTCGTTGATGATCGACAACTTGAAGGTGAACTTGGCCGAGGCGACCACACGTCGCAGCATCCAGGCGAACAGCGAATAGTGGGCGTCGATGAACGCCGGTGTGTCGAGTTTGAGCCCGAAGCCCGAGATCAGCCAGAGGGAGAGCATCATCGTGAGGGCGGCCGCCTCCACCAACAGGTAGAGGAAGATGAACCAGACGATGCGCAGGATGCGCCACTTGCCGGGGACGTATCTGGAGATGAACGCGGCGATCACCACTATCAGAGGGAGGGTCAGTGTGGCGGCCAGCACTGCCACTACCAGGCCGGGGGCGAGCAGCAGTCTGCGGATCGGTCTTGGCGGTGGTCTCACCGTGGATTGTGAGCCTCGAGGTAGTCGACCGTGGCCCGGTAGGCCCCGACCATGCGTTCCTCGACACCACCCGTGTCCTTCCACCTGAGCTGACGTCGATCGTCGAATGCGATTGGGCTCCCGGTGGGAAGAACGTGCACATCGATATCCTCCGGAAGGTCGGCCAGGGTGGTGGCGAAACGATGGCGCCGTGCGATCTCGAAGGAGACCAGACCCGCCTCATGAAGACGATGCGGTGCGCGAAGCGGCGATTCGATGCGTCCCACTTGAAGGACGTAGACCGCGTCGGCACCAAGAGAGACCGCGCGGCTCAGTGGCACCGAATTCACCAGTCCCCCGTCGTAGTAGTGCTCACCATCGATCTCCACCGGGGGAAACAGCGCGGGCACAGCCGACGAGGCGAGGATGGCGTCGACGAGAGGCCCACGATCGAACCAATGCTCGGTGAATCGTTCGATCGAGGCAGCCACGCATTGGTAGGTGGTCTGCAGGTCCTCGATGAGAGTGCCCGGTGGGATGGCGTGCTCGACCAATGCTCGCAGGTCGTCGATCTCGTGCAGGGAGGGTTTCATGGTTCCTATGCGCCAGACACGGCGGAGGAATGCAGTCTGGAACAGATCGGTCCCGGTGGTCTCCTCCCAGAACCCGACGAGCCGGTCGACTCCCTCCTGACCGGGGTGTTGGGCGACGACGGCGCCGTTGAAGGCGCCGATCGACGTCCCCAGTATCAACTCGGGTTTGACATCCGCTTCGATCAGGGCCCTGATCATCCCCACCTCGACAGCCCCCCAGCGTCCGCCTCCCCCGAGGACGAAGGCCGTCGTCATCCGGGCTCTTC